>CAZTCS010000129.1:0-10385 GCA_964611995.1 uncultured Sediminibacterium sp. | reverse complement strand
ATAGAATGAACAAACTTTGCTTCAATAGGCAACATCCGTTCATTTTCTCCTATTTTTGCGCCAAATTTCAACATACAAGAATCCATTACCATGGCAGTATTAGTGAATAAAAACTCAAAGATTATTGTTCAGGGCTTTACCGGAACAGAAGGTACTTTCCACGCTACGCAGATGATTGAATATGGCACAAACGTGGTTGGTGGTGTAACACCTGGTAAGGGCGGAAGCACACACCTCGATCGTCCTGTTTTCAATACAGTAGCTGATGCAGTAAAAACAGCGGGTGCTGATGTAAGTATCATCTTTGTACCGCCTGCTTTTGCAGCCGATGCAATTATGGAAGCAACTGATGCAGGCATTGGCCTGATTGTTTGTATTACAGAAGGTATTCCTGTTCAGGATATGGTAAGGGTAAAAAATTACATGCTGGGTAAACCTACCCGCCTGATCGGACCAAACTGCCCTGGTGTTATTACAGCAGGAGAAGCCAAAGTAGGTATTATGCCAGGTTTTATCTTCAAACCAGGACGTATTGGAATCGTTTCAAAAAGTGGTACCCTTACTTACGAAGCAGCCGACCAGGTTGTTAGGGCTGGTTTAGGTATCAGTACCGCTATTGGTATTGGCGGTGACCCAATTATCGGTACCCCAACCAAAGAAGCCGTTGAACTTTTGATGAATGATCCTGAAACTGATGGTATCATCATGATAGGTGAAATCGGTGGTAGCATGGAAGCAGAAGCTGCACGTTGGATCAAAGACAATAAAACAAAACCAGTAGTTGGTTTTATCGCAGGTCAAACAGCCCCTCCAGGCCGTCGTATGGGACATGCAGGAGCAATCATCGGTGGTGCTGACGATACAGCTGCTGCAAAAATGAAAATCATGGCTGAATGCGGCATTGATGTTGTTGCCAGTCCAGCAGATATCGGCATTACCATGGCCGCTGCCCTCAAAAAATAAAAAATCGTATCTTTATAGTATGGAAAGCCTGCCTACAAGCAGGCTTTTTTATGCCTAGGTGGCATGCGTAATTTTGTGGAACTCTGTTGGTCCATGGTCTGCGCACCATTCTCAAATGCAAGCAGAACCTAACACCCCTTCTCTCACATTATCTAATCATTACCAAATAAAATACCAACTAAACGGTATAGGTCGACTGGAAACAAGTTTGCAACTTGCACCTGTTATAGAAACTCAAAGGAGTATTCAAACAATTACAAATTGGGGGTAAAGCTTGTGGCGAAAGTCACAAGCTTTCGTTTTTCTGGCTAAACTTTTGTTAATCCATTGCTTTCGCTATGAATATGAATGATGTTTGCATCTCGTTTAAATAGAACGTATTTTTCGACCAAATTCCAATACATGCGATCCAGTCTATTGATTCTTTTACTGACTTGTTCTTTTATCGTTAAAACCAAGGCCCAGCAGACCGATACAAGCTACCTGAATGAGTGGTTCACGATCGATACCCTGATTCTCGAAAAAGGGTTAACCAATACAGCACTTGATAAAGTAAATAAACTTTACACTTTAGCAACGTTGCAAAAAAAACCTGCACAACAAGTTAAATGTCTGATATATCGCTACTCACTGGAAAGCAATATCACCCAGAAAACAAAAGCAGATGGAATTAAATCCCTGGATTCAACCGTAAAAAAAACTACTGACCCGGTTGTAAAAGCGGTTTTACAGTTGTTACTGGCGAAAAATACGTCCCGCTATTTTTCAGAACGCAGGTATATGATCTATCAAAGAAAAAATGCGGCTACTGAATTAAAAAATGATATCGATGAATGGTCGATGGATGATTTTTACCAGTACATCTCTTCACTTTATACTTCTGTTCTCCAAAATGAATCATTACTGAAAAATGTACCGATTGATACTTATGAAGCAGTGCTGATTAAAGGATATAAAAATTATCCCAACACGAGTTTATATGACCTTGCTATTCGGGAAGCAATTGCGTTTTACCAATCATCGGATTCATACCGTAGTATGCCGGTGAATAATTTTACACTTAGCGACGAAAAAGCAATCGCCCCTTTACCTGATTTCTTACAACATAAATTCGGCACCAGCGATAGCAGTTCTGGCATATGGAATACTTTAATCCTTTATCAGCAATTATTACAACACCACTCTACCGATAAGGATAAGAACTTACTTGTCGCTCTGGACCTTGAGCGTATTAATTGGGTTGGCATGCAGGGCCTGTTAAACGATGAGTCAGAAAAAACAGAGAAAGTGCTACTGTGGTTGACCGAAAAATATCCTACATATAATATTACAGCAGAAATCTGGTCGAAAATTGCCCAAATCCATATCAATAAGGCAATGGGGTATAATGCTTCGGGCGATACTACCAACCGATTTGAATATGTAAAAGCAAAGGAAATTATAGATAATGCTTTAAAGCTTTACGACACCAGCTTAACTGGGGTAAGACAAATGCAAAACCAGTTAAACCAGATAAATCAGGTATCCTTATCCCTCAATGGAGAAAAAGTAAACAGTATAGGTTTGCCTTTTAGGGTGAAGCTTGACTATCGGAATACAGATAGTATTTATGTAAGAATTCTTCGCATTGAGAATGATCAGCAATATTTAGACAGGCTCTGGGAAAATGGCTTCTGGAAAAACATTACAAAGCACAAAATTTACAAATCAATTGCTTTTGCGTTACCAAAAACAAACGATTATCAGCTTCATAGTACAGAGTTGGCATTTGCAGGTTTACCTTCTGGAAATTATGCCCTATTAACTTCAAATAATGCATTGTTCAAGGATAGTCTTAGTAAGCTAAGGTACCTAAATCTCATAGTGTCAGATATCAGCTATATTAAAAATGGGGCTGATTATTTCGTAGTACATCGTGAAACAGGAAAGCCATTGCCCAATGTTTCGGTTACTGTTCAGCAACAATACTATGATGCTGTCAAACGCAAATACGATTTCAAAAATGTGCTAAAAATAGCTACTGATAAAAATGGACATTTCAACTTTGAAGAAAAAAATAACAGTGGTTATTACAGGTACCAATTCGAAACAAAGAAGGATCAACTGAAGTTCAACAACCCTGAATATGAATACTACAGTTCTTATTCAAATGATGACGAAATGCCTGATTTTAATAACGAGCGAAAGAATCGTTATGAAAAAGATGCCAGACGTATCTTCTTTTTTACCGACCGATCCATATACCGTCCCGGACAAACAGTGTACTTCAAAGGTATTGGTGTTACTAGGTCATATGAAACTAAAAACAGTAAATTATTGACCAATGATTCTGGCTGGGTTATTTTAAGAGATGTAAATCGAAGAAAATTAGATTCAATACGTTTTGTTTTAAATGAATTTGGGTCGTTCAGCGGCAGTTTTCAACTACCATCCAGCACACTAACAGGTAATTTTGGTTTATACACAACCGGAATACCCAATGGGAACATCAATTTTTCCGTAGAAGAATATAAACGACCTACCTATCAGGTAAGTTTTGAAAAACCAAAGGGAAATTATCGGTTAAACGACAGCATTACCATCATAGGAAATGCAAAAGCTTTTGCGGGCAACAATATTGATGGAGCAAGAGTGAGTTATAATATTACCCGATATACCAGAAGGGTTTATCCCTGGTATTGGAGAGGACCATCAAGAACAGATGACAACAGAGAAATCAGCAACGGAACATTAACAACCGATGCATCGGGCAATTTCACGATTCAATTTAAAGCCAATGCAGACGATGTTACAGAAGATGCGAATGGAAATACCCAGTTTACTTTTAGTGTGCAGGCTTCTGTTACAGATGGAAATGGTGAAACCAGGACCGCCAGTTCAGAAATTACGATGGGATACCAATCTTTGCAACTTGCTATCAACAGTCCAACCAGAACAGATAGCAAAGACCTGAAACAGATTGGCATTAAAACAACCAATTACAGCGGGGAAGCAACACCTGCTGAGGTTCAAATAAAAATATCCAGACTTCAGGCACCTGACAGACTAATCCGCAAAAGACTTTGGGAAATGCCTGATCAGTTTATGATGAGCCGGAAAGAATTCATCCAGCTCTTTCCGCACGATGAATATGCAAATGAAACAGTCATTACACAATGGCCGGCAATAGCAATTGTTGCAGATGAAAGTATCAATACAGCTTCCGTAACTGAATTGAAACTTAAGCAGTCGCTCCCTGCCGGAGAGTACAAAATAGAAGCTACCACAAAAGATAAGGATGGCAAAAATGTAACTGCAATTCAATTCATCAGTGTAATGAATCGTGTGTTAAACCAGTTACCACATACCAGTTATCAAATAAACTTATCTGAAAAAACCACTGCAATTCCTGGTGATACTGCATTATATATAAGCGGTTCTTCTGCCAGTGATGTATTTGTGATAAGAAAAACAGTAAGGAAAAATTTAAAACCGGTTGTTGAATACCAGATCAGATCAACCGGGTATTTCGAAAACAGTTTTATCCCTTCAGAATCAGACAGAGGTGGTTTTTCGGTTGCGGAGACTTATGTATTACACAATCGTCAATATAGTTTCCAGACGATGATTGAAGTTCCCTGGAACAACAAAAACCTGGAGGTAACATACAGCAGTTATAGAAACAAAACAGAACCAGGAAGTAAAGAAACCTGGAGTATTCATGTAAAAGGATCCCAGCAAACAGGCATAGCTGCAGAAATGTTAACCACGATGTATGATGCATCGCTTGACGAATTTAAGCCGCACCAATTAAATGCACCAGCACTCTGGTCGCGGAATTATTTCAGCAATAGTTTTATTGCAGGTATGAATTTTAGTTCAATTCATTCTTATGAAAACTACTCTGTTCCCCGTTTTTATATGCCTGAGAAGGGTGAAACGACTATTCAACTAGCAGCCCATTACAATGATTTGCTGGAAGACAATATCAGGAATTGGATAGCTATCAGAAAACCGGTTACGGGTGAAAAGCTCCTTAAATATGTTAGCCAAATGTTATCTGCCAGATACCATTATGATATGGCTTCTAGTAAAGCTATGAGAAGTGTTGTAGGTTCAACAGCCAAGGCAGAAGCACTAGCTGCTGGTGCTCCCCCACCTCCAGGCGATCTTTATGAATATGCGCTTGCAGGCAAAACTGCCGGTATTAGTATAAAGGGCATATCAAGTCTTTCAAATGAAAATAACTTAACCCCTCTTTATATTGTTAATGGCAAGCCAGTAAATGGTATTCCACAAATTAAAGATGAAAATATTCTTTCAACCAAAGCGCTAACTCCTGAAGAAGCAACCAAACTCTATGGTAGTGCCGGTGTTAATGGCGCAATAGTTATTACCACATTAGAAAATCAAACTGTTCCGGTGAGCATTCGAAAGAACTTTCAGGAAACAGCTTTCTTCTTCCCACATTTATATGCTGATACAACAGGAAACTATACTTTCAGTTTCACTATGCCGGATGCACTTACCAAATGGAAATGGATGAGTCTTGCCCACAGTAAAGACCTTGCCTTCGGAACTGCCAATACTTACGTTACCACTCAAAAAACTGTGATGGTGCAAGCCAATGCACCCCGATTTATTCGCGAGGGCGATCAGCTTGAATTCAGTGCCAAAGTTTCAAACTTAAGTGAGAAAGAATTATCTGGTCAGGCTACACTTGAATTAATTGATGCTGCTACCGGAAACTCGGTGGACGGATGGTTTCAAAATGTATTTCCAGTTCAATATTTTACGGCTGCCGCCGGACAAAGCACGGTTATCAAGTTTCCCTTACAAGTACCTTTTAGTTTCAACAAAACACTTAGCTGGCGCATAACTGCAAGGGCAGGTAATTATAGTGATGGGGAAGAAAATATGTTGCCTGTTTTAACCAATCGCCAACTGGTAACCGAAAGTCTTCCGATTTTAATAACCAAGGACACTACGCAGTCTTTTTATTTTGACAAACTGCTTAATGCTAATAGTCCAAGTTTAACACACGAAGCCATTGCTATTCAATATACATCAAACCCTATATGGGAAGCCATCCGTGCTTTACCTTACCTGATGGAATACCCTTATGAATGTGTGGAACAAACTTTCAATCGCTTCTATGCAAATACCTTAGGGAACTATATTGTTAACAGTGATGCCAAAATTAAAAAAGTGTTTGAAGCCTGGAGAAAAGACACTGCTACGGCTAAAAGCAAACTGGAGCTTAATGCATCCTTAAAACAAATTATGCTGGAAGAAACCCCCTGGGTATTTGCGGCACAAAGTGAATCAGAACAACAAAAAAACATCGCCCATTTATTTGATGTATTCCGCCTCAATGAACAGACAGATAAGCTCATCCTGAAGTTACAGGATATGCAATTACCAGATGGCAGCTTCAGTTGGTTCAAAGGTGGTATGGGTGATCGCTATATGACCAATTATGTGATAACCGGTCTGGGTAAACTAAAACGCATCGGTGCAATTACACCAGATATCGCCATCCGCTTAAAATCAACAATAGATAAAGCAATTAAGTTTCTTGATGACGCAATGATTACTGATTACAAGCAGTGGGTAAAATACAAATTGGATACTACTCAAACACTTGTTTCCAACATACATATACAATACCTGTACATGCGCAGTTTTTACAGAGACATTGCCTTACCAAAATACAGTGAGGCTTACCGCTATTTTTATGATCGTGGAAAATTCAAGTTGCAAAGTCAATCAGTGTATAACAGGGCATTACTCGGACTTGTATATTACCGCAACAATGAAATCCGTTATGTAAATGTAAACATCCGGAATGCCATTCTGGAAAACGCGGTTCAGGAAACAGGTAAGTCATCCATCTACTGGAAAGACAGATCTACCTATAGTTGGTACCAGACCCCAATTGAGCACCAGGCTACCATGATACAGTTCTTACAGGAACTGCAGCAGGGACAGCCTATGTTTAACGGGAATAAATCCATAGATGAAGCCAGGAACTGGTTATTGCTTAATAAACAAACCAATCATTGGAACACTACCATCGCAACTGCTGAAGCTTGTTATGCCTTATTGATGTCTGGTACAGATTTATTACATGCAGATAAAACAGTAACTATTCAACTCGGCAATACGAGTTATAGTAACCAAAATAAAACAACCGAAGCAGGCACAGGTTATTTTGAACAGCGGATTGAAGGACGTTTTGTAAAACCTGAAATGGGAAATATAAAAGTCTCTGTTCAAACAAAAGGCAGTACAAAAACAACAGGTCCATCATGGGGAAGTGTATACTGGCAGTACTTTGAAGACATGGACAAGATTAAACGATCTTCTACTCCATTAAGTATTACCAAACAATTATTTGTGGAACGCAATAGTGATAAAGGAAAAATACTTGAGCCGGTAAAAGAAAATGAACCCTTGAAACCTGGTGATAAAGTGATTATCCGACTGACCCTCAAAAGCGACCGCGACATGGAATACCTACACCTGAAAGACACTCGTGCGGCAAGCATGGAGCCAGTGAATGTATTGAGTGGTTATAAATGGCAGGATGGATTAGGCTACTATGAAAGCACCAAAGATGCAAGCACTAATTTCTTCATCAGCTATCTATCCAAAGGCACTTATGTATTTGATTACCCCGTATTCATAACCCATACAGGCGTTTTCTCAACCGGCAATGCCAGCATACAATGCATGTATGCCCCAGGATTTACGGCTAACTCTGGTGGAATGATGATAAGAATAGAGGAATAGAGAGGGATGGCAGATCGCAGATCGCAGATGTCAGATATAGGATTTAGGATTTAGGATTTAGGATTTGAGAAAATATTTAACTTGCATATCAAAAAATTGTCTGACATCTGACATCTGACATCTGACATCTGACATCTGACATCTGACATCTGACATCATGAAGGTTGATTTTCTCATCATCGGGCAAGGCATTTGTGGGAGCTTATTGAGCTGGAACTTGATGCGTGCGGGTAAGTCGGTGATGGTGGTGGATGAAGACAAACCTTTTACGGCATCAAAAGTTGCGAGTGGTGTTATTAATCCGGTTACGGGTAGAAGGATTGTGCGTACCTGGGAAATTGAAACCATCATGCCCTTTGCTGTGGCTGTTTACCAGGATTTGGAAAAGGTGCTTGGAGCTTCTCTGATTCGCCAGTGTAATATCCTCGACTTCCACCCTACTCCTCAAATGATGCTGGCTTTTAAAGAACGGTTACCGGAAGAAACTACCTATTTACGCATACCTGAACAGTTAGATGAACTATCGCAATATTTTAATTTCAGTTTTGGTGCGGGTGAAATAAATCCTTGTTGGCTCATTGACCTGCATACCCTTATGCGTAATTGGCGCGAACAATTGAAAACACAAAATGCCTTACTGGAACAAGCTTTTCATTGGGATGATTGTATTGTTTCACCAACAGGCATCACTTATAATGGTATTCATGCCGATGCCATTATTTGTTGCGAAGGGGCGGCTGGATTTAAGAACCCCTATTTCCAAATGTTACCCTATGCCCCCAATAAAGGGCAGGCAATTATAGCAGAGATCAAAGATTTACCTACAACCAATATTTATAAGCAAGGCATTAACCTTGTTCCCTGGAAAGACAATTTATGGTGGATCGGTTCTACTTATGAATGGGATTTTATGGATACCAAACCATCCCCCGATTTCAGACAAAAAGTTGACATGCAGTTGCAGCAATGGCTAAAACTACCCTATACGATTGTTGATCATATTGCTTCTGAAAGACCAGCCAATATGGAGCGAAGACCATTTGTGGGTATGCATCCGGTACATAATAAAGTGGGAGTTTTCAATGGAATGGGTACAAAAGGCTGTTCACTGGCGCCGTATTTTGCGCATCAATTTTCCAATTACCTGGTACATAACGAACCCATCATGCCAGCGGCAGATGTGCAACGGTTCCGTAAAATTTTAAGTCGGGAAAATAGCTAATATTGCAGTTAGGTGTTAGGTTTTAGGAGTTAGGTATTAGGAATAGTTTGTTTTGAATGGGAAGTTTATTTCAATTTTAACGACCATAATCCAATATATAATAATACCTAACTCCTTATACCTAACTCCTAAAACCTAACCCCTAACACCCACACATGTCAACAAAGCCCAATCCGCAGTACAGTATTCCATTGAAATATCGGAAAATGGAGAACCTGCATATTGTTTTCTGGTTATTCAAAGATATTGCCTGGTGTATTGGATTGAAAGTGCTTGGTATCACTATGATTATTCCAACACTTACAATTGCAATCGTAATCAGTTGGCGAACCAGGAATATGGTTTCGGAACTATGTCATAATCTGGCCATGGCTGTTTGGATCAGCGCGAATTCATATTGGATGATTAGTGAATTCCTTGGATTTGATGAGTTGATTTTTTGGAATAATTACACCTATAAACACCTTGCATTGATCCCATTTGGGATTGGAGTTATCATTCTAGGTTTCTACTACCTGATCTGGCGACCTAAACATAAGGAAGAAAATGAAACTATGTAGCAAATAAACCGCTGAACAAGCTATATTGCCGTCGACGCACACATTTTACCGTTCATCATAGGTACTTTACCGCTTGTGAAAGCGCTGATACCGTTTATCCCGGTTAATATTCCTGGATATTTAGCCTCCATATATCTTTACTGGATCAAAGTAAATGGAGCCTCGCTCCCATGTAATATGAACCACCACACTGAATTTCTGTTTGCCCGTTTCCGTCAGCGCGTGAAACCACCAGAAGTTCTCAACTTCTAACCTTTCCCGTTCACCATTTCAGGAACAGAACATTGATGAATGTATGTGAGCATTAGCGAATGCTATTGTTTACCCCAAACATCAATTACCCAATGGTGCCGTCAGCGACGGTAAGGGACTTCGTATTCCCATTTACTAACAACGCTTATCAAATACAACCATGAAACCATTTGTAGTGGCTATTGCCGGTGCAGCTTTATTATTAGTTTGTCTTAGCAACCCTAAACAACCCAAAAAACAATCGTCTTTATCATTGAATAAAAAAACGATTACGTTGTCGGTTACTAATATGGTGAGGAGATAAAGGGAGAGATGCTGTGAGCCATGAGCTTTGAGCTTCAAGTAATTCGCTTAATGAGCATATGGATTAGCATAATGTACTTCAGAATAAGGAGTACGGAATGGGTTGGCGACATTTTTTTGAATACTTATCACAAAAAATTAAAGCCTACAATTCAGCACCATTTGCTCAAAGCTCATAGCCCACAGCTCGAAGCTTCTCTAGGTTCTCCTAAACGTATACCTCGTAATATACCTTCCATCATAATTCGTTGCAACAATCCTATTGCTGTACACGGTTATATCATCGAAATACATATCTACGGAAGCACCGG
>CAZTCS010000128.1:0-10568 GCA_964611995.1 uncultured Sediminibacterium sp. | reverse complement strand
ATGGGATTAGTGGAATGTGTTAAATGTGAAGAAAAAGATATATTCGCAATGCCCTCACAGGCAACCATTTCACGTGGACAGTACCCTTTGGCACGTCCATTGTATTATATATTAAAGGAAAACGCTGCTGGACTCGGAACAGGATTTATGAATTTCATGAGCCTGGAAAGGGGACAGTTAATTTTCCGGAGAGCATTCCTGGTGCCAGCAAAAATGGGCTTTGGAAAAAGATCCGGAAGTATTAAAGATGCAGATTAACACACAACTATAAAAACCGACAAATGAAGAAGACCGTTTCTTTGATCGTAACAGCCTTGCTTGCTGTACAGTGTTTGATGGCGCAGGTAGCTGAGGGGATAAAATTCCTCAACTATGAAAAGTATAAAAGCGCCCGTGAAACTTTGAAAAAGGCTTATGAGGCCAACACTAAAGATCCCCAGACGATTTACTGGTACGGTCAGTCATTGATTGCAGCCGAAGCAGGTGGATTAACCAAAGACATGATTAATGCAGCCAAAGATGTATACCAGAAAGGTTTACAGGAAATTGGCAGCGATGCATGGTTATTGGTTGGTATGGGTCACCTCGAAATTCTTGAAGGAGGTGATATCAATGCCGCTAAACAAAAGTTTGAGCAGGCTATTACCACTACCACTGCAACAAAGGGGCGTAATAAAGGTAAAGCAGACCCAGGTATACTGAATGCTATAGGTCGTGCAAATGCCGATGGAGGTAGTAAACTCGGAGACCCAAGTTATGGTATCGAAAAATTGAAATTGGCGGCTGCCACTGATTTAACCAACCCTGATATTTACATCAATATGGGTATCAGCTACCTGAAACTAGGTGGCGAGAATGGTGGTGAGGCAGTAAAAGCATACACGGAAGCAATTACACGTGATCCTAAGAATGCTAAAGCTATGTACAGGATCGGTCGTATCTACCAGAGCCAGAACAATAAAGAACTGTTCGAACAGTTTTATGGAAATGCAATTGCCGCAGATCCTACATTCCCTCCGGTATATTATGTACTGTATGATTACTATGCAGATAAAGATGTACCCCGTGCAAAAGAATACCTTGATAAATATGTAGCAAACGCTGATAAAGATCCTAACACTGATATGTTTGTGGCAGATTATCTTTTCCGTGCTGGTAAATACAATGAAAGCCTTGAAAAAGCAAGACAAATTGAAGCTGAAGTAGGAGGTATCGATAAATTCCCTAAACTGAACATCGTTTATGCTTATAACTACGATCGTACAAATGATTCAGTGAAAGCAAAAGAAGCAATTGAAAAATTCTTTGCAACAGCTGATCCGGCAACAATAACTACTTCACAATGTGAATTGGCAACAAAAATTTATGCCCGATTCCCAGGAAGTGAAGAAAAAGCCGTTGCTTATATTGAAAAAGCTATGACCATCGATACGCTGAAAAACAGCAAAATTGCCTATATGGGTAAAGCTGCTGAAATTTATGGCAAGGCTGGGAAGTACCGCGAACAATTAAACTGGTTGCAAAAACAAATTGATCTGAAAGGTGGTGTAATGGGTGAGTATGAATACTATCAGTTTACAAATACAGCATTTGCAGGTAAAGATTATGCCTTAACGATTGAATTAGGTAAAAAATACCTGGCTGCATTTCCTGATAAGCCGCAGCCGTATTCATTCCTAAGAAGAGCTGCTTTTGCCTCAGATCCTGATACTTTAACAGGAGCCGCTATTCCAGTACTGGATTACCTTGATTCTTTTTACATGAAAGACAAGGAAAAAAATAAGAAAACCATCTTCGTTAACCTTTACTACAGACTCAAGTATTATGTAGATAAAGCCAAGGAACTGGAGAAAGGTTTAGCTATTACCGAGCAAATGCTGACACTTTATCCTAATGAAGGTGAAGAAAATAAGTTTGCTTTAAATGCCAAAGCTGCAATAGTAGAAGGTTTAAAAGCTAAAGAAAAGCAGGGAAATAGCGGAAAAACCACCTCCGGAAACACATCAAATTCATCCGGAAGCGGCGACAAACGCTAAATGATTAAATAATTCGGTAAAACTCTCCCATTATTGGGGGAGTTTTTCTTTTTATATGCTTCACAGGCTTATTTTTGCGGGACATTAATGTTTTAACATGAACTGGCCGATTTTTTTGTTAGATGCTTCTGCTACAAGTAATGCTTACGGGTACCTACCTATTGGGATTCAATTGATTTTTGCAGCCGGTTTTGTAGCAACAATGATTGCTGTTTCTTCATGGCTTGGACCTAAAAGAGAGACCTCAGATAAGCTGGAAACCTTTGCTAGTGGTATTGAAAGCCACGGAGATGCACGCCAGCCAATGGCCATTAAATATTTCCTGGTAGCCATTTTGTTTGTGTTATTCGATGTGGAAGTAATTTTCTTTTATCCGTATGCAGTTAATTTCAGGGAACTGGGCTGGGCTGGATTTTGGGCTGTATTGATGTTTGTTTCCTTTTTCCTGGTTGGCTTCATTTATATTATCAAAAAAGGTGCCCTTAAGTGGGAAGATTAATATGCTGTGAATGATCTTCACAGCTTTTTTGTAATTAGAAAAAGGTAAATGGAACATTATTGCGCCATTTATTGTTAATAGAAAAATTATGGCACGTCCGGTACGATTTAATATTAACCCCATCCCAGCCAATACAGCTGATGCAATTTCAACAGTGAAGGCTCCGGAAGGTTTTTCTGGTGAAGGTTTTTTTACCACCCAATTAAGCAGTGTAGTAGGTTTAGCACGTAAAAACTCCATTTGGCCTCTTCCTTTTGCTACATCCTGCTGTGGAATTGAATTCATGGCTACCATGGGCTCGCATTACGATTTATCAAGATTTGGCTCTGAAAGAGTAGGGTTCTCCCCTCGTCAATGCGACCTGCTGATGGTAATGGGTACTATTGCAAAAAAAATGGGCCCCGTTTTACGTCAGGTTTACCTGCAAATGGCAGAACCCAGATGGGTAATTGCCGTTGGGGCCTGTGCTTCAAGTGGTGGCATTTTCGATACTTACAGTGTGTTACAGGGAATTGATCAGGTAATACCTGTTGATGTGTACGTACCTGGATGCCCTCCAAGACCAGAAGCAATTTTGGATGGCTTTATGAAAATCCAGGACCTTGTAGGACAGGAAAGTATCAGAAGAAGAAACAGTGAACATTATAAAGCGCTCCTGAATAGCTACGGCATTCAGTAGATTGTCCATAGACCATGGTCTTAGTACCAAGGAAAAACAAAAAAAACAATGGCTTTAACCAACGAATTCATACAAAATGCGCTGAAAGAAAAATTCGGCGAACTGGTTTACAACTTTGAGGATACCTATGGTATGCTCAGTTTTGAAGCACCTAAGGAACATAACCTTAAAATTTTACAGTTTTTGTACGATGAAGCATCGCTTCAATTTCGCTTCCTGACAGATTTATGTGCGGTAAACTATCCTGATGACGCAGGCAGAGAATTAGCAGTAGTTTATCATTTACACAACCTTACAGAGAATATTCGTATTCGGTTCAAAGTCTTTACATCGGTAGCAAATCCTGATGTTTTCACCGCTTCAAAACTTTTCTCCAGCGCCAACTGGATGGAGCGTGAAACCTATGATTTCTACGGGGTAAACTTTGTAGGACATCCAAACCTGAAACGAATTTTGAATGTGGATGAAATGGATTATTTCCCACTTAGAAAGGAATATCCATTAGAAGATCAGACAAGGATTGATAAAGATGATGAAATGTTTGGTAGAGGATAATAGTGAGTAGTGAATAGTGAGTGGTGAGTGAAATAAAACTAACTACTGACTACTCACTTCTCACCCAAAATAAAGAATCATTTAGCCGAAAGGCTGATTAACATAGTAGACATGTTAGCGCAACAACAACATAATATCAAATTACCGGAAGGTTCCATTGAAAAAGAAACAACAACCTTAAACGTAGGGCCTACACACCCTGCAACACATGGCGTGTTTCAAAACATCATGGAACTTGATGGCGAGAGAGTGGTGTCTACCGAACAAACAGTTGGGTATATCCACCGTGCATTTGAAAAATTAGCAGAACGCAGACCACTCTACCAGATCACCCCCATCACAGACAGGTTAAATTATTGCAGCAGTCCTATCAATAACATGGGATGGCACCTTACCTGTGAAAAGCTCCTGGGTGTTTCTACTCCTAAACGTGTCGATTACCTGCGTGTGATCATCATGGAACTTGCGCGAATTTCAGATCACCTGATTTGTAATTCAATCGTTGGTGTAGATACTGGCGCTTATACAGGTTTCCTGTATGTAATGCAATACCGTGAATTAATTTATGAAATATATGAAGAAGTATGTGGGTCCCGCCTTACTACTAATATTGGGCGTATTGGCGGTTTTGAAAGGAATTTCACAAATACAGCGTTTACGAAACTCGAGAAATTCCTAGCAGAATATCCTAAAGTGCTGAAAGAGTTTGAAAACCTCTTTGCCCGTAACCGGATTTTCATGGAACGTACACAAGGTACTGGTGGAATCAGCGCCGAAAGAGCACTGAACTATGGTTTTACCGGACCAAACCTCCGCGCCGCCGGAGTTGATTATGATGTTCGCATTCATAGTCCTTACAGCAGTTACGAGGATTTCAATTTTACTGTACCCGTTGGTTCAACAGGTGATAACTACGATCGCTTCCTGGTGCGTAATGCCGAAATGTGGCAAAGCCTAAGCATCATCGAACAGGCTTACCAGAAAATACAGGAATTCAAAGGCGCTGATGCAGAAGTATACCATGCAGATGTGCCTGAATATTATCTTCCGAAAAAAGAAGATGTATACACAAAAATGGAAGCCTTAATCTGGCATTTTAAAATCATCATGGGTGAAGTTGAAATGCCAAAAGGAGAAGTGTACCACGCAGTTGAAGGTGGTAACGGTGAGTTAGGTTTTTACCTGATCAGCGATGGTGGCAGAACGCCTTTCCGTCTGCATTTCAGAAGGCCGTGCTTTATTTATTACCAGGCATATCCTGAACTGATTCAGGGAGGAATGCTGAGTGATGCAATTGTTACCATGAGTAGCTTAAACCTGATTGCAGGAGAGCTTGACGCATAATTAATTTGAGAATTTGAAAATTTGAAAATTTGAAAATGAAAAGGGAAGGTCTTTTAATAACCCATTTCCAAATTTCCAAATTTCCAAATTTCCAAATTATCTAGTTTTCAAATTGAATAGTATGATAAGATTTTCAGAAGAACAGATGACCGAGTTTAAAAGGCTGGTAGCACGTTACCCGGACGGGAAGCAGAAGAGTGCACTGTTGCCGGTACTGCATCTGGCACAAGATAGTTTTGGTGGTTGGTTGAGTGCCGAAACAATGGACTATGTAGCCGATTTATTACAAATAACACCGATTGAAGTATATGAAGTAGCAACCTTCTATAGCATGTACAACCTCAAACCCGTAGGGAAACACATGTTCGAAGTTTGCCAGACAGGTCCCTGTATGCTTAATGGCAGTGATGATATCATTGCTTATATCGGGGAGAAACTGGGAATTAAACCTGGAGAAACTACTGCTGATGGACTATTCACTTTAAAAACGGTGGAATGTCTGGGAGCATGTGGATATGCGCCAATGATGCAAATGGGAAAAACTTATCGGGAACACCTGACAAAAGAAAAAGTTGATGCAATAATAGATGAATGCAGAAAAACTGCAGTAAGTCTAAATTAAAGAGAATGAAAAAAATAATCTATCTACTCTTTATCTGCATGGTGTTTGTAACCGCTTGTGAGAATATCTCTGTCTCGGGTACAACCACCGTATCATCATCAGATACGGTAATGGAAGATATGTCGATAGATATAGTGGATAGCGCAGGAAGGCCAATAGGCGCGACAGCGAAAAATTCACTGGATGTAGTTGGAAAATATAAAGGTGTTTTACCCTGTGCAGATTGTGAAGGAATAGAAACAGTGATCGAATTAAAAGCAGATAGCACCTATAACAGGGAAATGAAATACCTCGGCAAAACTGACAACAGTTATACTGCCAGTGGTAAATGGACCTGGGTAAGCGAGTTTGTAATCAATTTGGGTAGTATAAAAGAAGGTCCCAACCGATACTTTGTAGCAGAAGGGAAATTAGTACAACTGGATACGAACGGTAAAAAGATCAGTGGGCCTTTGGCAGATAAATATGAACTGAAAAAGCAGTAATGAAAAAAGCGTTAGTCATATTATTCACTTTATTTTCTTTATCAGTATTTGCCCAAGGCAAAGCTGAGGGGAAAGTATTGAATCAAATAAAGGCATTAAATGGCGCCATTTTTATCAACAGGGATAGTGCAGTACTGGCTGGGTTAGTAGATGAAATGGTTACCTATGGACATTCAAGCGGAAAGATTGAGAACAAATCAGAAATGATCCATAATGCGATGGTAAGTCCAACCACTTACAAGGATTTTGGTATGAGTGATGTATCAATCAGGGTGGATGGTAAAACAGCAATTGTAAGACATGTATTAAAAGCAAGATCATTTGATGCTGCCGGTAAAGAAGGAGTATTGCATCTGAATGTATTGCAAACCTGGATCAAGAAAAATAAACAATGGATACTGGTAGCCAGACAGGCTGTTAAGTTACCCTAGTTGAACCATTCAAATTCAAAACGCCCGCAGGGCGCCGGATATATGAGTAAAAAGTTATTATTAGAAAAAGCACATGTAGAAGGCATCAGGTATTTTGATGTCTACCGTCGTGAAGGGGGATACCGTAGTGTAGAAAAAGCGCTGAAGGAAATGAACCCAGAAACGATTGTGGAAGAAGTGAAAAAAAGCGGTCTGCGTGGTCGTGGTGGCGCAGGTTTTCCTGCAGGTATGAAATGGAGTTTCATCGCTAAACCAGAAGGTGTTCCCCGTCACCTGGTTTGTAATGCCGATGAAAGTGAGCCAGGTACCTTTAAAGATCGCTACCTGATGGAATTCATTCCTCACTTACTCATTGAGGGATTGATTGTTTCTTCTTTTGCACTTGGTAGTAACGATACTTATATCTATATCCGAGGCGAATATGCATGGATCGTTGATATTTTGGAACAAGCCATCGCTGAAGCCAAAAACAACGGATTCCTTGGCAAAAATATTTTAGGTACAGGATTCGATTGCAATATCCATGTACAACGTGGAGCCGGTGCTTATATCTGCGGTGAAGAAACTGCATTGATTGAGTCTCTGGAAGGAAAACGCGGCAACCCACGTATTAAACCTCCCTTCCCTGCGATCAAAGGTTTATGGGAGAGACCAACCGTAGTTAATAACGTAGAAACACTTGCGGCTGTAGTTCCCATTATAAATATGGGCGGCGATGAGTATGCAAAAATTGGTGTAGGCCGTTCAACCGGAACTAAGTTAATCAGTGCCTGCGGTAACATTAATAAGCCAGGAGTTTACGAAATCGATATGACTATCTCTGTAGAAGAATTTATCTACAGCGACGAATATTGTGGTGGTATACCCAATGGAAAAAAATTAAAAGCCTGCATTCCAGGTGGTTCATCAGTGCCTATTCTTCCGGCCAATCTCTTATTGAAAACAGCCAAAGGAGAAACACGCTACATGAATTATGAAAGTCTTTCAGATGGCGGTTTTGCAACAGGATCAATGATGGGATCAGGTGGATTTATCATAATGGATGAAGACCAGTGCGTAGTGCGTCATACACTTTCACTTGCACGTTTCTATCGTCATGAAAGTTGCGGACAGTGTTCTCCTTGTCGTGAAGGAACAGGATGGATGGAGAAAATCCTGAAAAATATTGAATACGGAAATGGAAAGATGAGTGATATTGATTTGTTATGGGATATACAAAGGAAGATTGAAGGAAATACCATTTGTCCTTTAGGTGATGCCGCAGCATGGCCCGTAGCAGCTGCGATCCGCCATTTCAGGGATGAGTTTGAATGGCACGTAAAAAATCCGGAAGAGGCTCAGAAAAGGAATTATGGTTTGGCACATTATGCTGATCCGATTCATGTTCCGGTGGGGTAAGTAAAAAGTCAAAAATAAAAATTCAAAAAGTGGGTGTTGATAAGTGAGTTTGATGATTTTGAAGTGAATGAAGGAGAGAAGCCGTATAACATTAGACACAGGTGCTATTTCTTTTCAAAAGAAGTGATCGTTTTTGTAAGAGATTGTAAATGGGATAAGGTGTATGGTTCTTTGTTCGATCAGTTAGTAAGAAGTGGAACTTCAATAGGAGCAAATGTGGTGGAAGGGAAAGCTGGAAGTTCTAAGAAAGACTGGAAAAAGTATTTTGATATAGCATTAAAATCGGCCAATGAAACGAAATATTGGTTGTGCCTGATAAGGGATACAATGGATGTTTCTAAGCCGAAAGTAAATGAACTGATTAAAGAAGCGGATGAGATATCAAAAATCATCGCATCAATAATAATAAATGCTAAATAGTCATTGTCAGGATCTCGATTTTGACTTTTGACTTTTTAATTTTGAATTAAGTGTTACTGAAGCAGATGATATGTGAAAAATCATCGCATCAATAATACTAAAAGTTAAATAGTCATAGTCGAAACAGTTTTTTGACTTTTGACTTTTGCATTTTGAATTAAGTGTTACTGCGGCAGATGAAACATAAATAATCATCGCTACAATAATACTAAAAGCTAAATAGTCATAGTCGGGAACAGTTTTTTGACTTTTGACTTTTGCATTTTGAATTAAGTGTTACTGCGGCAGATGAAACATAAATAATCATCGCTACAATAATACTAAAAGCTAAATAGTCATAGTCGGGAACAGTTTTTTGACTTTTGACTTTTGACTTTTTAATTTTGAATTAACTGTTATGTCTGAACAACAATTGTTTAAAGTAACAATCGACAACATCACGATTGAAGTGCCGGCAGGGACTACCATTCTCAATGCAGCGCGTAAGATCGGAGGTGATGTAACTCCTCCGGCAATGTGCTATTACAGCAAGCTGGAAGGAAGCGGTGGTAAATGTCGTACCTGTTTGGTGGAAGTAAGTAAAGGTTCAGAAAAAGATCCTCGCCCAATGCCAAAACTGGTGGCTTCATGCCGCACCACAGTAATGGATGGGATGGAAGTAAAAAATATTACCAGTGAAAAGGTAATAGATGCAAGAGCTGGTGTAGTTGAATTTTTACTGTTGAATCATCCACTCGATTGTCCAATCTGCGATCAGGCCGGCGAATGTCACCTGCAAGATCTCAGTTATGAACATGGAAAAGAAGGTACACGTTATGAGTTCCAGCGCAGAACCTTTAAAAAACACGACCTGGGTCCATATATTCAGTTACACATGACGCGTTGCATACTTTGTTACCGTTGTGTATTTACTGCAGACCAGTTGACAAAGAAGCGTGAACATGGCGTACTTGACCGCGGCGATCATGCAGAAATTGCCACTTTTATTGAGAAGAGCCTGGATAATGATTTTATCGGAAACGTAATTGATGTTTGTCCGGTAGGTGCTTTAACCGATAAAACTTTCCGTTTTAAAAACCGTGTTTGGTTCTTGAAACCAGTAGATGCCCATCGTGATTGCCCTACCTGTTCCGGAAAAGTAACTTTATGGAACCGTGGTGATGAAGTGTTTCGCGTAACCGCCAGAAAAGATGAATGGGGTGAAGTAGAAGATGACGCCGATGGCAAACCCGCCTGGATCTGTAATACCTGTCGTTTCGAAAAAAAGAAAACCAGTGATTGGGTAATTGAAGGGCCAAGATTAATCAACCGTCATTCTGTTATCTCACAAGGACATTACGCTGGTAAAATAGGTACACACAAACCGAATGAAACATTTGAAGCAGTAAACGATGGCAGACAACCTCAATTGTTGATGGATATACATTCTGTCAGTGAGGTAAATAAACCTGAAGTGCAGTTAAGCCTTATTGAAGGTCCTGCGCACGCTCAAGTATTTAATAAGAACAAAGACTAATCGCATTTTATAATGACACTACTTGCTTTTGATTGGGCCTTATTAATAGAAAAACTCGCACTGATTGCAGTAATTGTATTCGGTAGCCTGGGTATTGCACTATATACCACTTTTGCCGAAAGAAAAGTGGCGGCTGTGTTGCAGGATCGTCCGGGTCCTAACCGTGCCGGCCCCTTTGGTCTGTTACAACCATTTGCTGATGGATTGAAACTGATGATGAAGGAAGAGATTATTCCAAATACTTCAAATAAAGTATTGTTCATTCTTGGTCCGGGATTGGCCATGACCGCAGCATTAATGACATGTGCCGTTATTCCATGGAGCAGTCATGTGGAGTTGTTCGACCGCAAAATTGAATTACAAATCGCGGATATTAATATTGGCATCCTTTATGTGTTTGGTGTGGTAAGTATGGGTGTATATGGTATTATGATCGGAGGTTGGGCCTCAAATAATAAGTTCTCCTTAATGGCGGCACTGCGTGGAGCTTCACAGGCCATCAGTTATGAACTAGCAATGGGTTTATCACTGATAGCAGTATTGACGCTGTCGGGCTCTGTAAGTTTGAAAACCATTGTTGGAG
>CAZTCS010000127.1:0-10606 GCA_964611995.1 uncultured Sediminibacterium sp. | reverse complement strand
GCGTTCCATAATACGTAACACTTACAGCTCGCAGATTAATTTCCCTTGACAGCAATGAATCTTGAATATTCAATGATTAATCAAGATTCAATATTCGATATTCGATATTACTTTTTCCCTTGCTTTACAAATAACATCAGCAATAACACTCCAGCACACATACCAACGAGTGCACCAATTAACAGGCCTTCCCACCAGTACAAACGGTTGTTGTTTAAGGGGTAGATGGGCTCGTCGACCAATTGAACTGTCGGTGTTTCCTGGATGAGTGAGGTTTTACTCATCTCCAGGTTCTTCAATATTTCGGCATAAATAGTGCCTTGCAATACTTTATCACGCGTAGAAATTTCTGCAGAAACACCTGGATTGGCAAATACCGGGTTTACATCCAATAACATTCTGCTGGCATCTGCTGCTGAATATGTTTTTCGGTTGAGCGCAGATAATAAGCTATCAGCTTTGGCCTGCAATCTTTTTACGTTTGTTAGTATCCTTCTGGTTTTTGTTTCGATATAAAAATCAGTAGTCGTTTTTAATAACCTTTGAGAAAGCAGCACACTCAACACTTCACTTCTTAATCCAACACTTAATTCAAAGAATCCTAATTTTTTATCGGGTTTTGCAACAAACAATTCTTTTTCTGTTATCCGGCTGATCATTTTTTGCAAGAGGCTATCTTCTACACGGGATGGTTTATTGCGTAAAACAGCAAATGAAATAGGCAATTTCACTTTGCCTTCCCATTTTTTTTCCAGTTTATATACCCTTGCATATTCATCAGCCAGTGTAGTATTTTTTGCACTGTCGAACCAACTTAATAAAGTACTTCGAACCAGGTGTTGACTTTTCAGCAATTGTAAAACATTGTCACCAGCAAGTATTCCACTGGCGCCAGAAAGACTGCCTACGTCTACACCAAATTGTCCTGCTAAAGCAGACATCAGTGAACCCCCTCCCATTGTTTTGGATTCTTCCACTACAAAAGTGGTTCTTGCATAATAAACAACCGGTTTGAAAATACTAAATACAGTACCGATCAATGCACCTGCAAGCAGAAACAGTACCCATTGTTTCCATTTCCGCAATGCTGCTACCAGTTTTAAGAAAATGACGTTGAGTTCTTCTTTAAAAGAAAATTCAGCGTCTTCCTGAACCGGGTTATTAGATGGTATATCCTGTTGCATGTAATGAATAAATTTAATTGCGAAGTACCGCGATAAGACTGATCAGTGCTGTAAGTGTTCCGGTAAGGGAGCTGATCTCAATAAAGGAAAGTCCTTTTCTTTCATTGGGCGATTTCTCCGGTACAACAATTTTACTTCCTGGCTGTATCTTAGGATAGGTGCGGAAAAACAGGAACTTTTTCGTTTTACGACTTATCCCGTTACTATATTGTACATAAGCTTTCTTCAGGTTGCCATTATCTGTTACACCTCCTGCATTGGCAATATAAGTACGCAGGTTACCAGATTCAAAACTCAATATTTGTGGATTAAATACGGCCCCTTTTACTTCTACAAAATTGGTACTTCTTGGAATATGTATGCTATCGTTTGGCAATAACACAAAGCGTTCTCCGGCGCTGAATAGATCTGTGGCTACCCTCAGGTTATTTCTGAATACCTGGATATCACGCATGGATGCGTATGGACTTATTCCCCCTGCTCTCTGTAATACTTCTGTTACTGTTTCATCTCGTCTTTCCAACGCATAATCGCCTTCATATAAAACCTCGCCACGTAGTTTTACACCACCCGGCAATTGGTAGTTCAATAATTTAGGAACAAAGATATAATCGAGAGGTTCCAGTGCCATTGATGGTGTGCGGCTGTTTAGGGCAGAATCTACCTTCACGGTTAACAGTGTCAATAAACGGTTAGCCAATGTGTCGGCATTGTTTTTTTGTATCCTTGAAATTTCCACTTTATGTGTTGCTGCATCATTGGTAAAACCACCAGCCAATAAAATGGCATCTTCCAGGGTCATACCTTTTCTAAAAAGAATACTTCCGGGTTTTCTAACATTTCCTCCAACTGTGATGCTCATTTGAGAAATGAGGTCATTACGCGATTGAATAACTACTGAATCTTCCCTGAACAAAGGGATATCTTTTTCTGCACCTGCCAATAATTCTTTTACATTAAAGGAAACCAGTAAAGGCTCAGAAGTGCCTGGTGCCTGTCGCTTGATATAGCCACGGTTAACAAAAGCTTCTTCTGTTAAACCATTGGCTTTTTGAATGAGCTTTAATAGGGTAAGTCCATCAGACAACTCATAATTTCCTGGGCGAATTACTGCC
The DNA here is from genome assembly GCA_964611995.1 of uncultured Sediminibacterium sp. Taxonomy (GTDB): domain Bacteria; phylum Bacteroidota; class Bacteroidia; order Chitinophagales; family Chitinophagaceae; genus Sediminibacterium. The sequence goes on along the minus strand of CAZTCS010000127.1, from coordinate 8,307 downwards.
CCAGCAATTATTACCCTGTTCAGAAAACGTTCCCGTATTTTATCTACATAAATTGAGTCTGCATTTTTGGGAATAAAATATTCAAAATCAGTATCTGCCACATCCCTGAATATTCTGTCCTGCTTGCCTACCTGAGCTACTTTAACCGAAGTCTTGAAAGCCATGTCACCCCATCCTCCTGCAAACCGAAGCAGGTCTGAGAGGGTTTCTTTCTCCTGCAATTCATAAATGGATGGTCGTTTAACAGCTCCACTTAAATTCACCCGCTTCAGGTAAAGTGGGTAACGAATAATGTCTTTATCCTGTAACCGGATATCTTGGGCAAATAATCCTTTTTGTAAAAATGTATAAAAGTCTATACGTTCAATGACTTTATTATTCCTGATTAATTCAATTGATCTTAAGGATCCGTTTTCTGCCGGACCACCAGACAAATACAAGACCTGAAACAAACCAGCCAGGGAAGAAACAGTATAATCACCGGGCCTATCGGCTTCTCCGATTACCGTAACTTTTATGCTACGTACATTACCCAGTGTAACCAATAGCTGCGATTGTCCGCTTGTTATTGCGGGGTAAGGTAATTTTAGTTTGTTTTTGATTCTTGCAGTGGCTTGTTCAATGGTTAAACCACTTAACTGAACCAAACCTCCATGCAGCACTTCAAAAAAGCCTTCGCGGGTTATACGGCTGGTATGGGATAATTCATTTAGACCGGTAATGGTAATATTTAATTCATCCAAAGGACCAAGCACATAATTGGCTGGTGTGGCCATATTCATGTTTGGAGAGAAATTGGATTGGGCGTTACTGAAAAATTCAAACCCATAATAGGGCGATTTGATTCGCACATCGGGCAGATCGATGATCCATGCACTATCCCTAACAAAGAAAGCTGTATCCTTTATCAGCGCCTCTTTACTAAAAGCCGTTTTATTCGATCCCTGCAGTTTTACCAGGCGTTTTTTAAACATCTCCACTTCTGTGGCACTTAACCCCCTTTTTACCAGTTCCTTTATCGCATCCGATTCCGACATGCCGGCGCGCTGACTCTGGGTCCATAATTGAATTAACTGCTGATCAGATAACTGGTCAACCTTTCCAATCTGTTTTTGTGCAATGGCAGCAAAACCAATGCACATCCCCAAAAAAGTCAATACAATTCTTTTCATATAAACCTCTATCATATAGCAAATATCAGGCATTAATAGCAGAATTTTGATGTCAGATGTCAGATGTCAGATTTCAGATTTGTTTTTTTTATATTTATAACTATTTTGTCACATCTGACATCTGACATCCGACATCTGAGATTATCGCCCGAGCCTAAACCCTACCATCATCCATTTATCCGTGCTCCGTGTATTGTTCTGTTGGTTGGTGGAGCGGGAGTTGTTTATGTTGGCAAATAGCTGGAAGCCGGGCATACAATGGTAAACGGCTTCTGCATACCAGTTATTACGGCGGTATTGGGGGTCGAAAAGGAAGGAAGGCTGTGGCTGCTGAAAATACTGCTGGTCGAGGGTGCCGGGGCCCCCTTTTCTGATATGCTCATAACGAAGCATCAATCGCAGGCGGGGAAGCGGGGTGTAACGCGCAAATAATAACATTCTATCCGCATTATTGCCCATCCAGTCGCCCATTACAAAATCGCTGTTTGTATAGTTTTGTGCAGGGTGAAGGTTCCTGTAAACAAATGGATTGACCCTTGTATATTCCGCCCCAACGGTTAGATAGGGTAAGCCCAGATCGGTAATATTCATTCCGACAGTGTACCCTAACTGGTTGCGACTTTTACTTCGGTTAAAGATGGATCCTATTTTAATTTCATCAATAAACAATGATCCATACAAATGGGTATTTTTCAGGTGGTTCCTTGAACTAACCTGGAGAAATAATTGTCCATTCGAACTGGCATTGATGTTTTCATTACTGGATATTAAATCATAGCCCTTAAAAAACATCACAGGTATCAGGTAACCAATATTTAACTGGTCGCTGTATACCATCGATTCTCCTAAATGAATATCCAATCCTTTTACAGGCGTAAACTGTAAACTATGGATGGCCAAGAATTTAGGAATATAGACATCTCTTCTTCCGCCATAGGGATTTACACCTGTATTATAACTTCTGTTCGAGTCAATCAGATTTGATTGTAACCAGGCATGTGTATAGTTAAATTTCAACCAAGGCAGGGGCTGGTAGTCCAGACGTATTTGAGGGAAACTGGGCGCTTTCTCTGAGAGAATGATCCGTCCATTTTCTCCGTAGCCCAATAAAAGATAATCTTGTCCAAGTGCTATTGAACCATTTTTCCAACTATAACTAACCCCACCCCTGAATTCACTGTAATTGAAACTTTTTTTATTGGTAGCAATGCGTCCTACAGCACCAGTTACACCGGATGTATTTCTCAGGGTATCAATACCTGTGCCTTGCTCAGTAATATCATTGAAAGAAACATGCCAGGCCCAATGCTTTCCTCCATAACCATAGAGTCGAAAGCCAGAGCCATATACTTTAATAGATCTACCGGAGCCTGTAATAACACCTCCATTTAAGATCGGATCAATTCGCATCAGGAAATCTTTCCCTGTTAGATTTAAACCCCTTATCCGGTTCCAGTTATCCTTTCTAAAAAAACTAGCAGATGCTTTAGTTTGTGCCACAGCAATCGCTTTTTCATCTGAAAAGTCGCGCTGGTAAAAAGCCAGCTCGGCTTTTTCAACTTTAGTAAGCTGACCTTCTTTTATAGCCAGGCTGTCTAAACAAGCTGCTAAATATACCCTGCCAAGCGGCCGTATCTGATCATCGAATTTTATCAACCCCTTCGCAGCCATCCTACTCAGGTAAGTATAAATATCATTATCATGATGCTCATACACCACCTGCCCCTTAGCTGCACTTAGGGTGATTAATAGGAAGAAGAAAAATAGCTTAGATTTCATTGTGGTCAGCGGTCTGATGTGAATTGTGAATGGTGAATAGTGAGTAGTGAGTAGTGAGTAGTGAGTAGTTAATAAGATTGAGGTATATTAAGAATATATCTGCCAAAATCAGACATCTGACATCTGACATCTGCGATCTGCCCTCAAAAATCCGACATCAGCGATCAGAGATCAAACATCTTCTAGTACGCATTTTGGTCTCCTCTGAAAATATTAATTACCGTTTGGAGTATGATCTGGCAATCGAGCCAGAAAGTCCAGCGGTGTATATAGTATAAGTCGAAATTAACCCGGCGTTGCATGGAGCCAGGTTCCCTTGTTTCGCCCCTGCATCCATTTACCTGTGCCCATCCTGTTATACCAGGTTTTACCAGGTGACGTTGCATATAGTTGTCTACCGTATGCATCGCTTCAATATTTAAGGGTGTTGGGTGGGGTCTTGGACCAACTACCGACATATTCCCTAAAAACACGTTCCAGAATTGAGGCAGTTCATCCAGGTTCGACTTTCTTAAAAAAGCGCCCACCCGGGTGATTCTTGGATCATCTTTACTGGCCTGCCGATAGTTTCCATCATCATCCACATCTGTGCTTTCTTCTACCATGGTGCGGAACTTGTAGCAGGTGATTTTTTTATTATTCAGTCCCCAACGTTCCTGTTTAAAAAATACGGGGCCACGGGAGGTAATTTTTATCGCAATTGCAATGATGGGTAATAACCACCATCCCAACAATAAAAAGAAAATGGTTGCAAACAGTGTATCGAAGACCTGTTTTAAAACCTGGTTCTCTAGTTTGTCTAAAGGCAGTTCCCGAATACTGATTACAGATAATTGACCAATATTATTTACCTGTACGGAAGAACTGCTGTATTGGTGAATATCAGGTAATATCCTGGTTCTCACTTTATGGTAATCACACACTTCAATACATTCCTGAATTTTCTCCTTATGTTCATTGGGTAATGCTATGATAACTTCATCAACGGGTTGTTGTTGTAACACCTGTGATAATTGTGCCACTTTACCATAATACATGCACCCATTCAATGTTTTTTTCTGGTCGTCAATGAACCCGATACATTTATAACCATAGTAATAATACTTATTGATCGTTTCATAAAACTCATAGGCTGCCGGGGTTACCCCAATGATCAGCAGGTTATCATGTAACCTTCCCTGAAAGAGTGCAGAGTGAAGGTATTTTCGGATGATATACTTTGTGAAGACTAAAAAGAAGAAGAGAAAGCTGATATGCCAAACCAGAAATGCGCTGCCATAATGCACCGTTTTTTGCAGGAAGAACATCACAGAGCTCAGTATTACCGCATACAAAAGGAGGGTATAGACAATAAAAACTATTTCTTCCGAATACTTATTCGATCGCCGATCACGATACAATTTTGATACAGAAGCAGCAACATACCAAAGTATGGTAGACAATATCGCAAACAGCGAAGACTGACTTGCATCGCCCCAAATCAAGCCACCCCGGTCTACATTATGCGCCAGTATATAAGCAAGCCCCACAAGTGGGGCATCGATTACATGTCGAATTAATGTATATCTGTTATATGTTTTTCGCATTGGATATCAGATTCTTAGCCCCCCGGGCTTTTTACTTTACTATTAGACCCAGCTTACTGCAAAAACGATGCCTTGATTGGACCATAGACCATAGACCATGGACTATGGTCTTGACTCATTCAAGCAGAAATCCCAAATCCGACATCAGAGATCAGAGATCAGAGATCTGACATCTGAGATCCTAAAATCTCCACCCTATCCCCATTCTCCCCGATACATTGAGGTATTCGTTGCCGGGGACGAAATAGTTGGTGGGGTCCGAGTCTATGATGAGCCATTGGTAGTTGAAGGAACGTATTACCGCTAGTTGGGCATTGGCATACCATTTTTTATAGTTCCATGCGGCTATAAATGTGGTGGACAAATCTACCCAGTGTCTTCGGAAATCTTTTAGTCCTTCGAATGCATAATAGTAGAAATCGCTGTTATGACGCAGGCGTTCGAATAATATGCCTAATTTCTTTGGTCCTTTTACCCAACTAATTTCCAATGACTGGCTATTACTACCCGGGCCAATACCTGCACCCAATGACCTGCCCATATTGGTATATCCTTGCCGAACATATCGGTGGGTGTACCAACTATCCGGATCGCGGATCAATTCGGCTGTAGGGGCCTGCATTTGGGTTAATTCGGCATGTAATTGTATCGCTCCACCGCGTTTCCGGATGAATAATTTCCTGAACCCTGCTACATAGGCCCTTCGGTATGCATCGGTACGTATTACGTTCCAGGGCATCAGTGAAACATCTTTACGCCCATATTCCATATAAATCTCCGCATGTTCTTCGGGCAATACATAACGGGCAAAAAATGAACCTAGTGAAGCTTTTTTTCCTGCCTTTTCCGCGCCTGTTACTGCTCCTCCAAAAAAGCCCTGGAGGGGCAATATGTCTAGTGGACTTGATATATCCGTATTGTATAAATAGGATGCTTTTGCAAAACCGATATACAATGAGGAAACCCATTTAGGTCGCCAGCTTAGTACCATGCCGGTCATGTATCGCCATTGCTGGTTTTTGGGTTGGTATAAAAACTGCCCATTGGTATCAACACTAAAAATGCGTGGTGGTAAAATATTTGATTCAGACAAACGCCCTCCGATCAATTGACCCTCAAAATCACCGATACTGGTTTTTACCGGGCGAATGGTTTGTATTCCGGCATGTAAAAAACCAGGTGCATTTGTTGACATGATCAGTGCATTTCTACTACCTGGCCCCCACCACATCTGTTCAGTGGAAATGCCCACTGCAAATGATTTAAACTGGTATTTTATGCTCGACTGTCCAGGCAATATTTTTCGATAGGTATCGTCTCCAAAACGCGTGGGTATATCGGTGGTATTGAGAAATCGGTAATAGGCGGTCCAACTTGCCGTACTCAATTGCTGAGAAAAGCCTTCAAAGGGCTTATTGTCTGCATACACAAATTCAGGTGCAACCTGCATCACCCAATGTTTTCCGGCACGAAGCTGTAAGCCAGTGCTGATAACAGTTTGGTAACCCTTTGCAGGAAGCATGGGTGCTATATTCCAACCATAAGGCAGTGCTGAATTATATTGTTGCTGAATGTAAAGAGGAAGCACACGCAGGCGAATATTATTTTCCTTCTTGCCTATGTGTAATACATAAGAAGGTGAGCCCATCAATGAATCTAATTCATTAAAATCTACCCTGTTGGGGTTTATCATGTATGAGCTGCGTGGTGTAGTATCCAATTGTTTGTTACGCAACAAATCGCGCAGCAATTCATTTGAAATACCCTGGGCGGCCGCGCCAAGGGAGAAAAAAAGACAAAGAATTATGAAGAATTTTTTCTGCATGAAAAAAGATGAACAAACAGAAGAACAGAGGAACAGAGGAACATCGAATTTCCAAGTTTTTTTAAGGTCTTTCTTGACTAAATAATTCATTTTATTTATTTCTTCTTTTCATTAACCCAATAAAGCTTACCTCCACAAACCCCGGACTCTCGGACTCTCGGACTCCCGGACTTCCCGACTCATCCTGACTCATCCTCACAATCGATATTGAAGACCTGCTTGTGCATGGAGGTTTATTACATTCACCCCTTTCTGCCAGGCATAGCCTCTTGAGCGTACCAGTTCTAGTTTACCGGCAAATATCCATTTTCCTTTTTCCCATTGGGGTGTAAAACCGAGGCCGAGATCAACCCATTTTTGTGTTCGGCCAATCGGGTCACGGTTAATCTGTTCAATAAAAAAGCCCATTCGCTTAGTACCATTTACCAAATTCACCCCTGCATAAATTGCATCGGCACCAAAACCATAGACTGATCCCATGATCTGGTTGTCTTGGGTATAGCCTTCATGAATTTGACTATGTACATACCAGTTACCTGCATCACGCACTAAATAATCGGGGGTCTGGCTCATTTTTGTGAGTTCAAAAACAATATCTATCCAACGATCTTTTCCTTTTTGAGGAATGAGTTTTTTAAAGCCGATAATATTTGCGGCTGAATGACTGGTACCCATTAAATAATCGCGGGTATTCACTTTATAATCGTTGTAACCGTATTCAATATAAAATTCAAAATGTTGTTTGGGGAAGAGCCAGCGGAGGAAAAAAGAAGCTACCTGATCACGACTCAACAAATCTTCATTCACCACATTTTTTTTCTGGGCAGCCAGGGCAATTACCGGAAAATAACGTTCAAAACTACCCAGGGTACTGGTTAATGAATCATTACTAAAAGTTTGTATCACCCTATTCAATCCCACAAACAAGCCTGGCACCCATTTGGGTTGATAACTGATGGTTAACCCGCTCAGGTAACGTTTACGCGTGCCGAATACTGCATCTGCGACTTGTAGATTCCGGTTTTCCATCGAGCGATCGCCATCTGTACGCAACCATCCTCCCATTAATTTCCATTCAATACTACCAATCGGTGTTTTTAATGGCTTCCTGCTTCCCAGAAAAAAATGTTCAAAACCGGGAGCCTGGTAAGTCATCAGTAAGCTATTGCGCACGCCCGGCCCCCACCATTGATTAGCAGTAGAAATACCTGCCCTAAACCCACCTGCCACCAATTGTACCGTTGATTGTCCGGGATAAATCCGTTGAAAAGATTTACCACTATTAAAACCATATTGCGTGGTAACCGCATAGGCAGGGTTAGCAGCCCATACAAGTTCCGGAGCCAATTGCATTTCAATAAAACCAGCCCTTACCTGAACACCGCCACTCAATCTCGTTTGCAAACCTTTAGCCGCAATCATCGACCCATCATTCTCACTAAATGGATGCCTGCTGTTAAACTGGGTAACCCAACTTAGCGGCAATACCGATACCATTGGTTTTTTAAAACTCCCTTTTATACTATCTGATCCAATGCCAAAAGGAATGGTTCGTAGCGTAAAACTCTGGTCTGCATCTCCCCTACCCAACAATTGCAGGTCGCGCTGATGCTGGTCGCGGATAATGCCTGCGTCTAAAGTTTGTGCAAGCAGCAAATGCACTGATAGAGTGAAGAAAATGAATAGAGGTGTTTTTTTGGGGAGCATTTGGGAATTTGAAAATGGGGGTAGAATAGATGTACCTTTTCTTAAATAAAGCGAAGGACTACCGAGATTATTAGCTGTTTTTCTAACTTTTTAACCGATTAGTAGATTTTAAGTGCTTTCTGGTTGGGAGGTTCCTCGGTCGCAGGTAATAACCGGGGGTTATTAATGCTTAATACTAAACTTGTACGCTGTTTTTCTACTTTTTTAACTGACTAGTAAATTCTAAGTGCTTTCTGGT
>CAZTCS010000126.1:1950-10760 GCA_964611995.1 uncultured Sediminibacterium sp. | reverse complement strand
CCATCTTTCTTTGAGGAATTTGCGGAGTTCCTGTTCTCTCGCATTATTACCTGGCTCATAAAACTTGGTTCCGGCGATTTTATCAGGTAAATATTCCTGTGGAATAAAATTGCCTTCTCCCATATGTGAATATTGATACCCCTTTCCATAATTCATGTTTTTCATGAGTTGGGTAGGAGCATTGCGAATATGCATCGGAACAGGCAAATCTCCCTGCTTTTGAACCGTAGCAATGGCCATATCAATTGCAACATAAGCAGCATTACTTTTAGGAGAGGAAGCAAGATAGGTGGCGCATTGTGAAAGAATGATCCGGCTTTCCGGATAACCAATTTTGTTCACCGCATCAAAACTGGCATTGGCTAATAATAGTGCATTCGGATTAGCATTACCAATATCTTCACTCGCAAAGATCACCATTCTACGTGCTATAAATTTTACATCTTCTCCTCCTTCAATCATCCTTGCGAGCCAATAAACGGCACCATTAGGATCACTGCCACGCATACTTTTGATAAAGGCAGAAATAATATCATAATGCTGCTCACCCTGTTTATCGTAAAGCGCAACTTTCTTTTGGGCTACTTCCATTACCACTGAATCGGTAATGCGAATTTCTTTTGTATTTTGTTTGAGGCTGGCTGTTTGCACCACCAACTCAAACAGGCTCAATAATTTCCTGGCATCACCACCAGAAATATTGATCAGGGCAGCAGTTTCTGCCAATTCAATTTTATAAGATTGCAACAAGCTGTCTTTGGCGGCAACTTCCTGTAAAAGCCTGATGAGATCTGCATCTTGTAAAGCTTTCAGCACATATACCTGACACCTGCTTAACAAGGCACTGTTAACTTCAAAAGATGGGTTTTCAGTGGTTGCACCAATAAGTGTAATGATTCCTTTTTCAACTGCACCTAATAGTGCATCCTGTTGGCCTTTGTTGAAACGATGAATTTCATCTATGAATAATACTGCACCCGGACGATGTTTCGCTTCTTCAATAACTTCTCTAACATCTTTTACTCCACTGCTGATGGCACTGAGTTGAAAATAGGGAGCAGCTAAAGTATGGGCTATAATATTGGCAATTGTTGTTTTTCCAACTCCTGGAGGTCCCCATAAAAGCATGGATGGAATCCTTCCATTTTCAATAGAGGTTCTTAATATACTTCCTTTGCCTGTCAGGTGTTCCTGTCCAACAAGGTCGTCCAAAACTACCGGACGCATTCTTTCTGCTAATGGTGCTGCCGTATTCACTATTGAAAAGTACGAAAAAGAAATGAGGCTATTGGTTTGCCGGAGGGACGAACAAGTGCGCGAATTTTTTTAACATACCCAATCCAAGTATCACATGGGTAAGTATTATAACACTTGTTACGAGCATAAAGCCGGCAACGCCTTTCAGCATGGAAACCAATAAATCCGGATCCATACCTTTCGGCAAATTAGGCTGTGAGTCGATCATTTGGGTAACCAGGTCGTTTAAAGCAACCGGACCAAGGGATAATATGCCAATGGAGTTCACCAAAAACATAGAACCCAATGCCAGACTTACATAAGCATTTACTTTAACCCAATCTTTAAGTGATGGCTTACACCTTGCATTGCGTTCAATGCCGGATCTCAGAAATTTCAGGGATGAAAAAGTATAAATCACAATACCCGCAAACAAAAACAGCATTAACCACATGGCTGGATTAGCCATGGCAGGAATGAGCAGCAGTAAATCGAGCAACCCAAAAAAACAGGCAATCGGAACCAGTACATAAGTGAGTATTCGGAATATTTTAAGTGCCAGCATAGCGTTATTGTTGTTGCCCCGCAAATGTATCAATTATAATGGCTGGTATCTCTGTATTTTGTTGTTCTAAATAAACATCATTCAGTTCTTCAAATTTGGCCCCGTCTTCATAACCTACGGAAACATATACAGACAAAGATTGTTGGGCAGGCCCTTTAAAAGTGCCTTTTACAGGGCTACAATCATTAAAATCGCGACCTACAGCAAGTTTTACGTGATGCTGGGTAACCACTACATTATTTGTTGGGTCAACACCCAGCCAGCCATAAGCGGGAACATAGGCTTCTACCCAGGCATGGGTTGCACCTTCGCCACGCATGCCATTTTTATTGGGACAAATATACCCACTGACATATCGGGCAGGGATATTCATTCTGCGCAATATCTCCAGCATTACATGGGCGAAATCCTGACATACGCCTGCTTTTTTCTCCAGAATTTCATCCACGCTAGATTCAATCGTAGTAATTCCTTTAATGTAGGTAAAATGCGTAAATACAAACTCGCAACAATCTTTGATGATCATTGCTACCTGTTTGTCATGGTGAAAAATAGCAGCTGCATAACGTTGTATTTCCGCTTCGGCAAGAATGGGTGTAGCGGTACTTAGCGATAATAAGTGCATATCCTGTTCGGCAACAGTAGGTAAACTGTCTGGCAGACTGCCTGGTATCGCTTTTGTTGTCCAATCGGCCGTTTTAATTTTCAACCTGCTGTCAATGATCAATTCTTTATGTGGAGGTAAGAGGTTGAAACTTCCTTTTTTGTTGTTCCAATAATCATAGGAAATAAAAACCTCTGGATTGCCCGTGATAAAAATATCGTGTTGTAATATTTCCTGGTGCGCATCAACATAAGGATATATCTTGATTTCATTCACACTCTCTTTTACAGGTCTGTCGTATTGGTATTTGGTGATATGTTGTATCGTGAAAATGGGCATGAATAAATTACTTTATGCGTACGAAAAATACAGTTGGCCAAACTGTCTGGTAAAATCATTTAAATGTTGCCTTACCTGTAACAAAAAATTGTCAAGTCCCGCTTCGGCGACAGCTTCCAGATCAGAATACCTTACATAACTGTTGGTTCTTCCAAAAGACCGTGTAATGGCAGCACTTCCTTCAATTGGATTTGAGATCGCAATATCCGATAAATATTTATGCGCACGTTCTAAAGCATAATATAAAGACCTCGGAAAATGTTTGTCGAATAAAACCTGTTTGGCAACATTATAATTATGGTGTTGGTTGCTGTAATTTTTCAGGTGATGTTCATAACCAGACAGAGCGAGCAATAATCCACGCCAGAAAAGAATATCTTCTTCCTGTTGTAAATTATGGTTTGTTTTTTTGAAGAAATTATAGGTGAATTCAACCGTTAACAAACATCTTTCGGTGTATTTACCCAGGTTCATATAGTTCCATCCCTGCCCCCTGGGCATGGTGCTGTCTGTGATGCCACAAAACTGATCACTTTGGTTGATAAAGGAATCTATCACGAGTATTGCATCTTTACCCTTCAGTTTTTCCTGAGTAGAAGGGTGGTTAATCAGGTGATATATCAGGTTGATTTGTTCCCAAACTTCTTTGGTAATCTGATCCTGCACACCCCTTGCATTTTCGCGGGCACGGGTTAGGATAACTTTTAATGAATTCTGATTACTGGTGTCGAGCAATAAATATTTCAATGCAGCGGCATTGTCTTTTTTTAGGATATTTATTTCATCGGGTGGTAGGCTGGTAAATATTTCCAATGCCGGTTGCCATGTTATCGCACTGGTTTGAACTTTATCGAATGAAAGGATATAACTGGTTTTAAGCAGCCGAAGCAACCCATCTGCTCTTTCCATATATCTGTGGAACCAGTATAAAGAATCTGCTATTCTACTAAGCATACTATTTCAAAATTGACTTTATAAATATTTTTATAACGACCTAATCATTTTCAGGTATATCTACTACCCAGGTGTCTTTACTACCACCTCCCTGCGAAGAATTAACCACCAGTGATCCCTCACGAAGTGCAACGCGGGTAAGTCCACCCGCGACTATTTCTATACCGTTAGGAGAACACAATGCATAAGGACGAAGATCAACATGTCTAGCGCGTAATTTACCGTCAATCAAACAGGGTACAGTGGATAATTGTATGATGGGCTGTGCAATAAAATTTCTTGGGTTAAGTAGAATGGCTGCTTTTGCTTTTTCAAGTTCTGCTTCACTTGCTTTATTACCCATCACCATACCATAACCGCCCGATTGGTTGGTTTCCTTAATCACCATTTGATCCATATTCGCAAAAACGTATTGTCTTTCCTCTTCATTTTTCAATTGATAGGTAGGTACATTAGGAATGATGGGTTCTTCATTCAGGTAATAACGAATCATGGCAGGCACATAGGCATAAACAGCTTTATCATCAGCAACACCATTACCCAGGGCATTCACAATCGCTACATTACCTTTTCTGTAAGCACTCATCAGGCCAGGTACTCCTAAAGCGCTGTCTGGTCTGAATACAAGTGGATCAAGGTACTCATCATCAATTCTCCGGTAGATCACATCAACCTGTCGGAGTCCACCAGTGGTTTTCATATAAACCTTGTGGTTATCGACCAGCAGATCTCTTCCTTCTACTAATTGAATGCCCATTTGCCGGGCCAGGAATGTATGTTCAAAATAAGCGGAGTTAAAAACCCCGGGTGTAAGTAATACAACCATGGGGTTGTCTACTTTTCTGGGCGACATGGCAATCAGGTTATCATGCAGCAATAGGGGGTAATTATTGATCATCCGAACATTACTCTGCGCCAGTAAATCGGGGAATAATCGCTTGGTCACTTCCCTGTTTTCAAGCATATAAGAAACACCTGAAGGCGTACGCAGGTTATCTTCCAGGATGTAAAAACTACCATCTGCTCCACGAATCAGGTCAATGCCGGCAATATGCACATAAATATCATGTGGTACATTAATGCCAAATACTTCTCTGGTAAAATGGGGGCAGGAGGCAATCAGGGAAGCGGGTATGATACCGTCTTTTAAAATTTGTTGCTCATGGTAAATATCTTTCAGGAATAAATTGAGTGCCTTTAAGCGCTGTTTTATGCCTGTTTCAATTTGCTCCCATTCTTTATTGGTGATTACCCTTGGAATAATATCGTATGGGAAGATCCGTTCAATTCCTTCATTGTCGCTATATACCGTAAATGTAATACCCTGGCTCATGAAAAGTTCAGCGGCCATTTTATCTTTTTGCTCGAGTTCCGTTAAACTTAAGCCGCTGATCTCATGACAAATTGAATGATAAGGTAGTCGCACAGCATCCATTTCCTTCATCTCATCCCAGGATCCCGGTCTGGTTTGGTATTGCTTGAATAAGTCTTCATGCATAGGCAGTTATTTGGCGGGTATAAACAAAAAAAGTTGCAATCCCTATATAGGGAAGCAACCATGTGGAAGATACAGAAATAATATGGGGTGTCCAAAAATGTTGGATCTCTGATCTCTGATGTCGGATTTGGATTTTTTGATGTCAGATGGCAGATCGCAGATTTGAGGCGGACACTTTTGGAAAGTTCCAAGACTTTCCAAAAGTTTGGGTTTAGGCGGGCTCACATTTTGGTTAGATGTTCAGGTTGCATTTGTTTAGCCACAGATTCACAGATTATGAACGATTAATCTGTGAATCTGTGGCTTATTAAAATCAACCTTAATTTTTCAGATCCAGTTTAATTTGTAACTCATCGAATTGTTGTGCATCAACACTGCTAGGCGCCCGGCATCACAATTGGGTTTAATTTAGGAGTAAAAAAATGAATACCTAATTTACTTAGGCATATCAGAATTTTTGTAATTTTAAGTATGAATAAAGCCGCACTTTATAAAGGTTGCCTTGAACCCATTATTCTTCAATTATTGAAAGATAACGGACGTATGTATGGGTACCAGATTACCCAGCAGGCTAAGGAGATAACCAAGGGGCATTTATCGATCACGGAAGGGGCTTTGTATCCGCTATTACATAGGTTAGAAGAAGAGGGCTTACTCGAAACGGAAATAGAATCAGTAGGTAATAGAATGCGTAAATACTATTCACTTACAAAAGCGGGCAAAAAACAAACGGTGCAGGTACAATCTGAATTACAATCTTTTCTGGATAACCTAACCTTAATTTTTCAACCTAAAACTGCATAAGGATGTTGTCTGACGAGCATATCAAAGAGCTATACGCCTATTGTGAGAGAAAGAGGATAATCTATTATGATTTGCAGGTAGAGATAGTGGACCATGTTGCCAATGCTATTGAGGAAAAAATGAGTAATAACCCTTCAATCTCCTTTAAAGAAGCTTTGGAAGAAGTGCATCGCTCATTTGGACTGTTTGGTTTGAGGGATATGGTAGATGAGAAAACAAATGCAATGCGCAAAAAATATGGAAAAATGCGCAGAAAACTTTTCTGGTCGTATTTTACTATGCCCAAAATTATATTTACCGTTTTTCTTGCTGTAGTAGCTATAAGTATTGAACGATTATTGCCGGAAGCTTTTTTGCCTTATACAGTATTGGCAATATGCCTGACAATGGTTTTTTATATTTTCTGGTTTGAATTTGCCAAACGCAAATACAGGAAACAGCGACTGAAAAAATTGATGATGACTGATCCACATTTTTTTGAGTATAGTTTTTTCCCTTTCTATTTTATGATTCAGATGGTTTTTAGAGCTAATGAGAAAGGATTTTTATATTTCGTTGGTGAGGATGTTGTGCATATATATGATTATTATTTTGTGATGCTAATTTTCATTATCTATACTATTACTATGTTAGTGCGTAAAGAAATGTTGGTTCATGTAAATGATATCGCAAAGAAGCAGTATCCCGCAGTGTTTGTGCAATAAAAAAAGCCACAGATTCACAGATTATGAATGATTAATCTGTGAATCTGTGGCTTACCTATTTCAGCTTGTCTCGTTGTTGTTGGTCAGGCGACGCAACAACGGCAGGAATTGCTAATCTGTGCATCTGTGGCTTATATAAATCAACCTTAATTTTTCAGATCCAGTTTAATTTGCAGCTCATCGAATTGTTGTGCATCGATACTGCTTGGCGCATCGAGCATAACATCTCTGCCACTGTTGTTTTTAGGGAAAGCGATGAAGTCACGAATACTTTCACTTCCTCCTAAAATTGCGCATAAACGATCGAAGCCATAAGCAATACCACCATGTGGTGGAGCACCATATTCAAAAGCACCTAATAAGAAACCGAATTTATGCTGTGCTTCTTCTTCACTCATACCCAGGGCCGCAAACATTTTCTCCTGTAATTCACGCTGGTAAATACGGATAGAACCACCTCCAATTTCATTACCATTCAATACCATATCATAGGCATTGGCTTTGATATTGGAATAAGGATGTTCAAGGTATTTATCTGCATTTTCAATAACCGGATTGTTGTTGATCATGGTGGCGATCTGATCTGGTTTTGGAGATGTGAACGGATGGTGACGTGCTACCCATCTATTACCCTCTTCATCGTATTCAAACAATGGGAAGTCGAGTACCCATAGCAATTTAAACTCATCATCCTTACGCATGCCCAGTCTTCTGCCCATTTCCAGACGCAGTTCGCTGGTTGCTTTTCTTGTTCTTTCTTCTCTGCCTGCTAAAATAAGTACCAGGTCACCGGCTTTTGCTCCGGCAGCATCTGCAATGGCTTTGAGTTTATCTTCTGTATAAAATTTATCAACGCTGCTCTTATAAGTACTATCTGCATTACACTTGATATATACAAGTCCCTGCATACCGATCTGAGGTCTTTTTACCCATTCAGTTAGTTCATCGGTTTGTTTACGGGTATATTCACTGCAACCGGGAGCAGCGATGGCTAATACGGTTTCGGCATTATCAAATACACCAAAGCCTGCACCATTAATTAATTCACCAGTAGCATTTATTTTTCCGCCTTTCAGGAAAGCAGATTTCAGGTTGGCAATCTGCATACCAAAACGAATGTCTGGTTTGTCATTACCGTAAATCCACATGGCATCTTCCCAGCTCATGCGTTCTACTTTTTCTGTGTAGTCGATATTTTTTACATCCTTGAAAATGCGTTTAATCATTCCTTCGAACATATTCAGGATATCTTCCTGCTCAACAAAAGCCATTTCACAATCTATCTGTGTAAACTCAGGCTGGCGATCAGCCCTGAGGTCCTCATCCCTGAAACATTTCACCACCTGGTAATAGCGATCGTAACCACTTACCATGAGTAATTGTTTAAAGGTTTGTGGCGATTGAGGTAAAGCATAAAACTGTCCCGGATTCATCCTTGATGGAACAACAAAGTCTCTGGCTCCTTCTGGTGTTGATTTAATCAGGAATGGAGTTTCAATATCCATGAAATGATTTTCATGCAGGTAATTTCTTGCAGAACGATTCACGGCATAACGCAGTTCCAGGTTTTTCTTGATGGCATTTCTGCGCAGATCCAGGAAGCGGTATTTCATGCGTAGGTCATCCCCGCCATCTGTATCATCCTGAATGGTAAAAGGAGGTACTGCAGATTTATTGAGTATGTTAAAACTGCTGATATGTATTTCAATATCTCCGGTAGGTATATTTGGGTTCTTATTGCTGCGTTCAGCAACAACACCTACAGCCTGCACCACAAATTCACGGCCTAGTGGCTGTGCATCAAGTTCGGCATTCAATTCTTCTCCAAATAATAACTGCGTAATACCATATCGGTCACGAAGGTCAACAAAAGTAATAGCGCCAAATTTTCGAACGGTTTGTACCCAACCGGCAAGGGTAATATTTTTCCCTGCGTCAACGGCCCTTAACTCTCCACATGTGTGTGTACGGAACATAAGAAATCTTTGATTTTTTGATTTGATGATCTGTGATTTGCAAAATGCATTGTAAGGCACTCCTGTTCTGCTTTTTCAAACAGCATCATTCACTGAACAAGGTCGCAAATATACTTTAAAAGGGGGAAGT
>CAZTCS010000126.1:0-1852 GCA_964611995.1 uncultured Sediminibacterium sp. | reverse complement strand
ATGTTTCGCCAGTTGGGCAAGCCGTATTCCAGATATCAAACTTAAACTAGGTATGAGCGATGCCGGTTTGGGTGCTGTTTTACTTGCGTTGCCATCTGGACTAATGCTGAGTTTGCCTTTATCGGGATGGGCCGTTACCAGGTTCAGCAGCAAGACCATGATCACCATAGCAGCCATAGCTTACCCGATAATATTGATATTCATTGGAATGGTTACTGCCAGTTGGCAGTTGGCGGCTGTTTTGTTTTGCTTTGGTGTTTTTGGGAATATGTATAATATCTCCGCCAATACACAGGCTGTGGGAGTAGAATCATTATACAAAAGATCCATAATGGCTACATTTCATGGTATCTGGAGCCTGGCAGGTTTTTCAGGGGCAGCCATCGGAACTTTTCTGATTGCGCAAGGGATTAGTCCTACACAGCATTTCATACTCATTTGTGCTATTTCTATATTGGTGGTATTGTTTGCACAGAACTATATTTTAGCGAGCGATACACAACCAGATAAAAAACAACCCCTTTTTGCCAAACCCGATGCCGCCATCCTTAAACTGGGATTAATTGCTTTCGGATGTTTGGTCTGTGAAGGAACCATGTTCGATTGGAGTGGGGTTTATTTTCAGAAAGTGGTAGAAGCACCAAAGGAAATGGTTACCCTTGGTTATACCGTTTTTATGGCTACAATGGCTACAGGACGTTTTCTGGGCGACCGACTGGTTACCCGTTTTGGTATCCAGCGAATGTTGCAGGTTAGTGGCATCGTAATCAGCAGTGGGTTGATCGTAGCAGTATTGTTCCCTACCATTGAATTGGCAACGGTTGGTTTTTTTCTTGTTGGTCTAGGTGTATCATCGGTAGTTCCCTTGGTATATAGTTCGGCAGGAAAGTCGAAAACCATGGCGCCGGGGGTTGCATTGGCAGCAGTTTCTACCATTGGCTTTCTGGGCTTTTTGATTGGCCCGCCCCTGATTGGTTTTATTGCTGAACTCGCGGGACTAAGATGGTCGTTTACCATCATTGCCATTATTGGGTTTTCTACCACTATTACGGCAACAGTGATGAAATGGGAACGTTAATTAAAATTTAAAAGCCGATAAAAAGCAGACAAAATCAAATTCTGGTAAAAGAATTGAATTACCTGTAGTGTAAGCAATTCATTAACCCTGAAAATGATCTTGTATGAAAAAACTACTACTCTTAACTACACTTATTGTTTTCCTCACCAGTTGCACTAAATCGGTTATTGATATTAGTCCAAGAACCATCTCCGGAACATGGGTAGTAACAGATGCTGCTCGCAGTGATGGATATGGCTGGCAGTATTTCCGCTCTGGGTTGGAAGATGGGGTATTTGATTTTTACCGCGATGGTAGTGCCGAATACGATGATGGTTATAACCTGATGCGTGGATCATGGCATATCCGCACAGTAATTGGTGGTTATTACGACCAATACGGCAACTACTACGATCGTTCACATGATATATTGGAAGTAAATGTGTACGATAGATTTACCGGTGCATCTGTTGATATGTACTTTGATGATATAGCCGTTTACAGTAACAGAATTGTTGCTACCAGTTACGATGGAGCATATATCACAAGGTATACGTTTAGGAGATTATAGCTACTAGCCGCTAGCTTCTAGCTACAAGCCTTGATTGGCGGTCATTTTAGGCTTTCTGCTACTGATGAAATAAATCTTTGGGCCTGCGAAATAGATAATTTATAATGAGCTGTTTAAATAAATATTTGATTGCCTTAAACGCGCAATCTCTATTAATAGAACGCAGATCTTCATGATTTTCAGGATTTATCATGATAGATCTTGAAAATCATGAAGATCTGTGT
>CAZTCS010000125.1:1662-10802 GCA_964611995.1 uncultured Sediminibacterium sp. | reverse complement strand
CACAGCTACTGGTACAATCAGCGCTGGAACCTTAAGTGGTTCATTAAGTGATGGTGCTCAGAACAGCATTACGAACCTGGCAAATATCAATAGCTTAACTGCTACTACAGCGAATATCACCACTGCTAATATCACGAACCTTACAGGTTTAACTAATATCAGCATCACCGGTACAATCGAAGCAGGTAATGTAAGCACTACAAGCATCACCAGTGGATCAGGTACATTTGATAACATCACTGTAACTGGTAACATCGTAGGCGGTACGATCAGTGCTACTTTAAATGCAGGTACTCAGAATACAATTACGAACCTGGCTAATATCCAGAACATTACTGCTACCGGTACAATCAGTGCTGGTACTTTAAGTGGTTCATTAAGTGATGGTGCTCAGAACAGCATTACGAACCTTGCTAACGTAAGTTCAATTACTGCAACAAACGCAAACTTCACTACTGCTAATATCACGAACCTGACAGGTCTGACTAATATCAGTATCACTGGTACAATAGAAGCAGGCACCGTAAGTGCAACAAATGTGACTGGTACCAACGGCACATTTGATAATTTAACTGTAACCGGTAATATCGTAGGCGGTACAATCAGTGCTACTTTAAATGATGGTACTCAGAATAGTATCACAAACCTGGCTAATATCCAGAACATCACTGCTACTGGTACAATCAGCGCTGGAACCTTAAGTGGTTCATTAAGTGATGGTGCTCAGAACAGCATTACGAACCTGGCAAATATCAATAGCTTAACTGCTACTACAGCGAATATCACCACTGCTAATATCACGAACCTTACAGGTCTGACTAATATCAGCATCACTGGTACAATAGAAGCAGGCACCGTAAGTGCAACCAATGTGACTGGTACTAACGGGACCTTTGATAATTTAACTGTAACGGGTAATATCGTAGGCGGTACAATCAGTGCTACTTTAAATGATGGTACTCAGAACAGCATCACTAATCTGGCTAACATCCAGAACATCACAGCTACTGGTACAATCAGCGCTGGAACCTTAAGTGGTTCATTAAGTGATGGTACTCAGAACAGCATTACGAATCTTGCTAACGTAAGTTCAATTACTGCAACAAACGCAAACTTTACCACTGCTAATATCACGAACCTTACAGGTTTAACTAATATCAGCATCACCGGTACAATCGAAGCAGGAACAGTAAGTGCCACCAATGTGGTTGGTACAAATGGTACATTTGATAATATCACCGTAACAGGTAATATCGTAGGTGGTACAATAAGTGCTACCTTAAATGCAGGTACGCAGAATACAATTACTAATCTGGCTAATATCCAGAACATCACCGCAACTGGAACGATCAGTGCTGGTACATTAAGTGGAAGTCTGTCAGCAGGAGCTCAGAACTCAATCACCAACCTTGCTAATGTAACAAGCTTAACTGCTACATCAGCTACTATTACTACTGCTAATATTACGAACCTTACTGGTCTAACTAATATCAGCATCACAGGAACAGTTGAAGCGGGTACGGTAAGTGCAACGACTGGTAATTTCTCTGGCATTAATACAACAGGTACAATAACAGCTGGAATTCTAAGCGGAACTTTAAGTGCTGGTACACAAAACAGTATTACGAATCTGGCAAATGTGTCTGCGATTACTGCTACAACAGCAGCGATCACCAATGCGAATATTACCAATCTAACCGGACTTTCTAATCTGAGCGTTACAAATACGTTACAGGCAGGAACAGTAAGTGCAACAACTGGTAATTTCTCAACGGTTAATACAAGCGCTATCACAGGCT
Organism: uncultured Sediminibacterium sp.; assembly: GCA_964611995.1. Classification (GTDB taxonomy): domain Bacteria; phylum Bacteroidota; class Bacteroidia; order Chitinophagales; family Chitinophagaceae; genus Sediminibacterium. The sequence continues at coordinate 9,003 of CAZTCS010000125.1, read as the reverse complement.
TAACAACATTGGCTGTAACTGGTACTATTCAGGGTACAACCATTAGCGCAACTACGGCAAATCTTACCAATGCGAATATTACTGGAACCGCAACCGCTGCAACTGTAAGTGCTACTACAGGTAATTTTAGCAATGTAAATACTACTGGAACGGTTAGTGCTGCTGTATTGAGTGGTGCGTTGAATAATGCTTTAAGTGTATCTAATGGATTGTTGGCCAATAATGTTACAAGTACTTCTTATAATGGATCTGCTGCAGTTACCTTAAAAGTTGATACAAGCATCATAGGCACAAGAGCGAGAATGGATAGCATCGCAATGCGTAAATTTAATGTTGCTGATACCATCATTTTCAACAGCCGAATTAAAACAACTGATACAGCTCAAATGCTTAACGGTGCAGAATTTGCATTAGATATTCCAAGAACGGGTTATGCACGATATGGTCATGTGTTGAAATATAAAGACGTAGATTCTGTGATGTCTCCAATCTACCTGAAGATTTCGGATACAAGTTTAATGCTGACACCTTATCTCGACAGGTTAAATAGTTTTGAGTTAGACTCATTCCCTGCTGTCCAGGCTCGAATACAATCCAAATCTCCATTGGCAGGATCAAGCGCATTGGTAACAGTCGGAACAATAACGTCCGGAACATGGAGTGCTACCATCATCGACCCATCCAAAGGAGGTACGGGTGTAAATAATGGTTCGAAGACGATTACATTGGGTGGTAACCTAACAACTGTAGGAGCATTTAATACAACGTTTACAACTACAGGTACTACAAATGTTACCTTACCAACGGCGGGAACACTTGCAACCCTCTCAGGTACAGAAACATTGACGAATAAAACCATCAATGCATCGAATAACACCTTAACGAATATTACAGGCGCATCCTTATCGCCGAATACTGTTACGTTCGGTAATTTCCAGCAAATCAGTACAACCACCTTATTAGGACGAAGTACGGCGGGTACAGGTAATGTTGAGTCGATAACTATTGGGGCCGGACTTACACTCACTGGTGGTGAATTAAGTGCAACCGGTGGCGGTGGAAGCGGTACGGTTACTTCAGTATCTGTAAGTGGCGGAAATGGTATAGGTGTATCTGGTTCACCAATTACAACAAGCGGCACTATAACACTGTCATTAGGCAATATAACACCAAGTTCTGTAAACGCATCTGGTACAGTATCAGGTTCTAACCTGTCTGGTACAAACACCGGCGATGTAACACTTACTGGACAGAACTATCTGTCGTTGAGTGGCCAACAAATTACAGCTAATGCAATTGACTTATCTGGTACGAATGTAACTGGTACCCTTGCAGCAGCGAGATTCCCTGCATTAACTGGTGATGTTACTACATCTGCTGGTTCATTAGCTACAAGCATTGCAGCCAATGCCGTTACAACCAGCAAAATCCTGAATTCAAATGTTACACTGGCTAAAATCCAAGATATATCTACCGCTACATTCCTTGGTAGAAATTCATCTGGTACTGGTGTGGTTGAAGAATTGAGCCCTGCAGTAGCTAAATCAATGCTCGCACTTACCAAATCTGATGTAGGATTAGGAAGCGTTGAAAATACGGCATTGTCTACATGGGCAGGTAGCACAAATATTACCACGCTTGGTACAATTGCAACTGGTACCTGGAATGGTAGTGTGATTAATCCTACTTATGGTGGAACAGGTGTAAACAACGGATCAAGAACCATTACTTTAGGCGGTAATCTTACTACCAGTGGAGCGTTTAATACAACATTAACGGTAAGTGGTGCTACAAACGTTACATTACCAACAACTGGTACATTAGCAACATTGGCTGGTACTGAAACTTTGACCAATAAAACTATCAGTGGCGCTTCAAATACGTTAACTAATATTTCCACATCATCATTAACAGGAACATTGGCAGCTGGTCAGTTTCCAGCATTAACAGGTGATGTTACAACATCTGCAGGAAACCTTGCGACTACCTTAGCAACTGTAAATAGTAATGTAGGATCCTTTGGATCATCTACTGCGATTCCAACCTTTACCGTTAATGCAAAAGGTTTAATTACTGCAGCTTCAACTGCAGCGGTAGTAGCACCAGCTGGAACTTTAACTGGTTCTACTTTGGCTTCTAATGTATTAACCTCATCCTTAACTACTGTTGGTACTATTACTGCTGGTACATGGAACGGTACAGCTATTAATCCTACATATGGCGGAACAGGTGTTAACAATGGTTCTAATACAATTACTATTGGCGGAAATGTAAACCTTTCTGGTGCATTGTCTACCGTTGGTGGGGATGCAGTTACACTTAATACAAGTGGAGCAACTAATATAACCTTGCCAACTACAGGAACCGTGGCAACACAGGCAGGAACAGAAACTTTCACAAATAAACGAATTACCAAACGTGCAGTTACTGGTGGAACAACTGGATCATTAACAGTAGCTTCTGATAATACAGATATCTATATCGTAGAAGGAGCAACTGGTGCGTTAACATTTGCTGTGCCTTCAGGTACACCTACTCAGGGGCAAACGTTGATTATCAGAATTCAGGATAACGGAACTGCACGTGGGCTTACTTTTACTGGCGGTGCAGGTGGATTCAGGGCAAGTACTGATATACCTTTCCCAACAACTACCGTGATTAATACGACTATGTATTTAGGATTCATCTATAACACTAACGACAGCAGATGGGACCTGGTATCACGTGTTGATAACGTTAACTAACAGTATTAGAATTTAAGATATTAGAAGTAAGGGGGAGTAATGAAAATTGCTCCCCCTTACTTCTATTAAAACTACCACAGTAAAACACCTGATAAGTTGTTGAATGCCATATTATTCTAATTTTATTTTAATTTTGATAAACCACAAATGATGGCAATATTTTCGCTTTCATTCACTTTAAATATTCAGAATAGCTAAAAATTCATTTTTTAGAATTAGGTGAATAACCCTTGCGCAATAATCCGTCATAAAAGTTGTGGGTAAAACGAAATTAAAATGAGTCGATACCTACTATTCTTCTTTATTATCCTCAGCTTTAGCAAAGCTATCGGACAGGTAACAGTTACAAGTCCTGCAACCAGCATAAGTAGTAATACAGATGCAGCCACATATAGTTTTGGTGCATTCACGCCAACGGCGGGTTCAGTTCTTGTTGTATTTGTTGTTGCAACGGGTACTGTTCAAACGAATCCTACCATTACCAATACTGGTACAACACTTACCTGGACATTAAAGGCTTCGCAAATACTATCTGGAAACGGCTATTATATTTTTTGGACAAGAGTACCAACTACAGTAAGCTCGTCTGTTATTTCCTTTAACTGCACTACTGATAACGCTGATGGCATTAATATGGCGATTCATTCTTTTGCAGGAGTAAACCGATTTAGTAGTGATCCACTAATACAAGCTCAGATATCTACTTCTGAAACAACTTCTACAAATGCTAATATTACTTTTGGTAAGTCATTGCGACCAAGAAGTGGCTATGTGGTAGCTTGGTCTGGAAATTTTTCATCAGGTACAACAAATTCAACTGCACCCACTGGTTTTACTGAAACTAATGATCAGGCCAGATCCGGACCGCCACCTAAAAACTTTTCTTCTGCAAGACGAAATGGAGGACTTTCAACCGCAGGGCCGATATCTTTTACAAATGCTAGTACTACCTGGGTAGTAATGGGGGTAGAAGTAGATTGGGTAAAAAGAGATATGCCACCATCCCTTTTAGATAATTAATTATAATTTAGAATCCCCGTATTTTTTTAAACTAAGGCTAATATAATTCTAATCTAATTCTAATCTTATTCTAATCTTATCTTAACAAGTCGGGGTCAATATTACGTTGACTAAACCTCGGCAAAGTGAATAAACTATTGTCTAATTTCTTATTTGTGTTAATCGTAGTGATGGCACAAACTTTTTTTGCTACAATTCAGGCTCAAATTACTTATGTGGCTAGCAGCACAGTTCCAGCTGACGCAACTACAAACAATGTCTCACCAACTACAGTAACTCCTCCCGCAGGGTTGCTGGCTGGAGATTTAATATTAATGTTTGCGCATAATCGAAATACAACCGCAACCTATACGATCAACAATAGTGGGGGGCAGATATGGAATACTGAAGCTAGGGTAGGTGCAACGAATTTGGGTGCATCATTATTCTGGTGCAGGTTTAATGGAGCCTGGACAGGTGGTAACCCAGCAATTGCTTATAGTTCCAACGCCGGTAACATGGTTGTTATGCATGTTTTTCGGCCTACTAAACCATCATTAAGGTGGTCAATCGAAGAATCCAGAACAGAACTCGATTATGCAGCACCAGGATCTCCCTTTACAGTAAGTATTACTGGAAGAACAACCAGGGTGCCCAGTTCCGTTACAATTGCTGCATGGTTCTCGGTAGATAATAACGCATGGGGAACATTAGCTGGAACAGGTTGGACTGTTCTAGGTGGTGCGCAGTATAGGAATGGGTCAGGTACAGGTAATAGTTCAACCTACGCATATAATATTAAAACCACTGCAGGTAGTACAAATAATGTAAGTAAAAACCAGACAGGTCTTGGAGGAGATTTGGGTACAACCATGATAATAACATTTTTTGAAATGGCACATGGCATGTCAGCACTCTTGCTTAATTAATTTTTAATATCGACAACATTTATTCTAACAGCTTTATAATTTTGTTCTAATTCAATTTTAATGCATTGCGTGCACCTTGCTAAAACTAAACTTTGGCATGGTTTCTCGCATTTCAAGCATATTGCTGTTTCTAGTATTACCGCTTATTTCTATCAGCCAAATTACTTATTTCAATAGTTCATCAAATCCAGGAACAGACCCTGGATCTTTGGCTTCAACTACAGTAGCAGTAACTCCACCGGTATCAATGTTGCAAGGTGATTTAGTAATTATGATTGGTCAAAGAAGAGCAAGTAATATTACCCTGACAGTGAGTGAAACAGGTGGGCAAACTTGGAATGAATTACCAGTTTTAACTGGTACCACTAATATTTCACCAAGAATATTCTGGTGTCGTTTTAATGGGAATTGGTCTGCAAATCCTTCAGTTGCAATGTCAGCCTCTTCTACCAATTCTGTAGTGATGCATGTTTTCCGACCTCCAGGCAGAAACTACTCCTGGGCAATCGATGTGGCTCAACAAACTACTGCTCATGCGGCAGCTGCTAGTATTACCAGAAATGGTGTAACAACTACAAATGCAAATACGGTTACCCTTGCTGCATGGTTTACTGCGGATGATAACTCCTGGGGAACACCTACTGCGGGTTGGACAACCACTGGTTTAGCGCAATATCGAAACACTGCAGGTACTGACTTAAGTAGCACCTATGCTCATCAAATTAGAACAACTGCAGGTGCTACCGGAAATGTAGCTAAATCTCAAACTGTAAATGGAACTGATGCAACAAGAAGTGCCATTGTATCTTTTTATGCATACAGAACAAATATGCCAGCATATTTACTTGATTAATGGGTATTTGTTTAAGTTTTTTTTAATGCTACTTGTTTTTTCTTCTTAATAGAATTCTAATTCTTTACTAACAGTCTTCTAATCACTTGCAAATAATTTTGCATAATCAATTAGTTAATCCAATTCTTGTATCCTAAGTGAAGGATATACATATTTTACCCTGTGCAAATAGTTTATAAAACTATTGCATGAAACGAGTACTATTTTTTTGTTTGATGATTCCTTTTTGTGGCCTGGCTCAAATTGAATACTTTGACAGTAATTCAAACCCAAATGATAATGGTTCACTAAACAATGCTACACCATTTGTAGCTCCACCTGCTGACATGGAGGATGGAGATCTTGTTTTGTTGATTGGTCAAAGAAGAACTTCTAATGTTTCCTTCACTATCAGCGAAGCTGGTGGCCAGGAATGGAATACACTGCCGGCTCTTATAGGAACATCAAATGTTTCTGCACGAATTTTCTGGTGCCGGTTTAATGGTACCTGGACAGCAAACCCATCTATTAGCATGAGTGGAACTGGAGGTAATACAATTATCATGCATGTTTTCAGACCTCCAAGTCATGGGTATGGCTGGGAGTTGGATGTAGACCAGGTACAGACCGGATCAAATGCTGCTGCAACAATAACAAGAACTGGTGTTACAACAAATAATGCAAATTCTATTACGCTTGCTGCATGGTTTACTGCAGATGATAATTCATGGGGCAATTTGAATGATTTTAGTGGGACTGGTTGGACGGTAACTGGGGGGGCACAATACAGAAACAGACAAGGTACCGATCATAGTTCAACTTATGCCCATTTAATTCGTACTACGCCAGGGGCCACTGGAAACGTATCAAAGCAGCAAACACAAAATGGTAATGATGCAACAAGAACTGCTATTGTAAGTTTTTCCTGTTATCGTACCAGCATGCCTTTGTATATGTTTTAGTAAAGCAAACTGTTAATTTAAGACTTTGTATATTGTTTTTCATATTGAATATGTATCTTGTTTATTGATAAGTAAAGGAAAACATGAAAACAATTTTTACCCTGTTAATTAGTTTATTTTGTACGACAGCTTTTGCTCAAAAAAATACCGCTAAAACTCCTGCAACAACTACCCAGATAAAACTAAATAACATCAATGATACAGTTCAATACGCAATAGGAGCTTTTCTTGCTCAATGGGTTAACAATCAAGGATTTCTTATTGAAAATCCCACTCTGTTTATCAAAGGGATGGATGATATCTTTCAAAATAAACCGAGGATGATTCCAGATTCAATTATTAGTCCCATAATCACTGCCTACCAAAAAATTACCCAAAAAGACCGGGCTTATAAACTGGAGCAGCAATTGTTTACTAATATTAAGCAAAGACCAGGCTTGGGTATTTTTCCAAATGGCGTTCATTATTTTATTTTGAAGATTGGGCAGGGGAATCGTCCGAATGCATCAGATTCTGTTACATTAAACCTTAAAGGAGCATTGGCTGATGGTACAGTGTTTGAAGATACATACAGTAATAAAATTCCTCAGACAATATTACTCAGTCAATTAATCCCAGGTTTGTCAGATGCAATACAGCAAATGCCAGTGGGATCCAAATGGCAAATTTATATTCCTTCAGCACTTGGGCATGGAGATAAAGGGGTGTCAGGGGCAGGCGGAGCATATATAATACCTCCCGGAAGCGCCTTAGTGTATGAAATTGAATTATTGGAAATTAAAAAAACATAAAGAGTTAGATTTTAATGGAAATTTCATTTATATCTGCTAAATTCCTCATATATTTACTGATAAAAATTTTAAAATGAAAAAAAT
>CAZTCS010000125.1:400-1605 GCA_964611995.1 uncultured Sediminibacterium sp. | reverse complement strand
CATTTTTATTGGCGGTTATGGTGGTAGGTGTAGTTTCAGCTCAAACAAAAACTGCTGCTCAAATCGCCAAAGAAAAAGCAACCGAAGATTCACTACAATATGCACTTGGTGTTTATATGATCAAATCACTTGAGAAAAAAGGAGTGATCTTCAAAGGTGCTATGTTTCAGAAAGCAATAGATGATGTGCTGACTAAAAAGAAGTTGATGATTAGTGAAGCTAAGTCAGAAAGCATGGTAAATATACTTGATGCTGATGTGGCTGGTGTGAAAGGTAAAATGATGGAACAGGCACTTTTTACTGAGTTAGCTAAAAGAAATGATGTAATTACGATGCCAAGTGGTGTTCGTTATGCAGTAATAGCCAGAGGTACTGGCGCCATTCCTGAACCAGAAGATTCTGTAGTGGTTAATGTTAGAGGAACTACTCCTGATGGTACCGTTTTTATTAATTCACAAGAGAAGCAAGAGTCTTTCTTATTACCCGTAAGCTGGTTTGTACTTGGTCTGCAAGATGCTGTATTAAGAATGAAAGAAGGATCTAGTTGGAGGGTGTTTATCCCTGCTAAACTTGGTTTTGGTGAGAAAGGAAATGGTGCAACTGTTCCGCCAAACACTCCATTAGTATATGATATCGCTTTGGTATCTGTACGTCCGGCTAAAAAATAGTTCATAAACTGTTTATTATCAGATTTTTGTGAATATTATAATTCGATACTCATAACATTTTGATTTACATATAATTAAAAAGCCCTGGAATTCACTCCGGGGCTTTTTTTTCGGGGATAATTAAATCTGCCCAAGCTATTCAGGGAATTGGTATTATTCCTACCTTTGCCGCCTTGAAAATGGGAGCCTGTGTTCCCGTTAAAAAAATATTTAAACAAGCACTTTTATGGCTGACTTGAAATTTCAACGCAACTTCGGTATTGCCGCTCACATTGATGCCGGTAAAACCACCACTACCGAGCGTATCCTGCGCTATACAGGTATGATTCACAAAATTGGTGAGGTACATGATGGTGCCGCTACCACAGACTGGATGGAACAGGAGAAAGAAAGAGGTATCACCATTACTTCGGCTGCTGTTAGCTGTCAGTGGAACTTCCCTACAGTAAAAGGTAAGGCAGATGCCAATACCAAAAGCTATTATTTTAATATCATCGATACTCCGGGTCACGTAGACTTTACCGTAGAGGTAGAACG
>CAZTCS010000125.1:0-390 GCA_964611995.1 uncultured Sediminibacterium sp. | reverse complement strand
CGTTCAATGCGTGTACTGGATGGTCTGATCGCTCTGTTCTCAGCAGTGGATGGCGTTGAGCCCCAGTCTGAAACCGTATGGCGCCAGGCAAACCGTTACAAAGTACCACGTATCGGTTTCGTTAATAAAATGGACCGTTCAGGTGCTGATTTCCTGAATGTAGTAAATCAGGTAAAAGAAATGCTGGGTGCAAAAGCTGTTCCCCTGCAGTTACCTATCGGCGCTGAAGATAATTTCAAAGGTGTGGTGGATCTTATTAAAATGAAAGGAATCATCTGGCATATGGAAACAGAAGGTATGACTTTCGATGAGATCGATGTACCTGCTGATATGAAGGAAGATGTGGAATTCTGGAGACAGAACCTGATTGAAGCAGTAGCTGAATACGAT
>CAZTCS010000124.1:7820-10891 GCA_964611995.1 uncultured Sediminibacterium sp. | reverse complement strand
TACTGAAGGTGTGGAGTAGAATGGAACACGGATTTTCATGATTTTCATGATTTTTCATGACAGATCTTGAAAATCATGAAAATCCGTGTTCTATTAATACCAGAAAGTGCATGTACAGCAATCCAATATTTATTTAATCAGCTGATTTTAAGTTTCCTAATTCTCGGGCCTCTCGATTATTCCATTAAAAACAGAAAACCTATAACATACACCATCACACCTAGGGCCAGACTTGCAGCTTGCAGCTTGCGGCTTGCAGCTAACTTCCTCCGCCATCATTTTGTTTAACCAAACAGCAAGCTTTTCTTCAAATTTTACCTCAAAATGTATACTTTTAATCGCTTTACTGGCTCCATATCCAAACCGCATGATCCAATATACACTGTTCAAATCATTGATTGAACTCACCTCTGATGCGGTGTTTATCGTACGCGTGGACCCGGGCGGCAGAGAATTTTACATGGAATATGTAAACTCCGCCTATCTAACCAAGTTTGGTGTTACGCCAGAATCCGTTATTGGTAAGGAATTCAAAGAAATGCTGCGCGATAGTATCCTGGATTCTATTCGACTCCGCTTTATTGAATGTGTTGAAAAAGAGCAATCCATCAGTTTTGAAGAAAATTTTGAAGACAAAACCACCAGTTTGAGTGAATTGTTTCCCATAAAAGATGAAACTGGTAAGATCACCCATATCGCAGGTATTTCAAAAGATATCACGGAACTGAAACTAAACCGCGACAAGATAGCTGCATCAGAAAGAACCCTGCAATCTATTATTAACAGTTCTGACAATGTATTGCTTTATATCAGCAAAGACCTTCGTATTAAATATGCCAACCGAAAGGCCCAACAACATGCTATTAAGCTATTTGGCCGCCCTTTCGAAACCGGAAATTTACTTTCAGACTATTATCCGGAAGAATATAATACCGTCGGAAAAGAATACTTGCGTTTAATATTTGAGGAAAAAAAATCTATTTCACATGAACACCTGATTACCTACCCTGATGGTGAAACGCAATGGTACCATCGTAGGTCCTTTGCAGTGTTTGAAGATAATGGTGATATATCTGGTGTTGTTATCGCTTCCACCAATATCACCAATCGTAAAACCCAGGAGCTCCAAATTCAAAAACACCTGGATGCCCTGAAAGAAATTGCCAAAATACAATCGCACGAAATACGAAGGCCGGTAGCCAATATAACCGGACTTACAGACCTGATTGACCTAAAAAACAAATCGGTTGAAGAAAACGAGCAGATATTACAATATTTGAAAATAAGTGCCCACGAACTCGACCAAATGATCATTCGAATTGTATCCAAAACACAGTCTGGCGAATAATTCAAAGTTGCGACCATGGTCCATGGTCCATGGACTATGGACTATAATCCCAGTGATTTATGCATAAAATGATACTTTCAACAGCTTTGACAAGGAATTTTTGTTTTGTTTTTGATTTTTTTCGCTTAACATTGCACTGGAAATCAAGCTGATTTAGTCCTTCAATTAGCGCTCGACGCATCAGTTTATCCTCTTCCAAATCAATAACAATACCCAAAAGTTTTTCCGATCTGAGCCTGCAATTCCCTTAGACTGGATTTTGAACGATGACAATTTGAATTTTTTCTATCAATAGTTTTTATGTACGATATTCTGCAATTAAACGACATGTTATTGCCCGAGCTGCTTGATATTGCCGAGCAATTAAAAATTTCGGGTGCCAAAAAACTCGACAAACAAGGTCTTATCTACAAGATCCTCGATAACCAGGCCGTTCAGGCCAGTGAGTCGAAAGATGCCCCCAAGAAAAAAACTGCCCGTGCCCGCAAGCCGGTTACAGTTAAAACCGCCAACGGTACCGAAGAAGCCGAAGTAATGCAAGACGCTCCTGAAAAAGCGGCCCCAAAGCGCGGACCAATTAAGAAAACCAGGAACGAAAAACCAGCACAGGCTACCCCGGAAGAAAATGTTTCCAACGAAGCAACTCAACCTGCTGCCGAAGCTGAAACAAGCCAGGCTCCTGAAAACAGCTTACCGGCTGAAACACCCGCCCAGCAACCTCAGCGCCAGCACAAAAAAGAACCCAATTTTAATATTGAGTTTGAAGGAGTAATCCTCGGTGAAGGTGTTCTCGAAATGATGCCTGATGGCTATGGCTTCCTCCGTTCTTCTGATTATAACTACCTATCATCTCCGGATGATGTTTATGTTTCTCCTTCCCAAATAAAATTATTCGGCTTAAAAACAGGTGATACCGTTCAGGGCGCTGTTCGTCCGCCGAAAGAAGGTGAAAAATATTTCGCACTACTTAAAGTGGATCATATCAATGGTAAACGTCCGGATGAAGTTCGCGACCGCGTTCCATTCGATTACCTTACCCCACTTTTCCCTTACGAAAAACTGAACCTGTTTACTACTTCAAATAATTACAGTACCCGTATCATGGACCTGTTCACACCAATAGGTAAAGGACAGCGTGGATTGATTGTGGCGCAACCTAAAGTGGGTAAAACCATGTTGCTGAAAGAAGTGGCCAACGCCATTGCCGCCAATCACCCCGAATGTTACCTCATGGTAGTATTGATTGATGAGCGTCCGGAAGAGGTTACTGATATGGAGCGCAGCGTTAAAGCAGAAGTTATTGCTTCTACTTTCGATGAACCCGCAGAAAAACACGTTAAGGTTTCTACCATCGCCTTACAAAAAGCAAAAAGACTGGTTGAGTGTGGTCATGATGTAGTGATCCTGCTCGATTCTATTACCCGTCTGGCCCGCGCACACAACACCGTTGCACCTGCCAGTGGTAAAGTATTAAGTGGTGGTGTGGAAGCTAATGCCATGCAAAAACCAAAACAGTTCTTTGGTGCTGCCCGTAAAATTGAACACGGTGGTTCACTCACCATCCTGGCAACTGCCCTGATTGAAACAGGTAGTAAAATGGATGAAGTGATCTTTGAAGAATTCAAGGGTACGGGTAACGCGGAAATTTGCCTCGACCGCAAACTCATGGAAAAACGCATCTTTCCGTGTGCCGACATTAATAAGAGCGGTACGCGTAAGGAAG
>CAZTCS010000124.1:0-7810 GCA_964611995.1 uncultured Sediminibacterium sp. | reverse complement strand
TCTTTGAAGAATTCAAGGGTACCGGTAATATGGAGCTCCTGCTCGATCGTCGTTTGGCTAACAAACGCATATTCCCTGCTATTGACCTGGTTGGTTCTTCTACACGTAGAGATGACCTCTTACTAGATAAAGAAGTATTACAACGTATGAATATTCTTCGTCTTTACATCAACGATATGAACACCGAAGAATCGATGAATGAATTACTTAAGCGTATGAGGGGAACAAAAGATAATGAAGAGTTCCTCGCTTCGATGAACAGGTAGTTTGTGAATTGTCAATGGTGAATTGTCAATATTAAAAAGGGGAGCGTATTTAGTACGCTCCCCTTTTTTCTGTGTATTTCTGTGCTCTCTGTGGCATTATTAATTGCCACTGAAAGCACAGAAGTACACAGAATTTTGATGGCTGAAACTATAGGAGGCGTAATGTTTCGCTGTATACTTTACCAAAACGATCTGTCGCTTTTACCGTTATTTCCTTTGCATTCGCAGACGGCTTCGCAAAAAACAAATGGTCCGCAAGAGTGGGTTCTACAAATGGATGCTTGGATGGTAATGAAGGACCCGCATACAATTCAATTGCCCAAGGATCTCTGGCTACGCGTTGCTCCATCGTTCCTTTGGCAACACCATCTTCCCACCACTCTACCTTCCACTTATTATCCCAGTTCCATACATTGGCAACAATTTCTTCCGGTGCATCTTTTAGTCTTCCCTTTTCATAAATACGAAGCTGGTGGTTTTTATCTTTTCCGGTTGATTTATAATACCACTGTATATCATTCCCATTTACTTCATACACCCCATAACCCATCGGTGTTCCGTCGCCACAAACCGGACCTGTCCACCAGGCCCCGCAAACCGTACCATGGTTATGTTCCATGATATTGTTTTCTTCCCATGCTTCATTAAAATGGGTATGGCCCGACATGATATGCACTTTATATGGTGCCAGTATTTTATATAACTGTTTTCTGTTGGTAACGGTTCCCCCCATTTCTTCCTCTTTCTTTGCCCTTCTGGCTGCGCCGGTGTTGGTAGGAATATGTACACTCAGTACCACCGTTGTTCCGGGTTTTACGGTTTTCAGGTCATTCTCCAACCACTGTAACTGGTTCTCAGTAATATAACCGATGTATTTCTTCGCCGTACCCACAAAGAACACATCATCCAGCACCACATAGTGCACCTGTCCACGGTTGTAAGAATAGTAAGTTGGACCGAATTGCTGTTTAAAGGTTTTGGATGAAAAGTCGTCGGTGCGAGCATCCAGATCCATATCATGGTTGCCGATTACATTAAAGAAAGTTACTCCGGTTGCGGCAATGGCTTCTTTATAATCTTTGAAGAACTGAAACTTATCCCATACAAGATCACCACATCCAATTCCATGAAAGAGACTGTCTTTCGGATAAGATGCAACCAATGCCTTTAAATCCGGTACCGCAGTCGCCTTCAGTTGATCGCAGTCTGCCTGTGAAATCATTTGTGTATCGGCCCAAACTACAAACTGGTGCCTGGTATCATCAACCGATAATTTCTCAAGAGAAAAATCTGCTTTGGCATTTAATTGGTCTGCCGCTAATGTTTGGTAAAACCAGGCAATATGGTTTTGCTGGTTGAAAGCATATCCTGCAGGTGTACTTACATATACAAACTCCGCGTTGTTATGAACATCTATATTATAATTGCCTTGTGTATCTGTAGTAACAACTGAATACCCATCCGTTACCGCAACATTTGCAATGCCTTTTCCATTGCTATGTACTTTTCCAGATACGGTTCTTTGCTTAGCATTTGTACCAGCGGCACTACCAATAGCAGGTGCACCCAAAACGATGGTAGCTAAACTGAAGTTTCGAAGGAATGATCTTCTTTGCATATACTCAATTTTATTCTGTGTTATTCAGTGTATTCAGTGGCAAATCTCTTTTTTTAATTGCGACTATCTAAATTATTGAATCATTATTTATTGCCACTGAAGGCACTGAGTAACACAGAAGTTTATGTTTATTTTTCCCACCAACCTTTTGAATTAAAATTATCTCCACCCATTGCCTGTGATGCCTTGGTATAGTTCTCTGTATTTGTAGAACGCACATTGATCGGATACATATAACGCACCGGTACTTTTTTGTTGTTTACCATTCCATCGGCTGTTGGTAAAACGGGGAAACCGGTTCTTCTGTATTCAAACCATTGCTGATGATCCACAAAAAACAGAGCAATATATTTCTGCAACATGATACGCTCCTGTGTTCCGTTAAAAGCCGCAGCAGTATTATTAAAATAGGTTGATGGCATTACAGCGCCCCATTGTTCCACAGAAGCTTTCACGCCTTTTTCATAAGCCGCCTTAGATGCAGTTAAATTGTTAAAGGCCAACTCTACTTCAGATTTAATAAATTCTACTTCGGCATAAGGCATCAATACACAAATCATTGGTGCAGTTACCAGTGCAATATTTAAGTTAGATGGAATATAATTAAACTGCGATTCTCCACCTGTATACCCGCTTGGAATACCCATATAGCCAAGGTTACCTGTACCTGTTGATGGTCTGGCCGTGGTTGAAAATTTATCACGACGCGGATCGCTGAGGTTATTCAACTGATCAAGGAAAAATTTACCCATTGCCCTAAATGTAGTAAAATCAATGGCTCTTCCCCAGGGAGATACATTGGGTACTAATCCACTTACTTTTAAAACAGCAGCCTGATCGTTGCTAGTGAACACCGGATATTTAGTCGGGTTGTCGATCATCTCACGAAGCTTGGTCATAGCGTTGATCTCTGTTCTTTTTGATACACGCAACAACAAACGCATTTGCAATGAATTACAAAAACGTTTCCAGTTGGTTACATTATTCGCATACAAAATTTCCGTTCCGAAATTCATGGCCCTTGACGTAACAAAAAGGTTATTCGCAGAATCCAGGTCTCCAATAATCTTGGTATAAATATCTTTCTGACTATCAAATGCAGGACGCAGAATACCTTCATCGCCTCTTGCTGCTTCTGTCATAGGTACATCGCCAAAACAATCGGTGAGGTTGGCATAGATCCATGCATTTAATGTTAAGGCAATCGCCTTATAGTTTGGATCATTCAATTCAACCGCAGCGTTATACATTTCCTTCACATTGGTTAACCAACGATAGTAGGTTGTCCAGGTAGAGCTACCCGCATTTTCAGCAATATCATAACGATGTACACCACCAGATGCACTTGGAAATGGTAAGGCAACCTGCATCAGGTTAAAAGTAAAATCATCGGCTCTTCTTGCATTAAATGCAGATACCTCATAAATAATCGGGTTCAATAAAGTACCCGGACTTATTTTATCGATCCTATTCGGATCTGTATTTACTTCTGCAAAATCTTTATCACATGCACTGAATAACAGTGTTGATGCAAGGAGTAAAAAAGTATATAGTTTATGCTGTTTCATCTTTTATCTTTTAATTGGTTTTAGCACTTGGTTTCATTACAACCGGTATTAAAACTTAATGGTAATATTTGCACCAAAGGTTCTGCTCGATGGTAGTTGACCCATTTCAACACCTGGTAATATGGTAGAACCATTTAGCGCCGCTGTTTCCGGATCGAAAATCGGGAAGCTCGTAATCAGCAGCAGGTCACGACCATACAATGCCAATGTTACCTGCTTAAACAATGTTTTGGCTAATAAACGCTTAGGCAAACTATATTCAAGTCTTGCTTCTCTCAGTTTTATAAAAGAGGCATCGAATGTGTTTGATTCAACATTGGCCCTGCGATAATATTCAACGTAATAGTCAACCGGTAATACTTTGGTTGTATTGGGTGAATAAGATTTGTCCGGGTTTTCAACTACGCCATCACCAATGATAAAATTCTCTTCTCTTCCACGCAGTGTATGTTTTAATTTACCTTGCTCCGTCATTTTATGGTGTGTTTGAGAATATATTTTTCCTCCCAGTTGTCCATCAAACAACACACTGAAACGAAATGCCTTATAAGTTACTTCGTTACGAATTCCACCTTTCCAGTCGGCATAAGCTGTACCGATGTATTGAATTTCTGCCGGACGCACAGGTAAACCTGCACTGTTGTAAATGATTTTTCCTTGTGGTGAACGAGCAAATCCAAATCCATAAATATCTCCGGTTGTTCCACCCACCCTTGCCTGAATGGTTGCGTTACCGCCGTAGCCAATATCCTGTTTACCATCCATGCCTTCTGCCAGCTCCATTACCCTGTTCTGGTTTTTAGACCAGGTAAGAATAGTGTTCCAGCTAAAGTTTTTTGTTTTAATCGGGTTGGCATTTATCACTACTTCAATACCCTGGTTACGAACAGCTCCCGCATTCAACACCGCTCTTGAATATCCGGTGGTAGGATCAAGAGGTACATCAAGGATCTGGTTTTTTGTAAGGTTACTGTATACGGTAAGATCCAGGTTCAGTCTGTTTTTAAACAATCGAACATCTAAACCAGCTTCATAGTTGGTAGAAATTTCCGGTTTGAAGTTTACATTATGCAATATTGTTGGCACAGAGGCAGAACTAGGGAAATCACTCATGCCATAATACTTACTTGTTTTATAAGGATCTGTATCATTACCCACCTGTGCCACAGAGAAGCGCAGTTTGGCAAAAGATATTTTCTTCGGCAGCTGAAATACATCACTCAGTATGATACTTGTATTTACAGATGGATAAAAGAAAGAATTGTTCTGCAGTGGTAATGTACTGGACCAGTCGTTTCTTCCGGTTACATCAACAAAAAACTTGTTTTTGTACGCGAAAGATGCTGTTCCATAAACACTGTTCACTTTCTTGTTGCTGTTAACATTTGTCATCAGTGGATTACTAACACCATTGCTCAGCTTGTACACAGCCGGTGTAACCAATCCTTCAACAGTACCATCCACACGTTTGTATGAGCGACTCATTGCATTGGCACCTGCTGATGCGGTGATGTTGATATTTGATCCAATTTTGTTTTTATAAGACAATAAAACATCTGTATTGATCTCATAATCTAAAATGGTTTGTTGCTTATAATATCCTCTCTGGAAGTTAGCGGTGCTATATGGACGTTTTTGTTCACGCTCTTCATTCGTCATGCTAACACCAGAACGCACCATGAAATCTAATTTTTTAGAGAATTCATAAGTAGCCGCAATATTACCCACCATCATATTGCTTTTTACGGCGTTGGTCATTTCATAAGCAATCAGGTAAGGGTTGTCGATGAATGAACTGAAAGGATGTACCTGATCAACCTGTGTTTGCCCTTTTTTCCAGATTGGTCTGTACCATGCGAGATCCACATTTGGATTCTGGAATATCATGAAATAAGAAATCGACTGGTTATTATAACCTGTTGCGGGCAGGTTATCGCTTTGCTTATTGGTATAATTAATTTTTGAAGTAATACGCAGCTTCTCAGATATTTTCTGGTTTACGCTCAGCGCTGCTGTGATACGCTGATAGCCGGTGTTTGGCATGATCCATTCATTTTTAGAATGGGTTAGTGAAGCACGTACCGAGCCATTTTCTCCACCACCCTCCAGGGCAATATTATTGGTGATGGTTGAACCCGTTCTCCAGAATCCTTTAATATTATTGGTATACGGTATCCATGGTAACCTTGTTGGCGATTGACCCTCAACCGTTGGATCGTACTGGAAATAACTCTGTCCATCAAACCTCGGTCCGAATGCACTGCTGGTACCACCGGTACTGGCTCCATCAGCAGAAGCGCCATAGGAATAATATTTCTGACCACTTGAGTTAAGTGCCTTTCCTGTTCCCTGACCATATTCATACTGATAATCTGGCCAACGCAATACCGTATTAAAACTTACATTGGTATTTACGGTTACACCGATTCCCTTGTCTTTTCTTGCACCCGACTTAGTAGTAATCAATAATGCACCGTTGGCTGCGCGACTACCATACAACGCTGTTGCGCCTGGGCCTTTTAGCACAGTTATGCTTTCAATATCATCCGGGTTAATGTCTGAAATGCCATTCCCAAAATCAATAGGGACATCGTTGCCAGATCCTGCACCATAAGCGTTACTAACGCCTGATGATGTAAGACCGCTATTCATAGGAACGCCATCTAATACGATGAGCGCATTGTTGCCTTCCGGATTCATGGATGCATCACCACGAAGTGATACACGTACTGAATTCAATGGACCAGAGCCTGGAGAAATAAGACTAAGACCAGCTACCTTACCAGACAAAGAGCCAACCCAGTTATTAGAACGGGCATCATTTACATCATTCTCTTTAATGGTTTGCGCTGCATAACCTAATGCCTTCTCCTGGCGTTTAATTCCCAGGGCTGTTACCACCACTTCATCAAGACGGCTGTTTTTTTCTTTTAGTCGAATTAGTATGGAATTGGTCTGTGCCTGTTGCTTTACTACAAAACCATTCTGTGTTCCATCTTCATAACCTACAAAAGAAAAACTAAAGTTATATCGGCTACCTACCTGTAGTTGTTTGAAAACAAAGACACCTTTTTCATTCGTTGTTGCCGTAACCAATTCATTGGCTGGTGCGCCTTGTTTTCTGGCTACAATTGTAACACCTTGTAATACTTCTCCCTTTTCAGTTAATACAGAGCCGGTTACATCGGCTGCTGTAGACTGTGCATTTAATTGTGCAATGGAAATTACCATCAGCAGCAAAAAAGACAACAGTTGTTTGGTCTGTTTCAGCTTTCTCATTTTATTTTGTTTCGGTTATTGCAAAAAGATTCCCGCACATGGTTGGCCATGTGTTAATGCCTTGTTTATATGTTATCTATTGATTTTTAGTTAACTGAAAATGGTTACTGCCATTTTCTTTAATCGTCAATCCATTCATATTTCCAATTACATTCAGCAATGTTTCAGCCTGATCTGTTGGTAATACTTTTCCGGTGAAATAATGATTGTTTATTACAGTTTCATCGTATTTGATGGTAATGCCATAGCGCTGTTCTATTGCTTTCAATACTTCCGCTAATGGCGCATTGTCAAAAACCAGTTCAGTTAGTTCTGCTGTGGTTTTCTTTTTTATTTCTCTATGTTTCTTTGCTGCTGCCAGTAACGACTGTTCAGGTACAAAACCTGCAACAGTAGTGCGGGTTTGTTTAATGGAGTAAGTCATGGCGGTTCCGGGTAATAAATAAACCGGCCCACTCCAGTTTTTGTCTGATCCGATTTTATTTACTACAACCTTACCCGTATATAATTTTACGGTAACATTTTCGGTGTTTTCTGTAACGCGGAAAGATGTGCCCAATGCAGTGGTGGTAATATCGCCCGATACCACAATGAATGGGCGATTAGGGTTTTTACTCACTTCAAAAAATGCAGTTCCGTTCAGTATTATTTTCCTTTCTTTTCCTGTAAACCCTTTCGCAAATTTTATAACAGATCCCGGCTCAAGTACAACCGTAGAACCATCGGGCATATTAATATTGATAGGGGCATTGGTGGTATTGGTTCTAAACTCCTGTTTTTCCTGTTGGAGTTCCGCCAATTGTGCAGTGCTGTTATTGGAATGTTTTTCTGTAATAAAAAACATCCAGCTACAGAGTAATAAAATAATTGCCGCTGCTGCGGAGATGTATTGTTTTAAACGTATGCTTCTTACCGGTTGCTCAATTTCTATGGAAGATTTTACACGCTTCCATAATTCATTCCTATAAGCAACTGGAATAGGAATATCTTTTCCGGCTTGCTGCCAGTCGGGGCCCAACCATTGTTCAACTACTTCAGGATTATTCCGCAGGTATGATACAACAGTGTCTGCCTCTTCG
>CAZTCS010000123.1:0-11076 GCA_964611995.1 uncultured Sediminibacterium sp. | reverse complement strand
GAAAACAGGTTGAAAAACAGGTATAATACAATGTTTCGCTTCTGGTTACGCAGGTAAAAGAGTATTCTCGAAAATCGCTTCATATCAGGATAAAATCGGTAAAACACAGCAAAGTAACTAATTTTACCACCAATTAAAGCGATCAACATGGAAGAGGGAAAACGTCAAAGACAAGTGGCAGGGGCCATACAGGAATCAATGAATGATATTTTCAGACGGCTAAACCTGGCCATGATTGATGGTGGAATGGTATCAATCTCGTCTGTTAAAGTAACACCCGATCTGTTGGAAGCACGTATTTACCTGAGTCTATTTCAGGTAAAAGACCAGCAGTCCGTAATGAAAACCATTGAAAACCGTGCCTGGGAAATTAAAAAAGAACTGGCCGACAAAATGAAACACCAACTCCGCAGAATACCTGTTCTTCATTATTACCTTGATGATACATTGGATTATGTATTTAAGATGGAGGAGATTTTTAAGAAGATACAAGACGAAAGAAAAACAGGAGAAGAGTAGCACGTGAATGGTCAATGGTGAATGGTGAATAAACCTCACCATTCACCATTGACCATTGACAATTCACCAACAAACCCACCACATTGAACTTCCTATTTGCCTGGCGCTATTTCCGATCTAAGAAATCTACCAATGCAATTAATATCATTGCATGGATCAGCGTTACGGCTATTACTGTTGGGTGTGCGGCACTCATTATTATACTCAGTGTATTTAATGGATTTGAAGAGCTGGTAAAAGGACTATACACTGATTTCTACACCGATATTCGGATTGCACCTGCAAAAGGGAAAATATTAAAATTGGATAATGAACGTCTGCACCAAATCAAAGCAGTGAGTGGTGTGGCGGTGGTGAGTCTGGTAGCCGAAGAAAAAGCATTGCTTGTGAATGGTCCATACCAGGCCATTGTATTGGTCAAAGGTGTCGATGAGCAATATGCTTCTACCAATAAAATTACTGACCACATAAAGAGAGGAAAATATAATTTGGGTAATGCTGAATCTCCCCAAATTGTGTTGGGTTATGGTATTGAAAATGCGATCGGTGCTGAAGTAGAAAGATCTGTTTATCCGCTCACACTTTACACGCCCAATCGTAAGGCAAAGTTTAATTCTTTGGAAGGGTTGAATGTGCAACAAATCAGACCATCGGGCACTTTTCAGGTACAGCAGGAGTTTGATAATAAATATGCATTTACCAACCTCGATTTTTTCAGGTATATGCTCAATATGAACAGCGATGAATACAGTGCTATTGAAATTAAAGTAAGTGGAAATGAAAACGAAGTAAAACAGCAATTACAGAAATTGCTTGGTAATGAATTCCTGGTGCAGACAAGGTATGAGCAGAATAAAAGTTTATATGCCGTAATGCAAATGGAGAAGTGGGTGATCTATGCCATCTTATCTCTGATACTTGTTGTAGCAGCATTTAACATGATTGGTGCATTAACGATGCTGGTATTAGAGAAACAAAAAGATATTGCTGTATTGCAGGCAATGGGAGCTTCCCAAAGAAGAATTCAATCAATATTTTTATCAGAGGGTTTATTGCTTGCCGGTGTTGGAGCCACGCTTGGCATGTTGCTGGCGACTTTAATCTGCTGGATACAAATTCGCTTTGAACCTATTAAACTGGGAGGCGATACATTTATTGTAAAAGCATACCCAGTAAAACTCATTCCATCAGATTACCTGCTTGTACTCGTAACGGTAACTGCAATAGGTTTTATTGCTGCATGGATTCCTTCGAGGAAAGCGAGTAAGCAGGAATTGGCGTTGAAGTGAAAATCAAAATTCAAAAGTAAAAATTCAAAATTCAAAAAAAAGAGAGCCGCTTATTATTCATAAGCGGCTCTCTTTTTAAACGATATTTTTGAATTTTTACTTTTGAATTTTGACTTCTCTAGTAGTCCCCCAATGTTTCAGGTAATTGCGCCAATGCTTTTGCTAATTGCTCATCGCTTGGGGCGATGCCATGCCATTCGTGGCTGCCTTCCATGAAGTCTACACCTTTACCCATGGCTGTTTTCATGAGTATACAGATTGGTTTACCCTGACCGGTCATGGATTTTGCTTTATCCAGAACTGCAACAACATCATCCATATCATTGCCATTCATTTCGAGTACGGTCCAGTTAAATGCTTTGAATTTATCGTGCAGGCTATCCAGTGCCAGTACTTTA
Source organism: uncultured Sediminibacterium sp. (assembly GCA_964611995.1). Classification (GTDB taxonomy): domain Bacteria; phylum Bacteroidota; class Bacteroidia; order Chitinophagales; family Chitinophagaceae; genus Sediminibacterium. Next base: position 8,870 of record CAZTCS010000123.1, on the reverse strand, counting down.
CTGGTTGGGCCATCGATTTGCTGACCGTTCCAGTCGATGGTAGCAATCAGGTTATCTACTTTATTATGAGCAGCAAACATTACTGCTTCCCAGATTTGTCCTTCTTGCAACTCACCATCACCATGTAAAGAGAAAACGAGGTGAGGGTCGTTATTGTATTTTTTGGTAAGTGCGGCACCAATTGCCACACTCATACCCTGACCCAGGGAACCACTTGCAATACGAACACCTGGTAGATGATCGTGAGTGGTTGGGTGACCCTGTAAACGGGTGTTCAGTTTACGGAAGCTAGCCAGTTCTTTCGCATCGAAATAACCAGAACGCGCCAATACGGAATAATAAACAGGAGAAATATGTCCGTTAGAAAGGAAAAACAGGTCTTCCCCCACACCGTCCATTTTAAACTGGCGGTCGTGCTTCATGGTATGAAAAAACAGGGCGGTTAAGAAATCGGTACAACCCAATGATCCACCGGGGTGTCCGCTTTGTACGCCATGTACCATTCTTACGATGTCGCGCCTGATCTGTGAGGCCGCTGACTGGAGTTCCTGGATGCTTGCCATAGTATGCTTTTAATAGTGGTGCGAAGATAAAGGTAATGAGTGAAAAAAGTGAGTGGTGAGTAGTCAGTAGTGAGTTTTTCATTGATTACTCACTACTGACTACTCACCACTCACTTTTTCCTCCTAATTCATTAGTTTTGCCCACTTAAAATGCTACTATGTCAGAAGAGCTGGATTTAATACTCGCCGATACGGAAGATAATATGGGTAAGGCCATCAATCACCTGGAAACGGAACTCACCAAAATACGCGCTGGTAAGGCTAACCCTACCATGTTGGATGGTATTGCGGTAGATTATTATGGCTCACCAACACCTATTAACCAGGTTGCTAATATTAGTGTATTGGATGTACGTACTATCAGCATACAGCCATGGGAGAAAAATATGCTTGCTGCTATTGAGCGTTCTATTATGGCTGCTAATATTGGTATTACCCCTCAAAATGACGGTGTTCAGCTTCGATTATTTTTGCCTCCTCTTACGGAAGAAAGAAGGAGAGAACTGGTAAAAAGAGCAGCCGGCGAGGGTGAACACTCCAAAGTAGCGATCCGAAATATTCGTCGCGACGCAATAGAGCAGGTAAAAAAATTACAAAAAGATGGTCTAAGTGAAGATGCCGCAAAAGACGCAGAAAAAACTATCCAGGATGTAACGGATAGGTTCATATCCCTGGTAGACAAACACCTTGCGGCAAAAGAAAAAGAAATGATGGCAGTTTAGGATGTTTGATCTTTGATTTGGAAGATATTCAGGCGGTTAAGTAAGCAGTTTACTTAACCGCTTTTTATTTTACCCAATTCAAAAAAATCAAAGATCAAAAAATCAAAGATCAAAAATCAGGAGTTTGTTTTTTTGTTTACGAGGTAAACACCGCAAAGTATAATGCCCAGGCAGGCAACTTGCAGTATGGTTATGCTTTCACCGTCTAGTAGTCCCCAGAACACTGCAACGAAAGGAATGCCATAGGTAACCATTGATGCAAAGAGGGTACCTGCACGTTTTACCAGCATATAAAAAATAATCGAAGCGATAGCTGTTCCAAAAACACCCAGAATAAAAGAAGCACCTGTGGCTTTTATAACACTGGCATCAGTCAGGTGCATTTGAAGATAACCTGTAAAATATAAGATGGTAACAGAAGGGATTATCAGAAACACAAATGCCAGTGAAGCAATATTCAAAGAACCCACTTCCCGCATATGTCTGCCAACCATGTTTACATTTATGCCATAACAAAGTGTAGCAAGTAATACAAGTGCAGCATACGATAAATTATTAAAGCTCACTTCTTTTCCGGAAAGCATCAGTAGGCATAAACCAATAAATCCGATCACCACTCCGATGATTTTTGTACTACTGGCTTTTAACTGAAAAAAAGAAATACCAACCAGTATGGTAAATAAGGGGGTAAGTGCATTTAAAATACCGGCTAGGGAACTGTCTATCTGGGTTTCTGCAATACAAAAAAGATAAGCCGGAAAAAAGTTACCCAATAATCCAGAGAGCACTACCAGCAACCATTTATTTTTGGGTATCTGTCTTAAAGCCTTCAGGGCAAAAGGTGTGAGAACCAGTCCTGCACTTAAAATGCGGATAGAAGCTACCTGATAAGGAGAAAGTACACGCATACCTTCTTTCATCAGGATGAATGAGCTACCCCAGATTAAAGAAAGTGCGATAAATATTCCCCAGTTAAGCAGTTTGTCTTTCAAGGCTTCGTTTTTGTAAAGGTGAGGTTTTTGAACGAGTTATTTCCAATCTCCGAAACGGAGGTCTGTAGGTGTTGCGTATGATGGAACACGGATTATCATGATTTTCAAGATCTATCATGATAATCTGTGTTCTATTAATAACAGATAAGCATTAACAGCAACCAAATATTTAATTAACGAGCTAATTATAAATAACTGATTCGCATAACTACATATTTTACCAATAATAGCACAAATCCTAAAACTACCACCCATCAAGGCTTGCAGCTTGCGGCTTGTAGCTTGCAGCCAAATACCCCGCAAGCGAGGAAATAAGTCTAATGATAAAGGTTAACTTTAAAGAACTAACTTTCTACCCATGATACAACTCAATAAAATCAGCACCCGAGCTCCAAAAAATCTGAATAAAGAGCGAATAAAAGCCAAAACTTCCAAAATGGTGGCCGAACTCGATGAACTGCAGAATTTATTGTTTGCAGAAGGAAAACATTCGGTGCTGATCATTATCCAGGGAATGGATGCAAGCGGGAAAGATGGAGCCATCCGTAATGTATTTGGTAATATGAACCCGCAGGGAGTTACTGTTAGTTCTTTCAAAGCTCCTACTGCTGAAGAATTGTCCCATGATTTTCTCTGGCGCATTCATAAACATGCACCTGCAAAGGGAATGATTCAGGTATTTAACCGGTCACATTATGAAGACATCCTTATTACCAGGGTTCACAAATGGTGTACAGACCAGCAGGCAAAGGAAAGAATGCGTGCCATTAATGATTTTGAATGGCTACTCACTAAACATAACCAGACTCATATCCTTAAATTCTATTTACACGTTTCTCCGGAAGAACAGAAACTTAGACTAACAGAACGACTAAGTGAACCGCAGAAGCAATGGAAATACAATGAAAAAGATTTTGAGGAAGCCAAACTCTGGAAAGAATATATGAAGGTGTACGAAGACTGCTTCAATCAGTGTAATAAAATTCCGTGGACGATCACCCCGGCCGACCAAAACTGGTACAAGGAATACGTGCTGGCCAGTGCTTTACATGGCTTATTGAAATCACTGAATATGCGATATCCGGGATTAAAGAAATAGGCTTTTTCTTTTCCGGTAATTTATTTATTTTCATTACTCACCAAACCAACACATTATGGGAATGCTCAAGGAATTTAAAGAGTTTGCCATGCGAGGCAATCTGGTAGATATAGCTGTTGCTTTTGTTATGGGAGCCTCTTTCGGAAAAATTGTAACCTCATTTGTAGACGGGGTTGTTATGCCCGTAGTAGGGATGTTAACTGGTGGGGTAGATTTTAATGATAAAGTGTTGGTACTTAAAGAGGCCGTTGAAGAGGTAAAAGATGCCAGTGGAGCAGTAATTACCAAAGCAGCGGCAGAGGTATCCATTAAATATGGCAGTTTTATAACCAATGTATTAGACTTTATAATAGTGGCTTTTGTGGTTTTTCTGGTTATTAAGGGAATCAATAAAATGAAATCCCCGGCAGAACCATCAGCCCCAGCCGGACCTTCTGAAAGTGAGAAATTACTGGCGGAAATACGGGATTCTTTGAAGAAAGTGTAGAGGAGTCCGAAAGTCCGTCCTTCCTTCGTCAGGATGACCGTAGGTTCTGAAGACCATAAGTCCGAAAGTCCGAAAGTCGGGGATGAGATTCTGCGGACTTTCGGACTTTCGGTCTCCGGACTCAAAGTGGATAACTATTAGCCCCTTCGGATACAAATAAGCTCCGAAGGGGTTTTCTTTGCAGCTAAAGCATGAACCAGTGAATACAGCGAGTTATCAGATTAAATTAGACCAGTTTGAGGGGCCATTCGACCTCCTTTTGTTTTTTATTGAAAGGGATGAACTGGATATTTATAATATTCCGATTACCAAAATCATACAGGATTTCCTTGACTTTATACACCAGGGAGAAAAACTCAATATTGAACTTAGTAGTGAGTTTATTCTTTTCGTTTCTACGCTGATGCGTATTAAGGCGAGATTATTATTGCCACGTAAAGAAATAGATGCACAAGGTAATGAGATCGATCCTCGTCAGGAACTGATCGATAAAATCCTTGAATACAAGCGATTCAAAGAAGCTGCGGTTCAAATGGCTGAAATGGAAGCTATGCGAATGCTGATGGTGAAACGTGGTAACCTGCAAAAAGAGCTGGCAGAGATCGGTGAAGATGCTTCAGAAGGCACGGAGATTCAGAACATCACCATGTTCAAGCTGATGAAGGCTTTTGAAAAAGTGATGCAGCGTGTGCACGATCGCCAGAACAAACCTGTACACACCGTAGTTCGTTATAACTACACAATGGAAGGTAGCCGTGATTATATGCTCGATTTTGTAGCAAAAGAAAAAACGGTGGCTTTCGAAAAAGTTTTTGAACAGTGTAACGACCGCATACATGCTATCTTCTTATTCTTATCTATCCTTGAACTTACCCAGCAGAAATTCATGAAACTGATGGTAGCTGAGGGTAAGAATAATTTTATTGTGGAATGGAATGAACATAGGGAGGAAGAATTGAAGGAAGAAGGACTTACAGACGAAGACTTCACCAATACTTTCACCGACGATCCAGTACCCACAGAAGAATAGGCTTTTTACTTTGAGTGATATACTTACTCAGTAAACCAAGAAAGAAAGGAGATACTGTCGGGCATCCCTGACTATTCGGTATCTGATCGGGGTATGATTCTTTATCTGGAATGCTGTTATGAGCATGTAATACTACCGCCCGTTTAAATGCATTGCTATTGGTGCTGTCGAGCCCATATAGCTTGTATGATTTTCCAAACATGCCATGGTATTGAGCGCCAATTTTATACTTTCCTTTTGAACTGCATTCAGATCCTGGCTGGTTTGAATATCGGACATCCGATAAATAATATTCCCTGCAAGCCCCGTGTGTTACCATGCCAGCATTTAATATACTATCCTTCAAAACGTCGTAAACAAAAAAACGTTTTTTGCCATTATGAAGCTGGAGATCAACCAGGAAGCAAAATCGGTCTTCCATTTTTTGTTGCTGTATAAAATTTTTTATGGTCGGTTGCAGATTTGCGAACCTTGTTTGAGCAGAGAGAGGGATTAAAATAAGCAAGGTCAGGGCTACTAAACTTAGGCGAAACATTTTTTTTCTATAAAAGATGATCGCTCATGTTTATTCCATAAAAAAATCTGTGAATCTGTGGCAAAAAAAGTTAGCCACAGATTCACAGATTATAGTAAGAGAATTATCCTAAGAGTACTGTTGTATTTACTGTTTCTTTCAACAAGGCTCGAACAGAATCGGCTATACCCTGTGCATCATAATTACACTCTCTGTGTAATTCTTTTGGTGTACCATGTTCTACCAGCCTGTCTGGAATACCGAGAATAGTTACATCGGCTTTGTAACCATATTTATTCATGAATTCCAGTATCGCGGAACCAAAGCCACCTAATACGGTCCCATCTTCCACAGTAACAATCTTGTTGTATTTGCTAAAGGCTTCGTGTAATAAATCTTCATCAATCGGTTTAACAAAACGAAGATCATAATGAGCAGGGTCGATACCATCTGTTCTTAGTTCACGGATTGCGGCGGTTGCAAAATTGCCTGGATGACCAAAGCTTAATATGGCCACATCTCTACCGTCTTTTATTTTTCTGCCCTTACCAATCTGCACTTCTTCAAAAGCCGTTCTCCATTCAGGCATAACACCTTCACCACGAGGGTATCGAATTACGAAAGGATGGGTTGTTTTTTCCAGTTGTGCGGTGTACATCAGGTTACGCAATTCCTGTTCATTCATCGGTGCACTCACAATAAGGTTGGGAATACAACGGAAATAAGGAATATCGTAACAGCCGTGGTGTGTTGGTCCATCTTCACCTACAAGTCCTGCCCGGTCTAAACAAAGCACCACCGGTAATTTTTGTATCGCAACATCATGTACCACCTGATCATAAGCGCGTTGCATGAAGGATGAGTAGATATTACAGAATACCCGCATGCCTTGTGTTGCCAGACCAGCACTTAGGGTAACGGCATGTTGTTCACAAATACCCACATCAAAAGCGCGATGTGGCATTTTTTCCATCATGAATTTTAGGGAAGAACCGCTTGGCATGGCAGGGGTAACGCCCATCACTTTATCATTCAATTCTGCCAGTTCAATCATGGTATGTCCAAATACATCCTGGTATTTAGGTGGCTGCGGAGTTTCGATTTTTTTCTTATAAATCTCTCCGGTAACCTTATCAAACAAACCCGGTGCATGCCATTTGGTTTGGTCTTTCTCTGCCAATGCATAACCCTTACCTTTTGTAGTAATAATGTGCAACAGCTTCGGACCTGGAATTTCTTTCAGGTCTTTCAGGGTATCCACCAGTTTGGTGATGTTGTGTCCGTCAATAGGACCAAAGTATCGAATCTTTAATGCCTCGAATAAGTTACTGCTTTTGCTCACCACACCTTTTACGCCAGCTTCCAGTTTTGAAGCCAGGTCGCGGCTTAGGTTTTTGCCTACAGGGAGTTTTCCGAGGAGGTTCCACACTTCATCCCTTACTTTATTATAGGTAGGGGAAGTGCTGATATCTGTGAGGTATTCTTTTAAAGCGCCCACATTAGGGTCGATGCTCATGCAGTTATCGTTGAGGATAATCAGCATATCACTGTCTGCTACTCCAGCATGGTTCATGGCTTCGAAAGCCATACCTGCCGTCATGGAGCCGTCGCCAATGATGGCCACTGATTTGCGGTTTTCACCTTTATATTTAGCAGCCATCGCCATTCCAAGGGCCGCTGAAATAGAGGTAGAAGAGTGTCCAACCCCAAAAGTATCAAACTCACTTTCCGATCTTTTCGGGAATCCGCTCAGGCCCTTGTATTTGCGGTTGGTAATAAACTGATCTCTGCGTCCGGTAAGTATTTTATGTCCATAAGCCTGATGGCCCACATCCCATACTAATTGATCATAAGGTGTATTGTACACATAATGAAGGGCTACGCTCAATTCTACCACTCCCAGACTGGCTGCAAAATGCCCTCCGTGTACGCTTACGACGTCAATGATATATTGTCTCAATTCATCGCAAACCTGGTGCAATTGCTCTCTGGAAAACCTTTTCAGGTCGTCGGGATGATTGATCTGGCCTAATAATTTGCCTGGTATGATCTCCATGCAGACTGGGATTTAAATGTAAAAATACGTTTTTAGTCGTAAGTAAGTTCTGGTGATTCGTTAAGAAACAGCCGTAATTAAAGAAGGTTCGTCGACCCGCAACATTATTTTGCACCAAACAACTCCGGTATTTGCCATTAATCAAAAATCAGGGGTTTGCGGCGTAGCTTTCCTGCTATATTTGTTGATACATGAGGACGAGCAAAACTACATTATACTGGTGGTGCCAGTTTGGAGGCTGGCTGTTCTATGGTTTAACCATGGTCTTCTTTGCCTTTATATTCAAGGACCGTACCGGAGATATTAGCGAAATCTTTTATTACAGGTTGATCATTACCACACTGTTGGGATTGGTTTTTACGCATTTACTGCGTGAATTTGTAATCAGCATGGAGCTAAGGCCACCCATCCAGATCAGTAAATGGTGGCTGTTAACAACAGTAATCCTTACCATTATTGTATTGTATAGCCTTTGTAACAGTGCTATAGTAGAATGGCTGGGGTATTATGATCATGCCAATAAAGCCTCCATCGCCAAGCGATTCCTCTCAAACCTGATTTTTGATTCACCCATGATACTGGTTTGGGTGTCGATTTATTACATTTGGCATTATGTTGAGCTCGGAACCAAGAGTGAGATCCAGAAAGTAAAGCTGGAAAGCCTGGTTAAGGAGCTAGAATTGAAGACTATTAAATCGCATATCAATCCGCATTTTATCTTCAATGCATTGAATAGTATCAGGGCATTGGTAGATGAGAACCCGAACAGGGCCCGGACAGCGATTACTGAACTGAGTAATATATTACGGAGTAGTATGCAGGCCGAAAAGTTAGAAACAGTGCCTTTTGAAAAGGAACTGAATATTGTAAAAGACTACCTGGCATTGGAACATATTCGTTTTGAGGACAGGTTGAATGTGGAGTATGAAATTGATGAGGATACCCTGGACCAGCCTGTGCCACCGATGATGTTACAGACCCTGGTAGAAAATGCGATTAAGCATGGTATTGGCAAGCAGAAAGATGGTGGTATGATTAAAGTAATTTCAGATTACAGGGATGACCATCATGAACTTATTATCCGTAATACCGGGCAGTTGAATAATAATGCCAGTAACGACGGATTCGGAATTAATAGTACCAGAAACAGACTGAAACTATTATTCGGAGGAAAAGCTAACTTTGAAATCAAGGACATTGGAAACAATATGGTGGAAGCCACTGTAAAAATGCCCGTACAAACCGTTTATTCTTAATTCTATATAATAATCTGAGCTATGGCTATCAAAGCAATCATTATTGATGATGAAAGACTTGCACGAAATGAGTTAAAGAAATTATTGCAGGATCATTCTGATATAGAAGTTATTGAGGAAGCTGCCAATGTAGATGATGGAATCGAAAAAA
>CAZTCS010000122.1:1216-11084 GCA_964611995.1 uncultured Sediminibacterium sp. | reverse complement strand
TGAACTGGTTAATGAAATAGTTGATTCCTGCTAATGCACTATCCGCTATTAATAGGACGCAGATTATCATGATTTTCAAGATTTATCATGATATATCTTGAAAATCATCAAAATCCGTGTTCAATGCTACGCATCATTTACAACTCGGGGCTAAATTTCTCAGGACAACAATAGCTACAAACCCTCACATTTATTCCATCAAATGCAGAAGGACTAAATCAAGCACCATCAAAGCTTGTAGCCTGCAGCCTGCAGCTTGCAGCCCAATTCCCTTCCATCAAAATTCATCCACTCAAGGAATTTACGGCTAAAAACAAGGTCTTTGGTTTATATTTAAAACCCAAAAATCATACTGCATGCGAAAACTCATGATTACAACACTGCTGTGTTGGGTGGCTGCAAATGTCAGCGCTCAGGACTACAGTAATGCGGCAGAACAAGCCAACAGGCTTAATGCTTTAAGTAAAGCTTATCCGCAACTCACTTCACTAAAGTCGCTAACTAAAACCAATGGTGGCAAAGACATCTGGTTATTAACCATCGGAACAGGTAAAACAGCTTCTAAGCCTGCTATTGCCGTTATTGGTGGCGTTGAAGGAAATCACCTGCTTGGTACTGAACTGGCCATTGGTTTTGCAGAACAATTATTAAAAGGATCTGCAACCGATAGCATCAAAGCGCTTCTCAACAAAACGACTTACTATGTATTTCCAAATATGAGTCCTGATGCCATGGAGCAGTATTTCAGTAAGCTCCGTGCAGACAGAACCGGAAATGCATCCAATACCGATGATGACCGCGACGGTAAAACAAATGAAGATGGATGGGATGACCTTGACGGTAATGGCAAAATTAGTTTACTCCGTATAGAGTCGGTTACTGGCGATTATAAACTGCATCCTGATGATGCACGAGTATTGGTGAAAGCCGATATCAGCAAAGGAGAAAAAGGCAAGTATGAATTATTGCCAGAAGGAATAGATAACGACAAAGACGGCTTGTTTAATGAAGATGGAGAAGGTGGAATTGCCTTCAACAAAAACCTGACTTATCAGCATAAAACATTTGCACCAGGCGCAGGTGATTTTCCTGCCAGTGAAAAAGAAACAAGGGCCATGCTCGATTTTCTTTATGATGCATTTAATGTTTATGCGGTTGTAAGTTTCGGCTCAAACAATAACCTCTCTACACCGATTAGTTACAACCCAGGTGCCGCTAACCAGCGAATAGTAGCGGGCTTACTGGATGCTGATGCCAAAGTGAACAGCATGGTAAGTGATATGTATAATAAAGTAACTGGCTCAAAAGATGCACCCAAGAATAATGTTACAGCCGGGGATGTGTTGTCATGGGGATATTTCCATTTTGGTCGTTACAGCTTTAGCACTCCAGGTTGGTGGGTTCCAAAGACCAAACCGGATACTACAAAAAAAGAAAAACCATTTACCGTTGAGGATCCTACTGCAAATTATTTACGCTGGGCATCGCAACAAGGAATCGCTAATACATTCACAGAATGGAAAACGATTCAGCATCCTGATTTCCCCGGACAAAAAGTGGAAGTAGGTGGAGTTGATCCTTATGTACTCAATAATCCTCCGTATAAAATGGTGGAGTCTGTTATAAAAACGCATACTGCATTTCTGGTTAAACTTGCTGGCTATCAGCCTGAGATTGATGTGGTAAACCTGAAGACAGAAAAGCTCGCAAATGGATTAACGCGTATCAGTCTTGATGTAGTGAATAAAGGAAGTTTGTCTACTCATACTAAACTCGGTGAAAGAAATTATTTCCTGAAAAAAGTGAAAGTAGCAGTACAAACAAATGATAAGCAGGAGATCATTGGGGGAAGAAAAATTCAATTGCTCAGCAGTTTAGAGCCTAATGAATCTAACTCCTTTAGTTGGGTGGTAAAAGGTACTGGCAAAATTACGTTAGAAGCAGGTTGTCCTACCGCAGGTACCAAAACCATCGAGATTAATCTTTGATCACCACAAACTATTTCAACATGAAAAAAATTACTTTAAAAATAGTTACTACAATACTCGTTCTAAGCACGGGATTGTTTGTACAGGCTCAGTTGCCCAACCAGGTGTTCAAGGCAGCGGGTTCTCCGGCAAATCCAAAAGTTACTGTTACCTGGAACCGCTATTATGATCATGCAGGTATCAGTGAAATTTGTAAAAAAATAGCAGCAGCATATCCAGATCTGGCCAAACTGCAATCTATCGGCAAATCTTATGAGGGCCGCGATTTATGGTGTTTAACCATAACCGATTTCAAAAAAGGCGGCAATGCCGACCAGAAGCCGGGCATGTATATCGATGGAAATATTCACTCCAACGAAATTCAGGGTGCAGAATTTGCACTTTATACCGCATGGTACCTCACAGAATCTTTTGGTGATACCAAATTCATTCAGGAGTTACTGGAAGATAAAGTGTTTTATATCGTTCCTACCATTAACCCCGATGCGCGTGATAGCTATATGCACAAACCCAATACCGGTAGTTCACCAAGATCTGGTGTAATACCCGTAGATAATGATGGCGATGGGTTGGTTAATGAAGATAGTTATGATGATATCAACAATGATGGACACATAACGATGATGCGCAGAAAAAATCCGAATGGCCGTTGGAAAGTTGATCCCAAAGATCCACGCAATATGATCCAGGTTGGTCCGGATGAAAAAGGTGATTATGAATTATTAGGTATTGAAGGAGTCGATAATGATGGCGATGGACGTGTAAACGAAGATGGCTACACTTTTGAATACGATCCGAATCGCGATTGGGGTTGGGGATGGCAGCCGAATTATATCCAGAATGGTGCGTATAAATATCCCTTCTCCCTTCCTGAAAACAGGGCCGTAATGGAATTTGTAATGAAACATCCAAATATTGCCGCAGCACAATCATTCCACAATGCAGGAGGTATGATTTTACGTGGCCCTGGTGGACAAGAAGACGTCGGAACTTATAATTCACAAGATATTGCTGTGTATGATGCCATCGCCAAAAAAGGAGAAGAATTGATCCCGGGTTATAAGTATCTGGTGGTTTATAAAGATCTCTATTCTGCTTATGGTGGGGAATTAGATTGGTTCTATGCGGGTCGTGGTATTTACACCTATTCAAACGAACTCTGGACTCCCTATCTGATGTATATGCGCGATGCAACACGCGATCCTTTTGATAATGCCAGTTTTAGTTTTGATCGATACCTTTTGTTTCAGGATGCTTTTGTGCCATGGGCAGAATATGATCACCCGCAATATGGTAAAATTGAAGTAGGAGGAATGAAGAAAAACTTCGGTCGTGCACATCCTGGTTTTTTATTAGAATCGGATGCTCACCGCAATATGGCATTCAGTATCTATCATAGTTACCATACACCAAAACTCAGTGTGTACGAAATCACTGAAAAAGATTTGGGTGATGGATTAAAAGAAGTGACTGCTGTTATTACCAATAGCAGACTGATGCCAACACATAGCAGTCAGGATGCCAAAAACAAGATTGAGCGGCCAGATTATATTACCCTGACTACATCCGGTAAAATTGTATCTGCGATGCAGGTAGAAAACCGCGATCTTAATCTCAGCAGGGAGCAGGAGCAAAACCCGGCAACCATTGAAGTGGCCAATATACCTGGACTTGGATCAGTTACTGTGAAATGGATTGTACAGGGTGGTGGTAAATACACCGTAACTGTAGACAGTAAAAAAGGCGGAACAGTATCCGCCTCAAAATAATCTTTGGTAATCTGTGAATCTGTGGCTTATTTTTTCGCCACAGATTCACAGATTTTTATTTTAACCTCGCCAAGGCTTCCTTAATTCTTCCCCAGGCTTTTTCGATATTACCCATACTGTTTGCGAAAGAAAAACGAACACAGTTTGGCTCACCAAAAGCATCTCCCATTACAGAAGATACATGCGCAGTATTTAATAAGTACATGCTAAAATCTGCCGCATTGCTAATGGTATTTGTACCATCTGATTTACCATAATACGCACTCACATCCGGAAACACATAAAATGCACCTTCTGGAGCAAAACATTTGAAGCCAGGAATTTCCTGAACCAGTTCTAATGTACGTTGTCTTCTTCTGGTAAATTCTTCAGTCATTTCTTCTGAAGGACGCAGGTCGCCGGTTAAAGCAGCAACAGCAGCTTTCTGCGTAATAGAACAGGTACCGCTGGTGAATTGTCCTTGTAATTTTTCACAGGCTTTGGCAATAGTTGCATTAGCAGCTATATAACCAAGTCTCCAACCGGTCATGGCAAAACCTTTACTTAAGCCATTGATCAATACCACACGGTCTTTTAGGTCTGCAAACTGAGCAATACTTTCATGAGAACCAACAAAGTTGATGTACTCATAAATTTCATCAGATAAAATCGTGATGTTCGGATATTTTCTGAATACTTCAGCCAATGCTTCTAATTCAGTTTTGCTATATACTGCCCCTGATGGATTACAAGGGGAAGAGAACATAAATACTTTGGTATTAGGTGTAATAGCAGCTTCCAGTTCAGCGGGTGTGGTTTTGAAGCTATTTTCAACTGTGGTTCTGATTTCCACTACTTTACCACGGGCAATTTTTACCAGTTCAGAATAAGTAACCCAATATGGAGTAGGAATAACTACTTCATCACCCTCATCTACCAAAGCCAGTATGGCGTTAGCCAGACTTTGTTTGGCACCTGTAGAAGTTACAATGTTTTCCGGAGCATAGTCCAGGTTATTGTCGCGTTTAAGTTTAGAACAAACCGCTTCTCTTAAATCAAGAAAACCTGGTACTGGTGTATAATGACTCCAGTTATCATTGATGGCTTTAATGGCAGCATCTTTAATATGCTGCGGGGTATCGAAATCTGGTTCACCTAAGCTAAGGTCGATTACATCAACGCCTTTAGCTCTTAATTCGCGGCCTAATTTGGCCATTTTAAGGGTTTCCGGCTCATTAAACCGGTTGAGAAGAGAAGATAGTTGCATTGCTTACTTACATTAAATAAATATGATACTTGAATTTGCGAGCGGGAAGTTCGGAAAAAACAAGCAAACGGGTGTAAGTTTCCGGGCAAAACGAGGAAAAGGATCTCTGATCTCTGATCTCTGATGTCGGATTTATAGTTGTTGCCACTGAAGGCACAGAAATGCACAGAAATATTCTTCAGTGTCATCTGTGCCTTCAGTGGCAACAAATTCTCTAAATACGCCTCCTAAAATAACAAATCCGACATCAGAGATCCCACATCAGAGATCTAAAATCGACTTAGTAATGAATTTTATACCTGTCGAGCTTTGGCACTCTGGTTTTCGTTCTTTGCAATTCGTAATCGTACACCGTGCGTCCGAGGTTTTTTAGAAAGGGGTAGCCTATTGAAGTATAATCGTATTTATCGTCATTAAAAATACCATCACTGTTACAGAGAATGGTTGCGCTTAGGAAGAATTCTATGTTCTTTTCAAAGTCAACAAAATAACTCACATCAGTAAGGAAGCCATAAGCACCACCAATTTTATTGAAGATGCGTATATGCTTGGGGGCCCTTCCTTTTGCTGCTCCGTAGTATAAAAATTTCACTGCCGCATCGCCCACAGTTGCAGTATCATAGCTTGGTGAAGTACTCTCTGATGGGAAAGCACTCATCCAATGATAAATGAACTGTTGATCTTCTTTGGTAAAATCAAACCGTTGCTTTTTTGGAAAAGCTTCCGGCATGATCACCGTTTGTAAAATGCGGTGAAAATCTTTCAGGTATACCCTGTTCTTATCATCAAATACAAAGGGACTATTGATTAGTTGACTACCTGCATAATATCCTTTACCTAAATGAGACTGAAAAGAAGGGAACACAGCTTTGCTGTATGCAGGTGGCTGAGATGTTATGATGGCCCCATGCTTATCCAATAAACTTGTCGCATTTGTTTTTCTGTTTTGCTCCTCTGTTCTGCTCACGCTCAGTCTATGTCGTATGATAGCTTCCGGATAACCTTTTTCAGTGAGTTTCTGTTGAATATATTCCTGTCCCAGGTATTCGTAGAGCTTGTTAAATGCATCATTATCGCTCACCAGGAAAATCTGTTTAATTAAACGTTCTATCGTGGGTCTGTCGGGAAAGCTGTCTTGTATTTTATCAGCATATTTCACCAAATCAAGACTATCAGTAATCAAAGTGTTTTGTATGGAAACAGGTATGCCGGCTCTTTTGACTTTACTTAGTTTTTCAAGCGCAAGGAATGCAACCGGCATTTTAACCATACTGGCCTGATAAAAGTATTCATCCTGGTTAAGGTGAAAACCATAATCGGTAAAAACCGGTTTGTTCTTTTTGTCTCTATCAATCTGCGTGTACAAAATTTGTACCCGAAAACTATCCCTGTTTTGGAGGATGGTACCGAATAACTCAGGTTTTGATTGCAAAAGCTGTTTCAAAAAAACAGTATCCACTTTTTTATTCTGAGCAGAAAGAACAGTGGGGATGAACAGGATTAAAAGCAATAACAGTCTCATAAGTAAATTTAAAGATACTGGGCGAAGGAGGGAACACAGATTTTCATGATTTTGATGATTTATCATGATCGATCATAATAATCATGAAAATCCGTGTTCCATATTAAGCTAAGAATTCAACCATCCACTATTTTGTAAAAATATCCCACAGACTCTCGAACCTCGGACTTTCGGACTCCCCATTTGCTTAACTTTACATTCTAAACGACCCCTATGCCACACGAAGCGATTTCGGTTTTTGATATGTTTAAGATTGGAGTAGGTCCATCCAGCTCACATACCCTAGGCCCATGGCGTGCTGCTTTAAGATGTCTAGAAACCATCAAGACTAAATATAAAATCGAAGAAGTGGCATCAGTAACGGTGCTGCTCTATGGCTCATTAGCCAAAACAGGGAAGGGTCATGGAACCGATATAGCCGTTATGCTTGGATTGTGTAACGAAGATCCGGTAACCATAGATGTAAACAGCATTACGCCTAAAATAAAAACCATTGAGCAGACCCAAACATTGCCTTTAGGTGGTGCACTTTCTATTCCCTTTCATTTTCCTGATAACCTGCAATTTCTCTTTAATGAAACACTGCCTTTTCATCCTAATGGGCTGTCATTTCTGGTGGAGTTGAAAAATGGCGAGAATTTCAGTGAAACCTATTATTCAATCGGTGGTGGATTTGTAGTGAAAGAAGGAGAAGATAAAGATGCACAACAGGCGGTAGAACTTCCATTCCCGGTGAACACTGCGGATGAGCTTTTACACTGGTGCATGAAAACAGGGATGAGTGTTCATGAAGTAGTTATGGAGAATGAATCTGCCTGGCGCTCAGAAAAAGATACCAAAGAAGGCGTCTTGAATATCTGGCGCACCATGCGCGATTGTATTTATAGGGGATGTCATACCAAAGGTGAATTGCCTGGTGGATTACAAGTACGCCGCAGAGCATTTGACCTGAATAAAAAGCTCATCAATAACCACAGCTATCAAGACTATAATTCCTGGATCGATGCCATCAGGGCAGGAGGGAATGGGTTTAAATACACACTAGATTGGGTAAGTTGTTTTGCATTGGCAGTGAATGAAGAGAACGCTTCTTTCGGCCGTGTGGTTACTGCACCAACCAATGGAGCCGCCGGTGTAATACCAGCAGTGCTGCAATATTATATTGCTTTTTGTGATGGTTTTGATGAAGAAAAGATTTTACATTTCTTACTTACCGCTTCTGAAGTTGGCAGTATATTCAAAAAAGGAGCCACCATCTCCGCTGCCATGGGTGGCTGTCAGGCAGAAATAGGTGTTTCCTCCGCAATGGCAGCAGCAGCATTAACAGAATCATTGGGCGGCACACAAAGACAAACATTAATGGCCGCAGAAATAGCGATGGAACACCATCTTGGACTAACCTGTGACCCTATTGGCGGACTGGTACAAGTGCCATGCATTGAGCGCAATACGATGGGTGCAATAAAGGCCATAACCGCATCGCAATTGGCGCTGCAGAGTTCGCCCGATTATGCCAAGGTAAGCCTCGATAAAGTAATTAAAACCATGTGGGACACTGCACTCGACATGAGCAGCAAATACAAAGAAACCGCAGACGGAGGGCTCGCAATTCACATTCCTATTAGTTTGCCGGAATGCTAAAGGGGATTTCAGATGTCAGATGTCAGATGTCGGATTTGAATTTTGAATTTTTGATCTTTGATTTTTTGAATTAGGGGATAATTCAATCTTTTAAATCAAAGATCAAAAAATCAAAGATCCATTTAGGATTTATTGCCACTGAAGACACTGAATACACTGAAGAAATTTTCTGTGGAATTCTGTGTATTCAGTGGCAATAATACCATTAGTAATGATTGCATATACTATTTCGATTTATGGAATAATTCAAACCCCTTAAATCAAAGATCAAAGATCAAAAAATCAAAGATCCATCGTAGCTTTGTAAGAAATGCGCCATGTTAAACAGAATTGTCATTCTTGGTGCTGGCTTTGCAGGGTTACAGTTGGCACGCAGATTAAAAGGATCAGACTATGATATTACGCTGATTGATCAGTACAATTTCCACCAGTTTCAACCTCTTTTTTACCAAGTCGCAACCGCCCGGTTAGAACCTAGTTCCGTTTCATTTCCACTTCGTAAAGTATTTCAGAATAAGGCCAATGTGCATGTTAGGGTTGCAGGTATTGATCGAATAGACGCGGATACTAAAAATGTATATACCGACGCAGGTGTTTTTCCTTATGATTACCTGGTTATTGCCACAGGATGTACCACTAATTATTTCGGAAACAAAAATATTGAACGGTATGCATTTCCTATGAAATCTACCACAGAAGCTATTGCATTACGCAATCGAATCCTGCTCAATTTTGAACAGGCATTACAGGCCACACCAGAAGAACTGGAAGGTATTATGAATATAGTGGTAGTAGGGGGTGGACCTACCGGAGTTGAGCTGTCGGGATCATTGGCTGAACTAAAAAGGAATATCCTGCCACGTGATTATCCTGATATGGATTTCACTAAGCTAAACGTGTATTTACTTGAAGCTGGTCCTGCCACACTCGGACCGATGAGTAAAATTTCGCAACAGAAATCGCAGTCTTATCTTGAATCCATGGGTGTATTGGTAAAAGTAAATACACAGGTAAAAGATTATGATGGGAAAAAAGTACTGCTTGCCGATGGCACCACTATCGCTACAAACACACTTATATGGGCCGCTGGTGTAACTGGCAATGTTCCTGCAGGGGTTGATACATCTTTGCTGGTAAGGGGTAATAGGATCAAAACAGATCAGTTTAACCGTATGGAAGGATCTGAAAATATTTTCGTGCTGGGTGATATCGCCTATATGGAAACAACTGAATTTCCAAAAGGACATCCACAATTGGCTAATGTGGCAATTGCACAGGCAAAGAACCTGGTACAGAATTTAAAAAGATTACAAAGGGGAACTACTTTATTGCCATTTAAATATAAAAGTCCGGGTACAATGGCAACGGTAGGTAAAAGAAAGGCAGTGGTCGATTTACCCTTTATGAGCTTTCAGGGACGGTTTGCGTGGTTTGTATGGATGTTCCTGCACCTGATGCTTATCCTAAGTGTAAAAAACAAGCTCATCATATTTATTAACTGGGCCATCAGCTATTTCACCAATGACACAACCCTTCGCCTGATCCTACTACCAACCAAACATCAGGTGGATTTATACAAAGAAGAAAAGCAGAATCTTTGATCTTTGAATTTTTGATCTTTGATTTTTCGATTTGAGAAATGATTCAAGGTGTATAAAATCAAAGATCAGAGATCAAAAAATCAAAGATTCCTCCTCCGAGT
>CAZTCS010000122.1:0-1206 GCA_964611995.1 uncultured Sediminibacterium sp. | reverse complement strand
GTACAAAGTTCCTCTTTCTACTGGCTGGCGGTTTACTTGTTTAATTAGGCGAACTAGTTCTTCGGTGCTCATGGTTGGGGTTTGTTCTTCGCTTCCAGCCATAGCGTATATTTTGGTGGAGTCGTCAATCGTGCCATCAATATCGTTTACGCCGAATGATAAAGTAAGCTGGGCATTTTGTCTGCCCAACATTGGCCAATAGGCTTTCAGATGCGGGAAGTTATCCATATACAGGCGTGATACTGCATACATGCGCATATCTTCTACTACTGAGGATTCTGCAATATGACTCATATCATTATCCTTGTTCCTAAACTTGAGGGGAATGAATGTGTTGAAGCCTCCAGTCTTATCTTGTAATTGGCGCAATCTTTCCATGTGATCAATACGATGCCAGAATTGTTCTATATGTCCATACAACAAAGTGGCATTACTGTGCATACCAAGATTGTGTGCTGTTTCGTGGATATGTAACCAGCCATCGGCGTCTACTTTGTCTTCACAGATCTGTTTACGGATATCGGGATGAAAGATTTCTGCGCCGCCGCCTGGTAAGGAATCAAGTCCGGCTTCATGCGCCAAACGCATACCTTCTTCCACAGTTACCTTGGCTTTGCGGAACATATAATCAAGTTCAACAGGGGTGAATGCTTTTACATGAAGTTCGGGGCGGTGTGCTTTAATGGTGCGGAGTAGTTCAAGGAAAAACTCCAGGTTCATTTTAGGATGAACGCCACCAACTATATGTACTTCAGTAACGGGTTTGCCGTCATAGCTTTTAATGATATGCATCATTTGCTCAATACTCAGTTCCCAACCTTCTTCGCGGTTTGCATACAGGCGGGAGTAGGAACAAAACTTACAGGAGAACACGCATACATTGGTAGGTTCAATATGGAAGTTGCGGTTGAAATAGGTTTTGTTCCCATGTTTTTGTTCGCGAACCCAGTTGGCCAGGGCGCCCAGCCAGGAGAGGGAACCTTTTTCGAAGAGGGTAACGCCATCGTCGAAAGAGATACGTTCTTTTTGTAAGATTTTTTCGCCTATCTGTTTTAACTGTTTATCTGACTGTGTGGCTACCAAAACAAAGGGATCTGAAATTCGCGCGCTCATCTTCACTTATTTGGATGCAAAAATACGAATATAGTTGCCACTGAAAGCACAGAAATGCACAGAAACGTTTCTGTGTATTTCTGTGCTTTCAGT
>CAZTCS010000121.1:0-11084 GCA_964611995.1 uncultured Sediminibacterium sp. | reverse complement strand
TGTAAGCCAGGTTCAGACCAGCATTGATCTTGATTTGATTTTGCTGTAACTGAGAGTTCTGGATACCTTCTAACAGGTTCGCAACCTGACGAAGTGCCAATGAAGTACTTGTACCAAAACGAAGTGAACCATCAGCATTGTAAGGGTTCTCATAAGTTTTAGCACGGTAAGTCATCTGGAAGGGGTTACGTGGGCTGTTACCCAATTGCTCACCTTCAGAGAACCTAGTTTTTGAGAAACCAATAGTCGCTCTTAGACCAACGGTTAATTTATCAGCAGTATGGTCTACGTTGAAACGTGTAGTATAACGCTTCAGGCTAGAACCAAGGTCAATACCTTGCTGATCAAAATATGAACCAGAGATATAGAACTTTGTTTTTTCATTACCACCAGACATATTCAGTTCATGCGACTGAGTGATACCCTGACGGTAGAAAATGTTTGCATAATCAATATCAATCTGGCTGATACTGTCGAGGATCTGTTGCTTACGGGCAGCAGTCATACCAGTAGGAATAGCAGGATTCAATGGAGAATAAACCCATCCTGGAGTACCACCAAATTTCTGGCGCTCTTCATAAGCAAGCATTTCTTTGGTGTTCATCAGGTTCAGACGCTCAAAGCTTGGGCGCTGGGTAAAACCTACCTGTGTACGATACTGGAAATTAGAAGTACCCGCTTTACCACTTTTGGTAGTAATAACGATAACACCTGTACCACCACGAGCACCATACAGTGCGGCAGCATTCGCATCTTTCAATACGGTCAGTGATTCGAAATCGTTAGGGTTGATGGTTTGAAAATCACCAGCCGGAGTAGGTACACCATCAATGATGTACAAAGGCTGTGCACCAGCACCCTGGATAGATTGAACACCACGGATAGTGATGGTAGGGCTATTACCTGGCTGACCAGAACTAGAGTTTACCAGCATACCTGGAGCACGGCCTTGTAAAGCCTGGTCGAAAGAACCTACAGGTACAGTTTCAACTGCTTTTGCACTGATCACAGATGCAGCACCAGCGAACTGAGTTTTTCTCTCACGGGAATAACCTGTTACAACCACTTCTTCCAAAGACTTAGTCTCAGGGTTGAGTGAAGCGTTCAACACGGCTCCTCTGATAGGAAGCTCAATGCGATCGTAACCCACAAACATAAATGTGATTGTTTTTGCAGCAGCAGCAACAGAGATGCGGTAAGTACCGGCGCCATCTGTTAATGCATTCGTGCTGCCTGAAGATACTGTAACACCAACCAGGGGTTGCCCTGTTTTTTGGTCTGTTACTTTACCTGTAACGGTTTGGTTTTGTGCCCAAACCTGCGCAAAGGATAACATTGCGCACAGAAAGACTGTAACGAATTTTCTCATATTTCAGTTTTTAAATAAAAAATGCGAGTCGCAATTTAGTTAAAGAAAACATAAATGCACATTAATGGACATATTTAGGTCTCAAAAAGCTGCGTTTTTAATCAAAAAAACAACGAATATAAATAATTGTAATTTTTATAAGTTTATTAATCAATAAATATACCAGACAAATTAATTTAAAATAAATATGAAAACTTTACGGCTAGTGGGTGAAACCAAAGGTTAATTTATTTGTACAAATGCAACTGAAGGCACTAAAGAGCACAGAAAAGAACGGATCGAAAACCTTAAAATCAGCAATACGACATCAACGATACGTTGTCCATGGACCTTGGACTATGGACCATGGTCATTCTGCTCCTCTTTCCAGTAAATATATCCCCATTATACCCCGATTTCATCCCGATCATATCCCGATCAAATCCCGTCCCTTATAAAGGGGTTTTTGAATGGGATATGATCGGTTATAATTATAGCATTTATCAATAGATAATACGAAACCGGGGTGAACCTAACCTTATGCTTTCATAAGCAGGTGTAGTAATGAGGTTGATAAATCAGTACTGTCCGAGGAAATTTAGCTGCGAGCTGCTAGCTAGTACCGTCCGGGGAAAATTGGCCACAAGCTATAAGCCGCAAGCTGCAAGCAAATATTTAACAGGGTAAGAAATAGAAGCCAGGCAATTAGGCAAGATAAAAATGAGTACATACAATCAGTACCTGTTTACAGGCCGTAATTGGCATTGGTGTCAAGCGAAGCGTAGACAGACTAAATCATGCGTAGCAGATTTAGTCAGAGGCCAATTCCGCCTGGGGCGGATGGGAACAGGTAGGTAACCAGGAGTAATATTGAATTTTGAACAGAAGCATGATCGGCTTTACTCATTGCTATAATGGAATAATGATAGCTTTTGCCTTAGTTACGAGCTATTAAAAAAGCAAGGGTTCTGTTTTCAACTTGTGACAAGATGATTGTTGCTGAAGCACTTCAGGGCGGTGTGTATTTTTCTACCGGACAGCAATGGCTGCTAGCCTTGATTAGTGCTTGTTTTAGGCTTTCTGCTATTATTGGAATAGATAAAGGGGGTATAATTTAAAAGAGCTGGTTAATGAAATAGTTGATTCCCGCTAATGCACTTTCCGCTATTAATAGAACGCAGATTATCATGATTATCATGATAATTCGTGTTCCATCATACGCACAACTATAGCTCGCGGCCAAATTTCCCCGGACAACAATGGTTGATAAATCATGAATCTTATTGGCTATGAATCACTTCTAAAAATTGCGTACACAAAAAAAAGGGCCGTATCAATTACTGATACAGCCCCTTTTAGAAATATCCTATTTCTTCTATTATAGCGTGATAGTCTTAGTTATCTACGCATAATGGATTCAATAATAATTCACTGGAAGAAATCGGCCAGATATATTGCTGTGCGGTAGGAGCAATGGCTGATACACCTGGTTTTGCAGGTAATGGTAAACCTAAACGGGTAATATCCGTTCCACGTAAACCTTCACCAAGAAATTCGATTCTTCTTTCTTTTACAATTGCATCAGCAAGTGCATCAGCATTTGCAAAATTCAAAGCAGTAAATACAGTAGTAGCATCTGAACGACCACGCACTGCATTCAACAATGCAATAGCCTGAGCATCTACAGTATTAGTAGAGCGAACACGGGCTTCTGCAAGATTTAGTAATACTTCTGAATAGCGCATTACAGGAGCTGGGTCGATAAAGTTAGATGGCACACTGTATTTAGTCAGGTAGCTTTTCCCACTATATACTCCGATAAAACTTCTCCTTCTATCAGTTGGCAACCATCCGGCATCAGAAATGATACCAGTCGACAGCAATGAGTATTCACCATTACCACCATTGAATGCAGAAGGACCATAATAATAACCCAACTGATTTTGAGTACCAGGTGTTTCATTGGAAGCAAATGGCATCGACAAAATTGACTCAGTAGTGTAATAGTTAGATGTAAACATGGTTCTGTAATCAGCCTGTAACGCATGAGGTACACCTGAGCTGGCTACGAATGGAGCTGTTGCGCTCACTATTTTATTTGCTTCTGTAATAACATCTGCATAACGACGCATGCTTAGCAATACACGGGTTTTTAGCGCAATTGCAGTATTCCTGTGTGCACGCGTAGTGTTTAATGTAGCATTCGCATTTGTTAGTGGCAGGTTTTGTTCTGCAAACGTAAGGTCAGCCAAAATCTGGGTATACACTTCCGCAACAGTTGCACGGGCAAGCGCATAATCACCAGATCCTGTGTTTCCCGTTAAACGAAGTGGAACACCTGGTTTGCTACCATTACCATCCCAAAAAGGACGAGCATATAATTGCAACAAGGAATAATAACTCATTGCACGAAGCAATCTTGCTTCACCAAGAAAATTATTAGACAAAGTAGCACCTACAACAGTAGTTCCCTTAGCTGCCATTCCATCAATGAACACGTTGGCAAGGTTAATTACATAATAGGCCCTTGACCAGTGATTCAAAACACTATTGGTTGAGCTGTTGGCTGGTGTATAGTTCCATACATCAAACCCTGTTACCACATTCGTACGATCATTCATGAATTCTTCTCCACGGATATCGTTGAAAATCTGGTAACGTCCGCCGTACATACCTGAATTCTTAATAGAAGCATAGATAGAGCGAACCTGGCCTTCAATCCTGTCTTTACTATCGAAAGCGGTAAGATCAGAAATTGCATTGGTAGGTACCGGATTTAGAAATTTGTCTTTGGCGCAGGAGGTCAATTGAACCACCGCTGCAGCCATGATCACGTATAATAGTTTCTTTTTCATTTTACTGCATTAATAGGTTAACAATTAAAATCCTACATTCAGACCAACAGTGAGTGTACGTTGGTTAGCAACTGTATTTCTATCTACACCAAAGTTGGTAGTACCATTACCGTTTGAGGAAACCTCAGGATCTGGACCAGGATATTTGGTGAGGATTAACAGGTTGTTACCGTTTACATAGAAACGTGCACTGGTGATCTTCACTTTCTCAAGCAAAGATTTAGGCAGGTTGTAACCAATGGTCAAAGTTCTCAACTTAACAAAATCGCCTTTAAATACGTTGATATCAAGCGGGAATGATGAACCATTTGATACGTTATCACTAAAAATTGGTTTTGGTATATCGGTTACATCACCAGCTTTCTGCCATCTTCTTAATACAGCAACTTCGTTGTTCCAGAAACGCTGATCCCTTAAACCTGCTTGTGTACCATAATAAATGTAGTTACCAAACTGGTAGGTTAATAAGGCAGTTAACTCAAAACCCTTGTAACGGAAAGTGTTTTCCCATCCACCAAAGATTTTAGGATTTGTGTTTTTGTATACAACCGCATCAGCATTACTAACAGTTGGTGCAGTTGTACCATCTGCATACATAAATCTTGACTGACCCGCAGGAGCCACATGTTGGAAGTAAACATCACGACCTTGTGAGTTTACAAAAATCCTGCGTCCAGTTGCAGGATCAACTCCTTTTGTACGGGTTACAAATATCATCCCGATCGGTTGACCAGGAACAGTGATGCTTGGATTTTCTAAACCACCAGTTGAACTAATGATGCTGTTGATACCTGGAGCCAATGAAGTTACTTTATTGGCATTGGTAGCAAGATTGAATGAAGTGTTCCAACTGAAATCTTTCTTACTCACCGCATTCCAGTTTACCTGAAACTCGAAACCTCTGTTATACATGGTTCCGATATTCTGAGGAATAGAAGAAGGTAAACCAGCAGATGGTGGTTGAGGTACAAATAACAATAAGCCATTGTTGTTACTGTTGTAGTAACCAATTTCTGCAGTAATCTTATCTTTCAGGATACCGAAATTAATACCGATATCGGTTTTCTTACTGGTTTCCCAGGTAAGGTTAGGGTTACCAGCCTGGCTATATTGTACAGTTGCACCGCCACCATATAAACCAGAACCATACTGAGATAATGAAGCAAAGTTTCCTAAGCCTCCGATATTACCTACTTTACCATAACTAGCGCGAACTTTGAAACTGCTGAAAATACGATCCAGTTTAGCAGCGGTCCAGAATTTTTCGTTCATCACTTCCCATCCTGCAGACACACCCCAGAAAGTACCATACTTTACATTGGCACCTAATTGAGATGCACCATCTCTTCTCAGGTTACCTGTAACATAATATTTTTTGTCGTAGTTATACTGCACACGACCAAACTCAGAATATAAATAATTCTCACCTATACTTAAACCTGCGGCATTTGGTGTTGCCCATCCACCCTGAATATTGGTGAATGCAGGGTCAGAAACCGTAATACGGTTCAACCCGAAACCATTGTTGTCAGATTTTTGGTGCTCAATACCTGCAAGTGCACTTACACTATGCTTTTCACCAAAGTTTTTATCAAACTGTAAAGTGGTTGTCCAAACCCATCTTTTGTTCTTGCTGTATGAAGCAGTTACTGAACCGTTTGAAGCAAACCCTTCACCGGAAATTGGGTGGAAGAAAACATCATTTTCTGATAATACATAGTCAATACCATAAGTTGTACGACCCGTTAACCAACTGAAAGGTTTTATTTGAGCATAAACATTGCTGATGATATGTTCAATATAGTTATCGTTTCTATTTAGGTCTAATTGGATAACTGGGTTATTGAAACTAACCTGGTTTCCAGACACATTTAAAATATTACCTCCAACTCCCATTAATGCACCACTGTAGTTGTAAGTTCCATCATTGTTATATGGAGAAATATTTGGAGCAGTTACCAATGCTACCCTACCAAGACCTGCAGTAGCGAAGGCATCTCCTAATGAACCTGAACTTACAGCAGCCAGATTCTTTTCAGAAGAGTATTGAATTTTACCTCCAATATTAATTGCCTTACCAACTTTATGATCCACATTCATAGTAAGTGATAATCTTCTGTAATCATTTCTCCTGATTATACCCTCTTGTGCAGTATAACCGGCAGAAAAATAATAACTGGTAGATTCATTAGCACCAGAAACACTGATTGTATTGCTGTGTTGAACTCCTGTACGGTAAACTTTATCGTACCAACGTGTATTGATAGGTTGACCATCTGGACCATTCATCAATCCAAATCTATTCGTTGCTGCATTATATGTGCCCTGGTTTTTTAAAGCTTCATTTTTGTAATCAGTGTATTGGAATGCATCTAATAATTCAGGCAAACGCTGAACCTGACTGAAACCAACCCAACTGTCTAAAGTAACTTTTGAACGACCTGCTTTACCCTTCTTTGTTGTGATAAACAGCACACCGTTCGCAGCACGGCTACCGTAAATCGCTGTGGCTGCTGCATCTTTTGCAACATCTACGCTTTCAATATCGTTGGGATTAATGCTTGCCAGGATATTACCTGCGGAACTAGTACCACTGAAATCACCAGTGAACATCGGAACCCCATCCAATACAATCAAAGGATAAGAAGATAAGGAAATTGAATTGGTACCGCGAATACGCAATACAGGTGGCGCATTCAATACACCACTCGGAATGGTTACCTGCACACCAGCCGCACGTCCACCTAAAGCCTGATCAAAGCTCTGAGTTGGTTTGTTGGCCAATGCATCGCCTTTTACACTGGCAATGCTACCGGTAATTTCCTTTTTCTTTTGCGTACCATAACCTACCACAACTACTTCAGACAAAGACTTGTCTTCTTCAGTCATGCTTACGGTGATGGAATTTTTGTCGGAGATGCTGGCTTCAAGGATGTTGTAGCCAACATAACTAAAGCGGAGCGACTTAACATTCGAACCTACCTGGATGGTAAAGTTTCCCGAATTGTCTGTAACAGTCCTCCTGTCTGAACCAGCTGAAACAGTTACGCCAGATAGCGGCGAACCTTTCGAATCTGTGACCTTTCCTGTGAAGGTCCGGCTAGTTTGTGCCTGAAGTTGTACCATAAAAAGCACAACACTGGCAGCAAGTGCCAATACTTTTCTCATGCGCATTTGGTTTTTAGGTTTATAGAAGTGAATATCTAGACAGATGAAATTATAAAAACGCTGTTTTTATAAAAAAATAAATAAAGAATTTATATTACTAATATTTATTGGATATAAAAAAATGGTTATGAATAATTTAAAATAAACTATTCATAACCACAGAAAGTTGCTACCTGAAACTGAAATATCACATGATATGATCTTAGGCAGTAGTACAAGAAATAATGGAATACTTTGGATTAAACTTACAGCTTGCTGCCTTTGATTTGGCACATTCTATTAGTTTCCAGCAAAAGAAGTTAGCGAAATTCTAACATCGCTGTATCCATTAGGAACCCAAACAGTTTTATTCAATAAACTAGAATTCGGTGTATTGCTTGGACCTAAATATTCTACACCAGAATCCAAAGTAACAAGTTGATTTGATGAATTTCGTGCGGTTATACTTAGATGATATTCTCCAGAATAGTCCCATTGAATAAAAACTGGGCATTCTACCGCTAATTCAAACCCGCCGAATTTCTTAACTGTTTTATTTAAACTACTTTCACATCCTACAGTAAAAGAAGAATTGTTTGTATAATATTCAAAAACTTTTTCATCATCGTCGACTGAGATTTTCAAATTCGCATCTAAATATGTACCATTAGTCTCATCAACCCAATAAGATATTGTTGTGCATTCAATCAGTGCTGGAGTTATATTTTCAACTAGATATTGAATATTTTTTCCTTTGGAAAAAATATTCCCTAATAAATGGCTCATAAGTCTTTTGTAATCTGAACTTTGCCTGTCTTTTTGTTTCTGGGATTTCTCAACTTCTTTTACTTTCTCAGAACTAGCAACGAATGCAAAAGAAGTGACAAAAAAAGACATTAGCAGAACAGCTCTAATTTTTTGGTTTTTCATAACTTGATTTTTAGGTTTAAAAAATTAAGTTAATCTATAAACAAAAAATCAAATATCATAATTTTATATAGATAAAATTTAACTATTTAAACAAAAATCATATATTACAATTGACTAATAATGAGATATGAAATATAAAATATCCCCAACTATCAATTATCAAATTGAGTTTATCAATTGCTATCTTACCCAACCATTCCGAATAATTCTAAAGGTTTAGAAAGCCTTATAATTCTTTACTTTAACCTTCTTTGGAAATAAAGTATTAAAACTGGTAATAAAACTAGATTGGTTATAGTTCCAACGACCAAGGTTAAAGACGTAAGCCATCCTAATGCTTTCGTTCCACCAAAATCACTGATACAGAAAATAATAAAACCGGCTATCAATACCAGAGAGGTATAAATAATGCTTATTCCAGTATGTCTTATAGTTTGAACCAGTGTTTGAGCAACCTGGTTATTATAATGCGGTAATTCCTGTTTATAGTTTATTAAGAATCGTATTGTAACATCAATCGCAATACCCAATGCCACACTAAATACCAGTACAGTGGATGGTTTTAAAGTAATACCGATCCACCCCATTGTTCCGGCAGTAATCAATAATGGAATCAGGTTTGGAATCAATGAACATACCAATATGCGAAATGAACGGAATAAATAAAGCATACACAATGTGATAAGTAAAAACGCCCAGAATATACTTTCCTTTAAACCCCTGATGATAAAACTTGAACCTTCTAAAAAGGTTATACTACTTCCTGTAAATGTGATGTGATAAGATGCAGTATCGAAAATCTCATTCGCTTTCTTTTGATAATCTGCAATCATAAGAGGTAATTGTGCACTACCTACATCCTTCATGTTTACCGTAATGCGCGCAACCTGCTTGGTGCTGTCCATAAAGCTGCTGATGATTTTTGAAACACCCGTTCCTGCATTACTATCTGAACGTTGTTTAAGGTAGGGCGACATAAATGCCAGATCTCCCTCATAAGGAACATCATAGCTTAATGTATCACCATCATAATAAGCCTGCTTTGCAAATTTTAATCCTTCAGCAAAAGACAAGGGCCTTGCCGTTTCTGGTCTTGCGCCAATAAAAGCGGAAAGTTCATTGATTTTTGAAACAGGGGCTGTATTACGTAGAAGTCCATTTTTCTTTTTTGTATCGACCAAGATTTCCAGCGGCATTACGCCTCCAAAATGCGCTTCAAACCATTTTAAATCCGTATAAATTTTATCGTTCTTAGGAAGATCATCTACAATAAATCCTTCGCTCTTTAAACGAAAAATACCGGCAATGGCAAATACACTGATAACTATCGTTATCCCATATACCCATTTGGCATGATGAAAAGTCCAACGCTCAATTCGTACCAATACTTTCTCCAGAAATGCATTATCCAAATACTTAGTATGTCTGTTTTTCGGAGGTTTCAGGAAACTTAATACAGCAGGAATGAAAATCAGCGATATAACAAACAGCGCCATGATATTTATCCCAGCCACTATTCCAAACTCCTGTAATAAAGCACTCTTGGTAAGTGCAAAAACTGCAAACCCGATGGCAGCAGCTATATTGCAAAACAGTGTTACAATACCCATTCTGCCTACCATTGTAATCAGGGCTTTATCCTTATCGCCTATCTCCCGATACGCTGTATGGTATTTATTGAGGAAGTAAATACAATTGGGAATACCAATTACCACAATCAATGGTGGAATCAATGCATTCAGTAAGGTTATTTTATATCCAAACAACACCATTGTTCCAATACTCCAAACCACACCAATACCAACTACTACAAGACTCATCAACATTGCACTCAATGATCGGAAGAAGATCAACAAAGTAACTGCCGATAAAATAAGGGACCCTATCAGAAACCAATTCATTTCATCTTTGATCCTATTACCTACTGTTGTTCTGATAAAGGGAAGTCCACTAATATGCAAACTACTTTTTGTTTTTTCTTCAAACAGGTTGACCTGTTTCATAATATTATTAATCAGCCTTGTTCTCCCTTTACTATTAATAGTATCTCCATTTACCGACACACCCATTAAATAAGCATTGCCGGAGTCACTATACAATAAAGTTTTATAAAAAGGCAATTGATTGAAAACCTGTTTGGCTGAATCTAACTGCGCCTGCCCTTGAAATGGGTACTGAAATATTTTCTCCGGAACAAGTTGTTGTTGTACACGATCATTGCGAAGATTTACCGCATCTGGTATACTCAATATTCCGGTAACACCTACTACTTGTTTTAAAGCCTGTTGTAAATTGGCTACTTCATTAAAATAGGCAACAGAATAAAAATCTTTACTATCGAAACCCAACACCAGCATATTACCATCACCACCAAATTTTTTCAGAAACGATTGGTACTCCTGGTACTTTGGATTATCAGTAGGAATTGCCCTTGTAAATTCATAACTGAGCTTTACCTGCGTGGCATAATAGGTCATTACACCTGTAGCCATCAGCAGCAAAAACAATAAAATGATACGTCTCTTCAGAATAAATTGACCCAATCTATACCACATGATCTATTAATAGAATTTTTCTTAATGTATAAAAGATACAATCACTGTAACTAACTATGTAGGAATTGAACTACAAAGAAAAGAAGAATATGTCATATACAGATAACATTGATTAGCGCGGGCAGTATTGTACATTGCATCATCCTGTGAGAGCTGTATACAGAGAAAAGTAAACTATCCGCTTTTTTCTGATAACACCTTATATCCAATATCCATGATCCCCCGGAAGTACACATACCATGTTGTGCT
>CAZTCS010000120.1:0-11182 GCA_964611995.1 uncultured Sediminibacterium sp. | reverse complement strand
GAGCCAATTATTCAAATCCGACATCAGAGATCAGCGATCAGAGATCAAAAATCTGCGATCTGCCATCTGACATCTGCCATTCTTGTTATTGTTTTTTCTTTGCGAGCTTGCGGAGTTCGTCGAGTTTTGCTATGTAGAGGCTGCGGCCGTGGGTGCCTACTACGATTTCACCGTCTCTGGGGTGAATAACAACGTCGTGAACTGGAATACTGTTTGGCATTCCTTTGTTCCACATCATAGATGTATTACCGCCGTCGATACTAACGTATAAGCCACCATCAGTTCCTACATAAATGATATTACCATCTTCTGTATCTTCTTTAACCACGTTTACGGGCTCAGCAGGAAGGTCTTTCATGATTTGTCTCCATGTAGTACCATAATCATCACTAACGTATACATAGGCTTCAAAATGGTCGTTACGGTAGCCATTCAAAGAAGCGTATACACGCGATTCACTGAATGCGCTTGCGGTAACACGACTCACATATAAACCTTTAGGTAATTTTTTATTGATGAGTGTCCAGGTATAACCACCGTCTTTACTTACCTGAATATTTCCATCATCAGAACCTACATATATCAAACCAAAACGAAGCGGACTTTCACTCATGGTAGCCAGGGTACCAAAAGGCACATCACCTTGTTGTGGATTGGTGGTTAAGTCGGCACTCATGGTAACCATACTATCGCCACGATTCATGCTGCGATGAAACTTATTACTTCCATAATAAAATACATCCTGGTTATGACGGCT
The DNA here is from genome assembly GCA_964611995.1 of uncultured Sediminibacterium sp. Taxonomy (GTDB): domain Bacteria; phylum Bacteroidota; class Bacteroidia; order Chitinophagales; family Chitinophagaceae; genus Sediminibacterium. The sequence continues at coordinate 10,425 of CAZTCS010000120.1, read as the reverse complement.
CAACAGAATTGGTGTTTGCCAGTTGTAACGCAAGGGTGTTTCACCGAGGTCACGCGCCGGACGTACGCCTCTCCTGTCTCTGGTTCCGATTGTTTGCCTGCTATAAGCACCAAACTGAGATCCGCTGTAAACTGTTTTATTGTCTCTCCAGTCAACCTGCACCTGCATACCATCACCACCGCCGATAGAAGTATATGGGTTATGACCGCCATCGTACCAGTCGTAATTTTCGCGGGTGGTGCTAGATCCGAACCAGGTACCATTATCCTGTAATCCGCCATATACATTGTATGGGCGTGCCATATCAACCGCAATATTGTAGAACTGACCTACTGCAGGGGTATTGGCCTTAAACCAATGATCACCATTATCGTAGGTAATATTACATCCACCATCATTACCATTAATCATGTGGCTGTCGCGCTTAGGGTTGATCCATACATAATGGTGATCTGAGTGTACATTCTCTTTACCAATCTGTTTGAAGGTAGCTCCACCATCGGTACTCAATAAAAGACCTACACCAGTAAGTACAATTTTTTTATCGTCTGTAGGACTAACCCACACTTTACCAAAATAGTATCCATAGGTGCTGTAAAGGTTAGGGATAGCATCTTTGTGGGTCATTTTCCAGGTAGCACCGCCATCATCACTACGGTATAATTGAGCACCATAAATAGGTGTTTCAAATAAAGCAGTATTTGCGTCGTATAAATAGTCCCATATTACAGAAGGACCAAATGTTCCATTACTAACCGCTTCTTTTAAAGAGGCTGCGGTATATTTTGCAGGTATCCCATTTCTTGGTGAACGAATAAACGCATTCAGTTTATTATCGTTGAGGGCAAGGAATTGTTCTTTGCTGAGGTCTTTAAAATCAGCCAAAGCATACCTGCTGGTATCAGCATTATTAGAACGTGTTCCTGCAGGCTGACGGAAATTATTGTCTACTACTGCGAAAATCGTATTTGGATTTGATGGGTAGATGGCCAAACCTATTCTTCCTACACCTTCTCCACTAGGGAATCCTGAACCTTCTTTCGAAATTAGCTGCCAGTTTTCACCACCATCTGTACTTTTGAAAATACCACTTGTTTTACCTCCTTCTTCGAAGTTAGCAGCAGTACGGGTGCGATACCACATAGCAGCATAAACTTCGTTAGGATTTTTGGCATTTACTTCCAGATCTACCGCCCCGGTATTAGCATCACTTGAAAGGGTTAGCTTCCAGCTTTTACCACCATCTGTGGTTTTATAAATCCCTCTTTCTTTATTTGCTGAATATAAATGACCTAATACGGCAACCCATGCTGTATTGGGATCTGTTGGATGTAATTCAATTTCACCAATATGGTGGCTGTCTGGTAAGCCGAGATATTCCCAGCTTTTTCCATTATTATTACTTTTAAATACTCCGATACCAGCATAACTGGAACGGCTACTGTTTACCTCGCCGGTACCTACCCAGATGGTTCTGGTTTTCCAATCCATGGCGATATCACCAATGGTCATGATGTCTTCCGAATCGAAAATAGAAGTAAAACTCTGACCATTATTTGTGGTATGCCATAAACCACCGGTTGCATATGCAACGTAGAATTCTGTAGGATCCTCCGGATTTACTTCCATATCCACCACACGACCACTCATTACAGATGGGCCGACATTGCGGAAGCTGGTAGTATTTACCATTGACTGTTGTTGTAACTGTTTCCTTTGTTGAACAGCTTTCATACGTACATCCGGAGATGTAGGCTTCACCTGGGCTATTCCGATTACGGTCCATAGCAGGAAGCAAGCAGTTGTTAATTTTCTCATACTAAGTAAAATAGTTGGTAATTTGGGAGGCCCAATTTAAACGATTATGCGTTTGATAGCACTACCATTGTTCATTTTCTTTTCCTCCGCTTTAGGGGCACAATGTGTTAGTTTTAAGCTCACTTCGAAACGGGATACCATTAATTGCACCGACAAAAATGGACTAAAACAGGGTCGCTGGAAAGTGGAAGTTCCTCCTATCCGGGGTGAACGGGGGTATGAAGAAGAAGGCAGGTTTATCAATAGCAAAAAAGAAGGTACCTGGCGCAGATTTAACCTGATGGGCGATATGATTGCTATTGAAAATTATCGATGGGGATTAAAGGATGGATCCAGCAAATACTTTACTATGACTGGGATTGAGCGGGAAGAGAGTTGGCGGGCGATGAATCCTGCGAAACAATTCGACACCGTAGATGTACAAGATGTGACCGACCCAAACAAAGTTGAACAAGTGATCGTAAAAATAAATGGCAACGCTTTAAAGCATGGTCGCTGGCGTTTTTTTGACCCCGCAACCGGACAAATTCTCCGTACGGAAAACTGGTTTTTGGACCAGTTTGTTGAGCCTGGCAAAGAGCCTGGTAACCCGGAAAAAATGCTTAAAAATGCGGACAGCACGTCGGTAAAAAAGGACAGTGCATCGGTAAAAAACAAGCCAAAAGAGGTGCTCGACTTCGAAAAAAAGAACTCCGGCAAGAAAAAAAGCAAAGTTAGAGACGGGAGAACAGGAGGCGGAGGGGAATGATGAATGTCGAATATCGAATGTCGAATGATGAAATGTAAAGCATGATTTACTTGGAAATTGGATATTCGTTATTCATCATTCAATATTTTCTTCCTTCCGGGCAACCTTTCTACGATTCCTTGCGTATACTGGCTAATAATTGTAGTTTAACAGAAAGGATATTTAAACATACTGCTTCATTTTGCCCCGTGTTACAGATCAAATAATGAGCATGATCAACGGTTGTTGCAACAACGATCGTAATTACCAGCGTATGCTATACGAGTGGTTATTTGATTATGCCCTTAAAATCAGCTTTCGCTATATCCACCAACAAGAGGAAGCCGAAGAAATGGTACACGAATCATTCATCAAGCTTTTCAAAAACATCCAAAAATTCGAAGCTAACCGCGAAGGGGATGTTGAGGCCCTGTTAAAAGGATGGTTCAAAAGAATTGTGATTAATACTTGTATCGATCAGTTGAGGAAAGTGCAATTGAATATTATCAGCCTGGACCAACAGGGAGAACAGGAAAATATTACTACCCATCAGGAATCCGGATTGGACAAAATGGCCTATGATGAAATCATAGACGCTATCAGGCAATTAACCCCTGTATATAGAACAGTATTCAATCTGTTTGTAATAGAGGGGTTAAGTCATGATGAAATAGCACAAACCCTACAAATCAGTGTTGGTGCTTCAAAATCCAATTTATCTAAAGCGAAAAATAATTTGAGAAAAATAATTGCAGAACGCAGTGGAATAAAAACCTATGTCTAATTCAGAAAACGATATCAGGCTCGAGCAAATGAGCCGGGACGCTGCCAGTGGCTATACCCCACCTGGCAAAGCTTCCTGGGAGAAAATGGAAGCTGCCCTGGATCAGGTGATGCCGGTTGAGGAAAAGAAAAGACGTCGTTTCCTTTTCTGGTGGCTGTTGCCATTACTTTTTATTGGCGCGGTTGCTATTTATTTAGTCACCCCCATAAAAGAAAACAATACGAACAATACAACCCAAAATAATATTACCAAAGATCAGGCTACTTCTCAAAAAAATATACAAGCGCCTGATACAGATAATACTGAAAAAAAACCTGAACAATCTACTTCTAAAATACAACCTACGATAGCACCAAAATATATTGTTGCCTCGAAAATACCTGATGAAAAAAAACCTGGTGATCCTAAGCGCACAACCCTCCTTCAACAAAAAAACAAGGGCAAAAATATACCAGAACCAATTGTTGCAAAAAGCAGCCTACCATTAAAAGAATCAAACCCTGATAAGAAAATAAATGACCCTGTAATAAACAATAAACAAGCTGCGACTCAATCTATAGTTGAAACAGGTGTAATAAACAGTGGTTCAGCATTATCAACTACAAACAATGGTATCAATACTATTAAGTTAACTCCCGATTCAGGCAGCAGCAAAGCTGATGCGGGTATCTTAGAGCAAAAGAAAGACAGCACCATTCAACCTGTAGTGGTAAAAAATGATACTTTGATAAAGGACAACAATACACCTAAAACCAATAAATCAACAGACAGTAAATTCAGTTTTGCTTTGGTTGGTGGTATGGATGCCAGTACCGTTAAATTCAGGTATTCGAGTAAAGCTGGTATAAATGCAGGTTTTATGACTGGCTATCATTTTAATGAAACATGGTCGTTGCATACAGGCGTATTATTTACCAAGAAAAATTACAGCATGGCCGGGGAAGATTTCCATGCACCAAAAGGAAGTTGGGTTGCCAATTATAAATTAACCATGGTAGAAGGTTATTGTAATATGTGGGAAGTACCACTTTTAATAAGATATAAATTCAATGGTTCTTCAAAACGCGGTTTCTTTCTGAGTACAGGTATTTCTTCTTATTTCATGACCAGGGAAAATTATAATTATTCCTATTACTGGAATGGGCAACCAATTACCCGTAACAGCAACTATCCTACTGGCAATACCCATTTATTATCCATATTGAAATTATCAGGAGGCTGGAGAAAGTCTATAGGTCCGGGTACCAGTATCCTGATAGAGCCTTATGCAGCACTACCTTTATCAGGTTTGGGATATGGCAGTATAAGGCTGAGTAGCTTTGGATTGAACTTTTCTTTGCAATTAAGGCAACCTTACGAGAAGAAATAGCGTATATCTATAAAATCTAAAGCTATTTTATGAAGCAGATACGCCGATCATTAACCGCCATTCTTTGTCTTACAGCATCAGCAATCATTATTGTTGCATGTAGTAAAGGGGGAAGTTCCCCAAGCCCATCTCCTACTCCACCATCAACTGGAGGATGCGGTTCAAAAAATCTAACGCTTGCCTTAAGCTCTACCAGCGCTTCAGGTTGTACGGGAGGTACAGTAACTGCTACAGCAGGTGGTAGTACCGGATTTACCTATAATATTGATGGAGGAAGTTTTCAGAGTTCTGGCAGCTTCGCTAATGTTGGAGCTGGCGACCATACAATCATTGCAAAAGATAGTGAAGGTTGTACCAAATCAGGTACAGTAACAGTTACAGCAGGTGCAAGCGGCCCATTATTCGCAGCTGTTAAAGCAGTGATCGTTGCCAATTGTAATAGTTGTCATACAGGTGCAGCGGCACAAGGCGGACAAAATTTCGGCACAGATTGTAATATCGTTAATGCTGCAGCTCGCATTAAAGCCAGAGCTGTAGATGGTAACCCATCTTTCATGCCTCAGGGTGGACAGCTTAACGCTACCGATAAACAAAAAATCACTAACTGGGTTGCTGCAGGTGGAAAATATAGTGACTAATAACGGGGCTCATTATAAAATCTATTGCAGCAAAAAAGCAACCTTGGCAAGAGGTTGCTTTTCTTTATTTAGAGATCGCAGATGGCAGATCGCAGATGTCGGATCTCGGATCTCTGATGTGTGATTTAGATGGCAGATCGCAGATTTCAGATGTCTGATGTCTGATTTGTGATTTTAGATATACGGATAAGGTTGCAAAAACATCAACCAATAAAATCTAACATCAGAGATCAGAGATCAGACATCTGAAATCTGAGATCTGCCATCTGAGATCTGCCATCTAATATCCTGCTTGGGTGAACATTCTTTTGAAGTAGAAGAAGTGGTAGTCTACGCTATTCGCCCAATAATTTCGGGTGTGACCGCCTTCTCTTTCAATGTATTCATGGGGGATTTTTTGTGCGACCAGTTTCTCATGTAGTTTACGGTTTACTGTTAGGAAGAAATCATCCACACCGCAATCGATCATCATATTCAATTGGCCCTTTGTTAATCCATCTACCAGATTGATTACAGAATAAGCATCCCAGTTTCCGGGTGATGTTTGGGGGTCTCCTAAAATACGTTTCAACTGCCAATTGTTTGGAAATGGCCTGAGGTCTACCCCACCGCAAATACTTCCAACATTGGCGAATAAATCAGGATGTTTTAAGGCAAGGTATAAAGCGCCATGTCCACCCATACTATAACCTGATACGGCCCTTGCTTTTCTATCTGCAATCGTTCTGTAATTCGCATCGATATAAGGAATCAATTCTTCAGATATATGAGTATCATACTTTACCGAATCATTTACAGGGCTGTTTATATACCAGCTATTAAAACCACCATCCGGACAAACCACAATTAAGCCTAGTTCATCTGCTGCTTTTTTTATGGTAGGTACATCTTTAACCCATGAGCGGTAATTACCACTATGTCCGTGTAAGAGGTATACAACAGGATATTTTTTACCTGCTGCTGCATCATAACCATCTGGCGTGATTACTACTGTTCGGATATTTTTGTCCATGCATTTACTCTTAATATCGAGCGTATCCACGGTTGCGCATAGTGCAGTATAATAGCTAACTGGTAATAGTAAAAGAACTAAAACAAGTTTACGGATGAGTGCCTTTTTCATATTGTTTATTTCATAAAAAAACCACCCTGTCAAACAATATTTGAAGCAGGGTGGTTTTGCGTTATGTCAATTCAATTAGTTTCTTTTTTGCAAAGCATTTTGCATTGGGTTGGTACCCTGTGACTGACCACGAGCCGCTCCATTCATTTTAAAGAGTTGGAACTTAGTAGGTTCAGCAGTTGCAGGCCATTTGTTATTCGCTTCATTAATATCAGCGGTTTCACGCATAGGATCCTGTTTAATGCTTACAGCTTTCTTCTTGGTCATAAACACACGCGTAACTTTGTTTTCGTTTTTACGCCATATCTGTGCAGATAAATGTTGTGTTTCAGTGGTACCATCTTCGAAAGTGAATTCAACGATTAATGGCATAACCAATCCACCTTTGTTGCTAAAAGTAATTTCATACAAATGCATGTCTTTGTATTTAGCTTTTTCTGCTTCAGTCAAAGCCTCAGGCGTACCAAATGAAGGCAGTGTTACTTTGGTATCTGCATCATAAGGCTCAAGTCCACGGGCATATCTCCAGTAGAAATCACGAAGTGAGGTATCTGCATCTGTTTGGAACACGATGGTTTTATCTTCCCTGTTACGGATTTTTGAAATGTCTTCAAAAGCATTCACCAGTGGTTTATCCATAGGCACGGTACGTGGAGCTCCACCCCTTGCCTGAGGAACTGCATTTGGATCGAATACTGCATAGCGTACTGTATCTATTGCAATATCACAAGGCTCGATACCATAAAACCATCCTCTCCAGAACCAGTCAAGATCTACTGCACTTGCATCTTCCATGGTACGGAATAAGTCGGCAGGTGTAGGGTGTTTAAATGCCCAACGGCGCGCATATTCACGGAAAGAGAAATCAAATAATTCTCTTCCCATAATGGTTTCACGAAGGATATTTAAACCTGTAGCTGGTTTTGCATAAGCATTAGGACCAAACTGAACGATGTTTTCACTATTCGTCATAATTGGTTCCAGTTGCTCTTTAGGCGCTTTCATATAATCCACTATACCCCAGGCTGGCCCACGGCGTGATGGGAATTTATTGTCCCACAGTTCTTCAGCAAGGTATTCTACAAAAGTATTCAGTCCTTCATCCATCCATGTCCACTGACGCTCATCACTGTTCACGATCATTGGGAAGAAATTATGCCCTACTTCGTGAATGATTACACCAATCATACCATTTTTGGTTGCTTCACTATATGTGCCATCCGGATTTGTACGGCCATAGTTGAAACAAATCATTGGATATTCCATACCATTCGCAGCTTCAATACTTTGAGCAACAGGGTAAGGATAAGGGATAGAGAACTTAGAATAAGATTTAATAGTGTGTGCAACAATCTTAGTTGAATACTTACGGTATAAGCCATATGCTTCTTTACCATAACCACTCATACACATAATTTTCTTGCCTTCTACATAAGCCGGCATCGCATCCCAAACATATTTACGGCTGGAAGTCCAGGCGAAATCGCGCACATTAGTGGCTTTATAGATCCAGGTTTTTTTCTGGGTGCTTTTACCTTGTTCTGCTTTTTTAGCTTCTTCCAAAGTAACGATCTCAACTGGTTCTTTAGCAGTTTGCGCCTTGTTCCAACGGGCAAGTTGCGCAGCAGTTAATACCTGCGGATAGTTCTGACACTCTCCGGTACTCAACACAACGTGGTCGCCAGGAACGGTAATTTGTACATTATAGTTACCAAATGTGAGGGCAAACTCTCCTCTACCAGTAAACTGGTGGTTCTGCCATCCCTGAAAATCGCTGTACACACAAAGACGAGGAAACCATTGTGCCATGGTAAATAAGGCATTGCCATCAACCATTTCATAACCACCACGGCCACCTTTTACCATACGATCTGATACTTTATAAGTCCAGTCGAGGTTGAATACAAATTTCTGACCAGGCTTTAACGCTGTGGGCAGGTCAATACGCATCATGGTGCGGTTAATGGTATATTTCAGGTTTTTGCCGGTTGCATCAGTTAGTTTGCTGATGATATGGCCATAACCATTATCGGTTTTGTTTTCTTCCATTGCATCGAGTGCATTAACCGATACCTGGCGTAATGAGCTGGGATCATCGAATCCTGCATTTTTTAATGAATTGTGTTCATTTTCATCCAACTGAAGCCAGATATAGGTAAGTACATCCGGAGAGTTGTTATAGTAAGTAACTGTTTCGCTTCCTTTCAATTTAAAGTTGGCCTCATCAAGTTCAGCCTTGATATTGTAATCGGCTCTTTGCTGCCAGTATTTCGGGCCGGGGGCACCACTAGCGGTACGATACTCATTGGGGGTTGGTAAAATGGTACCCAATTGTTCAAAGCGGTTGCCATGGTTGGATGTTGGATTATTCATGATATTCTGCGCCTGCGCTGATACCATGAAAATTGATCCAATCGCCAGTAAAGCAATTTTTTTCATCGGTTAGTATTTATGGTTTTGGTCTGATGGAATTGGCCTAAAAAATCATGGAAAACAATCATTATTCAGGCTTATTACATCTTTGGTTTTACTGAGGAAATCTTTCTATTGCCATTAAAAGTGCTACTGCAAATGCTCCCCCGCTGATATAGAGGAGAAACTCCCTACGGTTGCACTTCAAAAGATTGACGAATATAAATGAAATGATCAACATTGCCAGTACGATTACCAGTTGCCCTACTTCCAAACCCACATTAAAGGCAAATAATTCCCAAATTATGGATGATTGGCGCCCAAGCATGCTTTTTAGGTAGTTGGAGAATCCCAACCCATGTATTAAACCAAAAAATAATGCGAAGAAGTAAATAAGGGGAAATCGGGACTTAAAATTGAATTTGGTCACAAAGAAGTTACTGATTGCCGTAATAACGATGGTAACGGGGATCAGGAACTCAATCCAGGCTACTGAATAGTTTACGATATTAAAAACACTCAGGGCCAGTGTTATGGAATGGCCGATGGTAAATGCGGTTACCAATACCAGCAATTTTTTCCAATCTGAGAACTGGTAACGAATTGCCAATGCTACAATAAAGAGGATATGATCTACCCCAAGACTGCGACTAACAATATGTCCAAACCCAACTTCGAAATAGGTTAAAAACTGATCCATGACTGATTTAAAAATTTATTATGACCTTTACGGTTCGAAAAAGCTGAATACTAAATGGTAAATATAATGATTCAATGGATGTTGGCGGGGATGCTTTCTGTGTTTCATCCATTTTTTATGTCTGTAATTGATATCAACCACAATAGCAAAGCAGCTTCTCTGGAAATAAGCGTCAGGGTTTTTACGGATGACCTTGAGAAAACATTGGAAAAATTCAGTAAACAACAATTTGATATTCAGAATCCGAAAGACAAACAACTGGTTGAAAAAAGTTTATTAGCCTATATGACCCAACACCTGAAGCTAAAAGTTAACGGCAAAGCCGCTGGTTTTACCCTTGTAGGGTTTGAACAGCAACTTGAAAGTACCTGGTGTTATTTTGAAATTGAAAAGCAACCGGTGGTAAACCAGGTAGCTATTGATTGCAGCCTATTATACGACTATGAAACCAAACAGGTTAATATCATTCACGTAAAATCTAAAGGGGTTCAAAAAACCTACAAAATGGATTATCCGAAACAGGATATTGCTTTCTCCTTCTAAGTAACTGTTCAGATAAATTAGTAGCGCGCTACAGGGTTAGCGTAGAATGGAACGCAGATTTTCATGATTTTCAAGATTTATCATGATAGATCTTGAAAATCATGAAAATCCGTGTTCCATAAATACCAGATAATCTTTTTAGAGCAACCTAATGTTTCTTAAACAAGCTTTTAAAAAGTATAAGAGACGCGGGTCTATATATCTATATCATCAATAGCAGACAACCTAAATCAAGCACCAATCAAGGCTTGCAGCCAGTACCGTCCGGGGAAAATTGGCTACAAGCTATAAGCCGCAAGCTGCAAGCAAAT
>CAZTCS010000119.1:0-11198 GCA_964611995.1 uncultured Sediminibacterium sp. | reverse complement strand
ATTTTCATGATTTTCAAGATTTATCATGATAGATCTTGAAAATCATGAAAATCTGCGTTCTATTAATAGCGGATTGGCATTTAAGGCAACCAAATATTTCATTAACCAGCTTATTTTAAAATAGCTAATTCCAAGGCCACATATTTATACTAATAATCGCAGAATTCCCAAAGCGCCTATAATCAAGGCTAGTAGCTAGAGGCTAGTAGCTCGCAGCTAACACCCCCCTCTTCAACCAGATACACTAAAACCCATAACCGCGTATTATCTTCGTAGTTCATGAAAGCCAGAATCTATAAATCTACAGGCAGTTGGTACGTAGCCAGGGGGGAAGATGGTAAAACTTACCAGGCCCGTATAAAAGGGGTGATGAAAATTGATGGAATTACCTCAACCAACCCCATTGCGGTGGGAGATGAAGTAATGATGGAAATAGAAGCTGTGCAGGAGGAATCAGCGATCATCAATGAAATCTGTGAGAGAAAGAACTATGTGGCCCGTATATCACCACATAATAAGCATCAGCATCATATTATAGCATCCAACATAGACCAGAGCCTGCTTTTTGTAACGCTCAAAGAGCCCCGTACATCTCAAGGTTTTATGGATCGATTCCTGGTTTCGTGTGAAGCTTTTCATGTACCCGCAATTATTATCTTCAATAAGGCCGATCTCTATAAAAAGAAGGAACTGGAGAAATTTGAACGACTCAAAGAAATCTATGAAGCAATTGGGTATACCGTTTTATTATGCAGCGTAACGAAAGAACAGGGATTGGAAGAAGTGAAAGCAATGATGCATAATAAGGTTTCCTTACTCAGCGGACATAGTGGCGTTGGTAAGTCTACGTTTATTAATGCACTATTTCCCGAATTCAAACTACGCACACAGGAAGTAAGTGGATGGAGCGGAAAAGGATTACATACCACCACTTTCGCAGAAATGTTCGACTTACCCGGCGGCGGACAAATAATTGATACTCCAGGTATTCGTGAGCTAGGTATTGTTGACGTAAGCAAAGAAGAACTCGCGCACTATTTCCCTGAAATGCGCGACAGGATTCAAAACTGCCAGTTTAATAACTGTATGCACATTGAAGAACCCAACTGCGGCATCAAACAGGCCGTAATAGATGGCATCATCTCCGAAGAAAGATATATCAGCTATCGTACTATTTTGGATACGATGGGGGAGGAGTGGTGAGGTTGTTAGTTCGTGAATTGTCAATTGTGAATGGTCAAATTTGAGCGGCTCTTATGTTTTATTTGAATATTAATTATTCAGTACACAATATTCACCATTCACAATTGACAATTCACGAACTAACAACTTCCCCAATACTCCTCAAAACACCCTCACAAACTTCTTCCAGTTCTTCCGTTGTAATGATTAATGGGGGGGCTATTCTTAGGCGGTCGGGGGCAAAGAGGAACCAATCGGTTATCAAACCATTCTTTACACATTGGTGTACTATTTTTTGATTGGTTTCTGCATCTTTGAATTGTAAGGACATCCAAAGTCCATGCATGTTTTTATGTATGATGGCAGGATGATTGAGTTTATTATGCAGTATTGCTGCTTTATCCTTAACAGCATCGATTATTCCGCTGCCGGTTAATATTTCAAATGCAGCTTTACCTGCAGCGCAGGAAACAGGATGTCCGCCAAATGTGGTGATATGACCAAGTACAGGATCATAAGTTAGGGTAGACATGAGTTTTCTATCTGCAATAAATGCACCCAATGGCATTCCTCCACCCAAGGCTTTACCCAATAACAGTATATCAGGAACTACATTGAACTGTTCAAAAGCCCATAAACTGCCCGTTCTGCCAAACCCGGCTTGTATTTCATCAAATATCAATAACACACAATGCTCATCGCATAGCTTTCTGATTTTCTCAAGCCATTCTTTCGAAGGAGCTGTTATACCGCTTTCCGCCTGCACGGTTTCAATGATCACACATGCTACACTAGAATCAATAGCAGCTAAAACAGCATCATCGTTGTAGTTGAAATGATGTATATCTGGTAACAGTGGTCTGAATGCATTGCGCCAGTATTCTCCTCCCATAACACTTAATGCACCTTGTGTGCTACCATGATAAGCATTGTTGAAGGCAATAATTTTAGAACGACCCGTAATTCTTTTGGCAAGTTTCATTGCACCTTCTGTTGCTTCTGCGCCGCTATTGGTAAAATATACGCAGTTGAGAGAGGCTGGCAAATAATCTGTCAGAAGCTTTGCATATTGTACCTGTGGATTTTCAATAAATTCTCCATAAACAATCAGGTGCATATAAGTTGCGGCCTGTTCCTGTACTGCTTTTACAACTGCCGGATGACTATGTCCAATATTGTTCACGCTAAAACCTGCAATCAGGTCTACATATTTTTTTCCATCCTTATCCCATAAGTGAATGCCATCGGCTTTTGTCATTTCAATGCCAATAGGTGCCTGTGATGTTTGTGCAACATGTTGTAAAAAAACTTGTCTGTTTGAAATACCACTCATTTTACTAACTTTCGTGAAAGTTCAACATTCACTACCCAAAATTCGATAATTTATGCCAGTTATACTAAGTGTTCTTGGTAAACATCCCCAATTAGGTGAAAATTGTTTTATTGCCCCGAATGCCACAATTGTTGGCGATGTTGTAATGGGTGATGATTGCAGTATATGGTTTAATGCAGTAATTCGTGGAGATGTACACTACATTAAAATGGGTAATAAGGTTAACATTCAAGACGGAGCAGTGATTCATTGCACCTACCAAAAAAATCCTACCAATATCGGCAACAACGTATCTATTGGGCATAATGCGCTTGTGCATGGTTGTACTATCCACGATAATGTACTGATTGGCATGGGTGCCATTGTAATGGATCGTTGTATAGTGCACAGTAATTCAATTATAGCAGCAGGAGCAGTAGTACTTGAAGGCACCGTAGTAGAAGCGGGCTGTATTTATGCCGGAGTACCCGCCAAAAAAGTAAAAGATGTTTCCCAGGAACTAATCCACGGCGAAATAGATCGGATATCTAATAACTATGTTATGTATGCTTCGTGGTTTAAGTAGTGCTTTTGGTCCATAGTCGATAGACCATAGACCATGGTCCATAGACTATCGACTATGGTCTGTGATCAACAAGGACCCATTCTGCAGAAGCGGCTGTATAATTTTTCGTAAACCGGAATGATGTTTTTAATGTCGAACCTGCAAGCCTGCTGGTAGGCAGCTTCTTTCATATTCTGCATTTTTTTATCGTCTTGTAATAATTCAATGGCATATTGACTCATACTGGCAACATCGCCTACATTGGCCATAAAACCGGTTTCACCCTGAATATTTATTTCACTTAAGCCACCTGCATTTGAACTGATGACTACCGATCTGGCGGCCATGGCTTCTAAGGCAGCCAATCCAAAACTTTCATATTCAGATGGTAACAGGAATACATCACTAACTGCCAGTATATCTTCCATTTGCTCCTGCTTGCCCAGGAAACGTACATCGTCTTCAATACCCAATTCACGACTTAGTTCCTCCATGCCTGGACGTTCTGGTCCATCGCCCACCATTAGTAATTTAGCAGGCATGGCTTTTCTTACATTGGCAAAAATGTGAATCACATCAACCACCCTTTTTACTTTCCTGAAATTGGATGCATGTATGAGTATTTTCTCCCCATTAGGTGCAACTACTTTACGAAATGCGTCAATTGGTTTTTTATTAAAACGACTAACATCTACAAAGTTGTGGATCACTTCAATTTCCTTTTGAATAGGGAAGAATTTAAATGTTTCTTCTCTTAAGTTTTGCGATACAGCCGTAATGGCATCGCTTTCATTTATGGAAAAAGTTACAACGGGTTCATAAGTTTTATCCTTACCAACCAAAGTAATATCTGTTCCGTGTAAAGTAGTAATAACCGGCACATTTCTATTCGCTTTCTGCTTAACGATCTGTTTCGCCATATAGGCAGCAGAAGCATGTGGTATTGCATAGTGTACATGCAAGAGGTCTAAATCGTGGTTCATGATAACATCAACCATAGTACTGGCAAGTGCCACTTCATAAGGCGGATAATCAAAAAGTGGGTAGGTAGGTACCCTTACTTCATGATAAAAGATATTGGCATTAAAAACATTAAGTCTTACAGGCTGCTGATAGGTAATAAAATGTACCTGATGCCCCTCATCTGCCAAAGCTTTCCCTAATTCAGTGGCCAATACACCACTACCGCCAAATGTTGGGTAACAAACTATTCCGATACGCATGTTTCTATTTGTTTAATTTGGAAGCCTGGGGCTATAGACCATAGTCCATGGTCCAGAGATCAGAGATCAGAGATCAGAGATCAGAGATCAGAGATCAGAGATCAGAGATCAAAAATCAGGTCTTTCCTCCTGCAATTAACAACAATTATCCCAATCCTGTTTTCCATTCATATAACTGGTGAAAACATGACAAATGATTAACTTTAGGCTTATGAAAAAACTGATACTCCTTTTATTACTCTCGCCCATAGCTTTACTGGCACAGCAGGAAGATGCGGCAATGATCAAAAAAATATCGGATGAAATATTACGCAATGGGAAAGCGTATGATTTATTGTACCAACTAACCAAACAAGTTGGTGGACGTTTGGCTGGTTCCCCGCAGATGTATAAAGCCGAAGCCTGGGGCGAAAAAGCCCTAAAAGAAATGGGGGCAGATAATGTTTATCTCCAGGAATGCATGGTGCCTCGTTGGGTGCGTTATGGAAAAGAAGAAGCCACCGTATTAAGCGCAGATGGCAAAACGATCAATAAAAAACTAGATGTACTTGCGTTAGGTAATTCCCTGGGCAATGGCAAACCCGTTACGGCAGAAGTGATTGCATTCAACAGTTTTGAAGAAATGGATAAACGCAAATCTGAAGTGAAGGGCAAAATTGTCTATTTTAATCACTCTTTTGATCCAACTAATATTAAACCATTTATTTCCTACGGACAAACAGGTGTTTCACGCAGGGCAGGACCCAGCGCCGCTGCAAAATATGGTGCAATAGCAGTTATGATTCGTTCCCTGACGGAATCAACCGCTAATGACCCTCATACAGGGGGCACTGTTTACAATGATTCATTCCCAAAAATTCCCGCAATCGCTATGGGTCCGAGAGACGCAGATTTTGTTTGGGATCTATGCAAAAAATCTGTGGTAAAAGTTACCATGAAAACAAGTGCCAAATTTTTACCAGATACCATCGGACATAATGTAATCGGTGAACTAAAAGGAAGTACTTATCCGGATGAAATTATCACAGTAGGTGGGCACTTAGACAGTTGGGATGTAAATGAGGGAGCACATGATGATGGAGCAGGAGTAGTGCATACCATTGAAGTTATGCGTGCTTTAAAAGCTATAGGGTATACTCCAAAAAGAACGATTCGTTTTGTATTGTTTGCAAATGAAGAAAATGGCATGCGTGGTGGTAATAAATATGCAGAAGTTGCGAAACAAAAAGGAGAAAAACACATTTTCGCCCTTGAAAGTGATGAAGGTGGATTTACCCCAAGAGGTTTTGGTTTTACCGCAACAAAAGATAAGCACGAAAAAGCACAACAGTGGCTATCATTATTAAAACCATATGGTACAGAAGATATGTCGGAAAATGGTGGTGGAGCAGACATCGGTCCGCTGAACAGACTTTTCGGAACACCTATTGCAGGCTTTCTTCCCGACCCTCAGCGATATTTTGATTTACACCATGCACGTACTGACGTATTTGAAAATGTAAATAAGAGAGAATTGCTATTAGGCGCAGTTAATATGGCGGGGTTGATTTACCTTGTAGATAAATACGGTCTATAATACGAATAAACGTAAAATTATCTGGACCATCGTTACGGTCTTGTTACTAGCATTGATAATCTTTATATATTGGCGTTATTATTTTATTTATGCTGAAGGTACCAAGGCCGGACAGCTAAATACTTTCCAGAAAAAGGGAATATTGTTTAAAACCTGGGAAGGTAAAGTCATTCAAAGTGGCTTCAGGGCTAATGTTCAGAGTAATGAATTTGATTTTAGCGTAACCAGTGAATCTGTTGCTGAACAATTATTAAGGTGTTCAGGAAAGGAAGTAGAGCTGCATTACAAAAGATATATCGGCACTTTGCCTTGGAGAGGATTAGAGCGAAATATTGTGGATAGTGTTTATGAAGTAAGAACTAACCCAACAGAAAGTGTTATTACACCAAAAAATTATTAAAGCGTATTGATTGAACACAGGTTCTCATGATTTTCAAAATATATCATGAGAAATCATGAGAATCATGAGAATCTGCGTTCCATTTTCCTCCCTCCATTTCTCAATTGTGAATTTTACCGCAGAGAACGAGAGAGAAGGGAGTTACGCTGGGGGATTTATTAGGTAGCGTGGATTAAGAATATTGCCAGGCGCTTGTGGATGTCTGGTATTTGATTCTTCCATTCCTGTATGGTTTTGGTTTGAATGGATTCAGCGGGAGCAGTGATGTCTACAGCAATACAGAGTTTTGTTTCCTGTCTGCAGGTTTGCAGAAGGTCTTTTATCAATGCATTATTGCGATAGGGCGTTTCTATAAATAACTGTGTACAGTTCCGCTTATGTGAATCTGATTCCAGTTCTTTAATTTTTTTCTTTCTCTCATCCGTATCTATAGGCAGATATCCATGGAACTGAAATCCTTGTCCATTCATACCACTCGCCATTAAAGCAAGTAAGATTGAACTTGGCCCTACAAGTGGTTTAACTGTGGCACCGATTTGCTGGGCCGCTTCTACCAGTATTTGACCAGGATCAGCAATACCTGGGCATCCGGCTTCACTTATGATACCAATATTTTTCCCTGACTTCAATAACTGGATAAAGTTTGCCTTAACAGATGATTCCGCTTTGTGAATTGCAAACCACTGGTAATCGTCGATCACCATTTCCTTCCACATTTTTTTCAGGAATCGCCTGGCCGTTTTTTCCTGTTCAACAAAAAAAACGGTACAGTCTTTTACA
Source organism: uncultured Sediminibacterium sp. (assembly GCA_964611995.1). Classification (GTDB taxonomy): domain Bacteria; phylum Bacteroidota; class Bacteroidia; order Chitinophagales; family Chitinophagaceae; genus Sediminibacterium. The sequence goes on along the minus strand of CAZTCS010000119.1, from coordinate 4,160 downwards.
GCTTCGAGAATATACGCAGGAATGGTTTCCAAAGCCTCTTCATGCAATACAGTAGGTATCAGGTATACTTTTCCAATCATGCCTTGTTTCTTTCGTTGGCAGGGTAAGTGCTAAGTGTGGCCGCAACAACTGCATAGGCTGGTGCTAAAACCCAACCTACCACTGGCAGCATGTGCATGATATAAAAGATAATACCATTGCCCAATGCAAGTCCTTTATGATGTCCGATATAATAAATGCTTTCCGCCTGAGTTTTTTTCTGTCGTTCCATGGTATAGTCCAACATCGAAAAACCATAATAATAACATTCTACCAAAATGGCCAAAATAGGGGTGAGCCAGCCAAGCAATGGAATTAGACTTAAAACCAAAATAGCCAGTACATAAACTGTTTGCCAAACACTATTTCTTAAGGCAATGGAAATACCCCTCAGGATATCCTTACCGAGCTGTTTAAAACTAAAGGGATATTCTTTTCCTTCAATGATAGCAGCCGTTTTTTCGCTCAGGTAAGCAAATAATGGCGATCCTAGAATCAGGAAAAGGTATTTGAAGAGAGAAAAATAAAGGAGCATTAAGATAAGCCACATCAGGGTAGTGCCAAATACAAAGAGAAAGCCGATAAAGCTGCTTGATAATTCATCGATCCATGTTCTCAACCCAGTTTTAAGTGTCATCCACTCAATAAAATCAGCCGCTGTTTGCCCGAAATAATACATTCCGGTAATAAAAAGCAGGGTATATAAAATGCCAGGTATTAAAATCCATTTCCATAGCTTATGGCGCACAATAAAATGGTGTGCCTGAATGTAGGATTGTATGGCTATGATGAGTTCTTTGAGCAAAAGGAATGGTTTTGATCCACTAAGTTAATGTATTCAGTATGTTTATCCAGTGAAAGCTTTAACAGCATACAGACAACAGCAATTAACGCATGCATTTTACCGAAACAATAATGTTTGTGCCATTGCAAGAGAACTGATTGGAAAAATACTGATTACCTGTTTTGATAACAAGGTTACAGGTGGACGCATTGTAGAAACAGAAGCCTATAATGGCGTAGTTGACAAAGCCTCGCATGCTTATGGGGGAAGGTTTACTAATAGAACTGCTATAATGTACCAGGAAGGTGGGCATGCCTATGTTTATCTCTGTTATGGAATACATCACTTATTCAATGTAGTTACAGGCATAGAGGGCAATCCCCATGCGGTTTTGATAAGAGGTATTGAGCCCATAATAGGTATACCATTTATGCTTGAAAGAATGAAAAAGTTAAAACCAGATCCTGCAGTCGGAAGAGGACCTGGTAATGTTGCGAAAGCTTTGGGGTTAAGGGTTCCACATACCGGTATGGATTTATGTGGCACAGAGATATTTATTGCAGATGATGGTTATCAGGTTAAAAAATCTGCCATACTTGCCACACCGAGGATTGGGGTTGATTATGCTGCGGAAGATGCGCTGCTACCCTATAGATATATCGTTAAAGATCACCCACAGGTTACACCACATAAACTGAATAAAATAGGATAAAGCTGGCAGTAAAAGAATGATTAGAACTTGGGACAGTTAACAATCTTATCAGAAGAAGGTCTGCGAATATAGATGAGCGATAACTCAATACCACCTCGATTCATAGAGGCTGTTTTTAAAGAAGATGAATTATAATCGTAACTAACCCCAAGTCTGAAATCGTCAAATTCAAGTCCTACGTAGGGTATAATCGCGTCCTTCAATCGCATCCAGGTACCAACATATAAACTGGTTCCTTTAATATCATCCGGATTGGCATTGAATTGTAGCGCGGCCCCCAACATTGTTGATGATGTGCCACCCTGAAACATTTGCATACCAGTTAAATGCAGCGAAGTGGTTGTTCCTACCGGAAAATAAGTTCCTGCATGCATGGTAGTGCGTGTTGGCAGTACATAATTAGCTCCGGTAAACGATTGCTTAGGTCGGTTGAGGTGGTACATGCTAATGCCGAAGTAGAAGTTATTGCGCTCATTGGTGCTGCCATTGTATAATAGGCCGGCATTTACATCAACATAACTGGCTTTTAATACACCTGAATTAAAGACTTCAGAAGTTACACCTGTAAAACCTGATGTAGTTAACTGATCCTGGAATTTCAGCATGTTGGTATTGATCAGCATATTGGCATAAGTAACCTGGAAGCCTGCCCCTAACTGGTGAAAACCGTCTTCATCCAGTCCTTTATGGTATGCGGTAGATATAGCCCCGTAATTGAATTTAACGGCTCCATTGGCACTGTTATCGGTATAGCCCATAAAGCCCAATCCCCAGGTATCATTACTGGAAATTTTGTCTTTCATGATTTGAAAATCTGCAGAAGCCGTCGCGGTTGTATAGGCTTTCTCAATACTGGGCCATTGGTTCCTGTAATTACCTGCTATTCTATAACTGCCGAAAAATTTACCAGTAAAAGCCGGATTCAGGGTAAGCGGAGAGGAGAAAAACTGTGAGAAATTAGGATCCTGTGCCGATGTATTTAATGATAACATCAGTAATAAACCCATGCAGCTTATTTGGTACAGCTTTTTCACTCGGCGTCGAATTTAAGATAATCTGGTTAAATCATATACGCGTGGCAGGAACATTAGGTTGTCCTTAACGCATAGGGTTGACCAGAAAAATGATAGGATCGCTGCTCGGGTCAGGATTGATTTTTGGTGCCGAAAGCAAGGTCTCCGGCATCTCCAAGTCCGGGTACTATGTACCCTTTGGCAGTAAGTTCATCATCAATATCGCCACACCAGATATGTATTTTATCGCCACATTCTCTGTGAATGAGTTCAATACCTACGGTACAGGCAATGGCCACCACAACGTGAAACTCACTTGGGGTGCCCTCGTCTTTCATATACTGGATTGTTTTCACAATCGATGCACCAGTTGCGAGCATTGGGTCGCTGATGATCACAATACGGTTATCAAGGGTTGGACAACTCATATATTCGAGGCTAATCTCAAAAGAGCCATCGCGATGGTGTTTTCTATAGGCAGAGATAAAGGCATTGTCTGCCTTGTCGAAATAATTCAGCATTCCATTGTGCATAGGTAAACCTGCGCGGAGTATGGTAGCCAATACAGGTTGTTGTTCCAGCCGTTTACTCTCATGGGTACCAAGTGGGGTAGGTACCTCTACAATTGTATGGGGTAAACGTTTGCTGATTTCATAAGCGGCAATTTCTCCGATACGTTCGAGGTTACGGCGAAAGCGCATACGATCGCCCTGGATATTTACATCCCGCAATTCAGATACCCAGTTGCTAACGAGGCTATGCTCCTGACTAAGGTTTACAATCATGGCTCAGATATATAGGTTGCTAAAGACTTCAAAACTAAAATCTATCTGCTGGAATGAGAAATTTAAGTTTACCGGCTTGGAATGACCGTCCCGCCGGAATTGTTCACTCATAAGCTTTTAACGGAATATAAACTGGGAATGGCTTATTTTGGAGGAAATTATAAGCCCTTATGCAAAAATACCTGGCGGTTTTGATCGTATTGGCGCTGTTTGCAGCCTGCAAAAGCGACAAAAAAGAAAAAACCTTTGATAATAACAGCTATGAAACGGTAAAAGAAACACTGGCCGAAAAAGAGAAGAATAACCCTAAACGTTTCCTGATGGTAAGTAATACAGACAGAAAAAACCTGATAGGCCAAACGGTAGTCAAGGGTTCCATTTCAAATAAAGCAACTATTTGCTGGTATAAAGATGTTGAACTGAGACTATCTTTTTACAGTAAAACGGGTGTTAAACTCGACGAAGGACTTGAAACCATCTATGAAAATATAGGCCCGGGGAAAACCATCAAATTCAAAACAAAATATTTCGCACCCAAGGGAACGGATAGTGTTGCCATCAGCATCAACAAAGCGACCGGAGATATTTCTTCAGCGGAATAGTTTTAAGCAGGTTATTGTTTTCTGTTAGAAGCCATTGTTGTCAGGGAAATTAGGCTGCGAGCTTCTAGCCTCTAGCTGCTAGCCTTAATTGGTGCTTGTTATAGGTTTTCTGCTTTTGATGGAATAAATGAAGGGGCCTGTGGATTGTATAATTTAAAGTAAGCTGGTTAAATAAATATTTGATTGCTGTTATTGCACTACCTGTTATTAATAGAACACGGATCT
>CAZTCS010000118.1:0-11434 GCA_964611995.1 uncultured Sediminibacterium sp. | reverse complement strand
CTTCACCGATTTTAACAGTAGGCTTTCCAATCATCATTATAGCTTTCCGTTAATCTTTTTGTGTTATAGATAGTCTAACACACTTAATAGATTCGTAATTCATAATAAACTGAGCATGACCAAATTTCTAACCGCTATTGTATTTCTTTTTTTATCCTATGGAGTCTCGGCACAAAATTCTGCTACACTAAGGGGTAAACTGGTTGATACAGTCGGTAAACAATCCTTAAAAGACGCTTCAATTACAATTTTAGAGGCAAAAGATTCAACACTGGATGTTTTTGGATTAACCAAAGCAGATGGTAGCTTCTTAATCAGCAATATCAGTTTCGGGGAAATGATTGTTGATATCAAATTTCAGGGATATGAACCCTTCTCTAAAAAGATCGTATTCTCAAAAACCAATAGTTCGGTAGATCTGGGAACCATTTATATGACCATCTCGGCAAACGATTTGGGTAATGTAACTGTAAGTCAGTCCGTTATAAGAATGAAAAACGATACGATGGAAGTGTCGGCATCTGCATTTAAGACAAAACCGAACGCTGTTGCAGAAGATTTGCTTAAGAAAGTACCCGGAATACAGGTTGATAAAAACGGAAATATTACGGCTCAGGGAGAGCAGGTTCAAAGAATATTGGTAGATGGTAAACGATTTTTTGGTGACGATCCACGTATGGCTACCAGAAACCTTCCTCCTGATGTGATCGACAAGATCCAGGTATTTGATCAGGCAAGTGACCAGAGTGCATTTACAGGTTTTGATGATGGAAACAGGGTGAAAACCATCAATATTACCACCCGAAAAGACAGACGTAAAGGATATTTCGGAAGAGGAACACTTGGATTTGGTGCTAATTCCGATGAGGGATTATATGATAACAGCTTTAACATTAGTCGTTTTAACGGCGATCGTCAGATAACTGTTACGGGTCAGGCAAATAACGTAAACAAGCAAAACTTCTCGGTACAGGATATGTTGGGCTCGCTTGGTGGAGGCAACTTCGGCGGCGGTGGCGGCGGAAGAGGCGGTGGCGGTGGTGGTGCTGTTTCCGGTCTTCTGGGAAGCGGAAGTGGCGGTGGCCTGGTGAATACATGGGCAGGTGGTATCAACTATCGCGATACATGGAGCCCCAAAACACAGTTTTCAGGAAGTTATTTCTATAACGACCAGAAAACTTACCGTGATCAGAAGAGTTTTGTACAGAACCTGATTCCGGGAGCACCAGACTCATCTATATTCAACGACCAGACCCAATCTTCAAAAACATACAATAAGAACCATCGCATCAATTTTAATATTGAGCACCAGTTCGATTCAGCGAATTCACTGATCGTTAGACCGAATATCAGTTTTCAGGATACATGGTCGCAATCGGTGCAGCAAACAAGTTCAACAAGGGGAAAAATTACCGCGTTAAACAGTTCAACTGCTGATGCGATTCGTAAAAACAATGGATTCAATGGCTCAATCGATGCAACTTTCCGTCACAGGTTCCCTAAAAGAGGACGTACTTATTCTATCAACGTAAATACGGGTAGTAGTACGAATGATGGTACCGGAACAAACTATTCATTGAACCAGTATAATCCAACCAACAGACCATCTTATAATGATACAATCGATCAGGTATATGTAACGAATAGAGATACAAGAAACATCAGTACTACCTTATCATATACCGAGCCGATTGCTAAGAACCAGCAACTCGAATTCAACTATAACTATTCTTATAACCTGAATAATTCAGGAAGGGAAACCATGGAATATAATTCGGGTACAGGTAAATATGATGTACCAGTGGCTACCCTAACCAATACTTTTGAGAACACTTTTAGTTCTAACAGGGTAACCATGAATTATCGAATGCAGCAGGGTAAGTTTAATTTTAGTGTTGGTTCTGGTGTACAAGTGGGAGACCTTACCAGCAATAACATTTCAAAAAATACGGTGATCAAGCAGCATTTTGTAAACCTTTTCCCTGCAGCCAATTTCAGGTATGAGTTTACAAAAACCAAGAGCCTGCGTTTATTCTATAACGGACGTACTACACAGCCTAGCGCTGATCAGTTACAGCCTGTAACCGATAATAGTAATCCGCTGAATATCAAAACTGGTAACCCGAATCTGAAACAACAGTTTACACACAGTTTCCGATTCCTGTATAATTCATTCGATGTATTTACGCAGCGATTGGTATTTGCAACCATCAATGCCAACTTTATTCAGAATGATATACAAAATGCTACCACTTTCCAGCCAAACGGAGCGCAGCTCACCATGCCGGTAAACTTAGGTGGAACATATACCATCAATGGTATGTTTAACTATGGGTTTCCTTTGAAAAGACCAAAAAGTAACCTGAACCTGATAGCCAATGTATCACGTAACCAGTCGCAGACATTAATCAACAATGCCAGCAACTATACACGTAATACTACATTGGGCGGAACGGTATCATGGACAACCAACCTGAAAGAAGGATTTGATATGAACTTCTCATCCAACTCATCTTTCAGCATGGCACGTTATACTTTACAGCCACAACAGAATGGCGACTTCTTCACACAAACTGTTTCTACAGAAGCTACAGCCTATTCGAAAAGTGGTTGGGTATTTTCACTTGATTTCGATTATATCTATAATGGTGGAAGAAGCAATGGTTACAATACCAGTATTCCATTGTTGAATGCAAGTCTTTCAAAACAAATGTTTAAGGATAAAGCAGGAGAATTGAAGTTCTATATGTTCGATTTACTGAACCAGAATGTAAGTATCACCAGAAATATTACCGGCAATACCATTCAAGACGTTCAGACAAGGGTATTAACCCGCTATTTCATGGTAAGCTTTACCTATAACCTGCGTCGCTTTGGCGGCAACCAGCAGCAGCAACGTGGTCCAATGAACATGATGATGCCTGGAGGTAATATGCAGCAGATGAGGATGATGAGAGGTGGAGGAATGTAATAGGTTAGCAAAATTGCTGAAAACGATAAACTTAGCCGCCTGTATTTTATAGGCGGTTTTTGTTTTTGTATGATTAACCTCTACCTATTCAGGAGAATCATCAGGAAGGGTAAAAATTCTTTTTTTAATAGCATAAATCACCAGTCCAACCGCACTGTTTACACATACTTTACGATAAATATTTGATAGATGTTTTTCCACTGTTCTGCTACTGATGCCTAAATTTTTGCCGATCGAATAACTTGTCTGATCCTCGCAAACCAACTGAATGATCTCTCGTTCTCTGTTAGAAAATTCAGCTTCATTTTTAAATTGGGTAGAGATATATTTACTATTTTCAATCAGATGCGTGAGCGATTTATTTGTGGTATTTGAATAATAAAAATTGTTTTCCATTACGGCATCTATTTCCTTCGTCAATTCTTTGCCATTTGCGTCTTTATTCAAATACCCGGTAGCCCCGGCCAAAAACATTTTAATAACCGATTCGTCATTATCCAGATAAGAAAGCGCCAAAACCTTAATGTGAGGAAACTTTTTTAATAAAATACTGGTTGCCTGAATTCCATTTATCACAGGCATATTTATATCAGTTACAATGATATCTGGTTTGATACGTGTAACCAGTGAGATCAATTCCTCACCATTCGATGCCTCTCCTTCTATTTTGTACTTTGAAAAATTTAAAAGATAACTACTAATACCTTCTCTATAAAGCGCATGATCATCTGCTATGACGATGGATACCGGATTTAAAACTGACATAAATAACAGGATTATTGTGAATAATACTAATAATGTCAGCATTCAAAGAGGGGGGGCTTTTATTGCTGTTAAAACTAAAATTATATAAATGCAACTTATCAAATTGCGTAGAATTACGTATTGACCAATAAAATTTAGCCTTCTATTTTTGGTTTAAGTGATCTTTTAACTAAAAGGCCAATGCGTTTAACCATAACTCTCTGTTTATTAATTGTTTTTGTTTTGTCATCCAATGCGCAAATTAAAAACCGCAAATTGGATTTAACAGAAAAACAACAATTCGACTTTGTAAACAAGGTCCAAACGAACATTAAAAAGCTTCAGTCTAAGCTTCAAAAAAGCGTAAACGGCGGAATAAGAAAACTACAAAAACAGGAAGCAAAGCTTATCAAGAGAATTGCAAAAACTGATTCAGCAAGGGCAAAACAAATGCTTACTGAATCAAATAACCGCTACAATAAATTCCAGCATACACTTATATCATCTCCAAACAATGCATGGAAAGAATATTTACCCGCTTTAGACAGTGTACAAACAAGTATTAATTTCTTAGGAACGGGCAATATAATAGATCAAGGACTTTCGAAATCAATCAGCGAAGCTTCTGGAAACCTCAAACAATACGCAAATAACATTCAGGCTGGTATGCAGATTCAGCAGCAGTTAAAAGAGCGTAAACGTTTCTTAATGCAACAATTTCAACAGTTTGGGCTTGTAAAAGAACTGAAAAGATTGAATAAGGAGTTCTTCTATTACCAGCAACAATTCAATGAAATAAAAGCATTGCTTTCAGATGGGTCAAAACTCGAAAGAAAACTGATTGGAATAATCCGGGAGTCTGAGGCATTCAAAAATTTCTTTAATTCAAATAGCCAGTTTAGCTCACTTTTTCCCGCTGGGTCAGGAGGGTCAGGTGGTAATTCAGGAATAACCGATAACCTTCAAACTATTGCTGATATACAGGCAAGACTATTAAGAGCGGGAATGGATAATATGGCCGTTAACAATGCCCTTACCTATGCACAAACCGAACCATTAACAAGTGTGCCATCTGTAAGATTACCAGGAATGAATGGTGGGGAAGCCTTAGACATGCCTGATTTTACACCCAATCAACAGAAAACAAAAAGTTTATTACAAAGGATAGAATTCGGCTGGAACCTACAAACAAGAAGGGCCACAAATTTACTTCCCTCACTGGCAGATCTTGGATTAAGCATTGGATACAAACTGAACGACAATAGTGTTATCGGTACAGGCATAGCGTATAAACTAGGTATGGGAAATGGCTGGAAAGATATCAGGTTCAGTCACCAGGGAGTTGGACTAAGAACTTATATAGATATAAGAATAAAAGGAAGTTTTTGGATTAGTGGCGGCTATGAAAAAAATTATATGCAGGCATTTTCGCGCTTTTCTCAAATCAACGATTGGCAGAAAACAGCGCTGTTAGGTATTACAAAGAAACTCAAGTTGAATAAGCAAAAGGAAACCAAAATACAGTTGCTGTACGATTTTTTTAATCGGACAAACGGACAGCAACCATTACAGTTCAGGTATGGGCAACTCTTTTAAATAATTATTTAAGCATAATAACCAATATATATGATCAGCAAAAAATGGAAAGGATTCTTTGTTTGTTGTTTTTGTATTACCTCAGTTATGGCGCAATACGATGAATCCTCTAATCAGGAGCTAAGAAAAGTAGCTATTGCCCCCGGGCCCAATGCATCTGCCATTGGCAAGTATGGCGATATGCCGGTTTCATTAAGTACCGGTATTGCATCGATAGCGATTCCTTTTTATACCTACACATCTCCTCAAAAAGGGGCAAGTTTTAATGTTGGACTCAATTACCACTCAGGCGGTATTAAAGTAGAGGATATGGCATCCAATGTTGGACTTGGATGGTCGCTAAACGCTGGTGGAATGGTTTCTCGAACCATGCGGGGCAGGCCTGATGAAGATAGTTATGGTTACCTGAACACTTCTGCTTTGCCTTATTATTATACAAGTGGGTACGATAAAACCTCCACACCATCGGGGTACCCTTCTACAAGTGCTGGTATCTGCTATCAAAATGTGTCGTATGGCGATTTTCTGGCCGTTCAGGGAGTATCTGAAAATTCCTTAGATGGGGAATGTGATATTTTTCAATTCTCTGTTGGCAATATTTCAGGGAAATTCTTTTTCAAAAAAGATGGGTCAGTACAACTTGTTTCTCAAAGTAACCTCAAAATTACCTACAGTATTGTGAGTGGTTCTATTGATGAGTTTATTATAAAAGATGAGAAAGGTTTTAAGTATATATTTAACCAGAAAGAATGGTCAGATGTATCCAGTTCCTTAAGTGGGGTACCACCTACCTTACCTTCTTATGTAAGTAGCTGGTATATTACAAAAATCGTTTTCCCGGACGCAGTAAATGAAATTAATTTCACTTATACAAGTAGCGGAAGTTACCTCACTTATCAGGGAGGCTTTTCAGACTCGTACAGGCTAACCCTTAGTGGGACGACTATAGTAGCTTCCAATCTCACACAGAGCTATAATGATATAGGTGGTTATGGGGTCAGGGTATCTGAGATCAGTTTTCCTGATGGAACCGAAGTTAATTTTACCTATGGATTCTCAAGAGATGATTATTATGGTGACAATGCATTAACCGCAGTTACCATTTCAAATGGTACGGTACAAAAAACCTTTACGCTGAGCTACGGCTATTTTGAATCAGACTATTGTGCCGGATGGGCCTATGGTTGTACACCTCCTTTAGGCTATTCCAGCAATGATTTTTACAAAAGACTGAAACTGGTTTCTGTACAGGAAAGTTCCGGCTCACTCTCACTTCCTCCCTATACATTCGAATATAATTCAACCAAACTACCCGTTCGCAATTCAAAAGCACAGGACTGGTGGGGTTTTTACAATGGACAGGGCTATAATGGCACCCTTAACGGTTCAATTTATGTACCAGCGATCTCTCAAAATACATACGGGGGAAATAAAACGCCATCCCTTACCTATGCAAAAGCATGGACCTTGGAAAAACTGAATTATCCCACTGGCGGATATACCAGTTTTGACTATGAATTGAATTACGGATACGAATCCTATTCCTCCACCTATATGTCGGTAGGAGGATTACGTATAAAAACAATTACCGACTACGATTCTGTGGCAGCAGTTGCCAAAGTATCAAACTATAGTTATACCACATCATCCTCAGCATCGTCTGGCGTTGTTCGCGTTATTCCAAGTCATGTTTATTATTGGAACAGGTGCTACCTCGCCTGGTCATGGACCTATGAAGATTACCTGAACCAAACATCTCAACCAACACAGTCGCTTTCTTATTTTAATGGCAGCCCGATCATCTATAGCAGGGTAGTGGTAGATAACACCATCAGTTCAGTGTCTAATGGGTATGTAATTCATGAATTCACCAATACACCTGCTTATAATGGACCAGATAACGACTTTCCTTATGTGCAGAAACAAGACCTCGACTGGTCGCAGGGCCTGCCCTTAACTACATCTTATTATTCAGCATCTAATGTACTACTCAAAAAAGTAGAGAACGAGTACGATAATTATTATTACACACCTTCTATTTCTGATGGTAATAGTCGTAACCTGATTGCTGGTTTATACTATTGGGATGATGTAAATACATTCAGCGAAAAAATGTATGGTGCCAGAGCGTATTATATGACGTATGGCCGCAGCGACCTTAAAAAAACAACGGTTACCAGTTATGATGCAGGCGGGTCAGTAGCTACCGTTACCAATTATTACTATGACAATGCAAGCATTTTCACTTCAACAAGAACAGTGCAAACAGATAGTAAAGGAAACAGTATTACAACAGAAAGAAAATTTGCCCACGATTTTGTAGGGCAGTCAATTCCGGATCAGATGATTACCAAAAATATGGTCGCAGTTCCCCTGGAAATCAAACAAACCAATACAACCAACAGCACAATTGTAAGCTGGTACAAAAATGTACATGCATTATTCAACAGTACTACGCTTGATGTTTCAACCCAGGAAAGATATGACCCTCAATTAACCGCATGGGATACTGAATTACAGGTATTGAGTTACGACAGTAAAGGAAATATAGCAGAAATACAAGGAAGAAATAATATCACTACCAGCTACCTGTGGAACGAAAATGGCAATTATCCTTCGGCAGAAGTAGTAAATGCACCGGTATCATCAATTGCTTATTCAAGTTTTGAATCGAGCGGTAAGGGTAACTGGACTTATTCCGGAACCATTAATACAGGAGGTGGTGCCACGGGAAATAATAGTTATAGTTTATCCAGCGGAAACATTACACATTCCTCACTCAATTCAGGCATAACCTATACGGTTAGTTACTGGCATACGGGCGGTTCGGTATCAGGCATTTCTGGTACATCGGTGGTTACTAAAAATGGGTGGACATTATATACTGCAACTGTTTCTGGTACTACCAGTCTTTCTATCGGAGGGTCAGGCTATATAGACGAACTCAGGCTCTACCCTTCCACTGCACAAATGTCTACGGTAACCTATAATCCCCTCACAGGTGCTACCAGTAAAGCAAATGCCAATAACCAGATCACCTACTATGAATATGATGCACTTGGTCGTTTGCAGAGTATCCGTGACTGGGATAAAAACATTGTGAAGGCATTCGACTATAAGTATAAAGTAAACCCCGCTACTAACTAACTGATCAGTATAAAGAATATTATATGCATTTATCATTAATAAAATACCAGGTTCACAAAGCAGCTATAGCTTTTTTTACAACCTTGGCCATCATAAATACCCTCCATGCTCAGGTGCCCAACAGCTCTACACAACCTACTGTATCACCGGTTAGTGCACCATCGTCTTATACAAGCGGCAGACTGGCTAATCTTGTTCGAAGCTGGGATGCAACCCGTCCATACAGTGCTTATAGTAGTGTAAGTTCGGCCGGTTATACTGAAGTAAAACAAAACACACAGTACCTCGATGGTCTTGGCAGGCTGCTTCAATCAGTCGATAAACAAATGAGTCCCGGAGCTAAAGATATGGTGCAGCCCATGGTTTATGATGCTTTTGGCAGGGAAGTGTACCATTACCTGCCTTATACTTCAGGTTCAGCCACAGACGGATATTTTAAATTAAGTGCATTTTCAGAACAGCAAAGTTTTATGTCGGCAACCTATAGCGGCGAAACCGTTTACTATGGTAAATCCGATATCGAATCATCACCCCTTAACCGCTCACTGAAAGAAATGCCCGCCGGTAATAGCTGGGCAGGAAGTAATATCGGAACTAGCAGTGCTTATGAATCAAATGGCTCCAGTGAAGTACGACTCTGGACAATTGCACTTTCTTCAGGATCTAAGCCTGTAAGTACAGCTTACCATACGGCAGGTACTTTATTCCGCCTGGTTACAACAGATGAAAATGGTAAGCGGGTAGTGAATTACAAAGATAAACACGGTAAAGTGGTATTAAAGAAAGTGGAGATTAAATCAGGCTCTTCGGCCAGTATCGGCTCGCATACAGACTGGTTATGTACCTATTATATCTATGACGACCGCAATAACTTACGCTTTGTGTTACAACCACAGGGAGTAGAAGATGTAGGCATTACTGCAGGAACTATTGATCTTTCGAGTTATAGTGCTATTGTAAACGGACAGTGTTTTTATTATGAGTACGATGGCCGCAACCGTATGATACTTAAAAAAGTACCTGATGCCGAAGCGATTGAAATGGTATATGATGGGCGCGACAGGCTAATTATGACCCGTGATGGTAATATGCGCAATACAACAGGTCAGTGGCTGGTAAACATATACGATGCACTCAATCGCCCCTCTGCCACTTATTTGTGGACCAATAGCTCTACGGCTTCCTACCACCAGGGGCAGGCAGCATCAAGCAGTTCTTATCCATCGCTTAGCGGTACATACATATTGCTCACAGAAACCTACTATGATAATTATGGTTGGGTGGGAAGTACAGGTATGCCATCATCTTTTAATTCAAGTGAAGCGTCTTCTGGTTTTCTTACCCCTTCCGACAATACAGCACCTTACCCAAGAACAGTAGCAGCAAATGCAACTGCTACCGGTATGGTTACGGGAACAAAAGTGCGTATGTTAGAAACAGGCGCTTATTTGTATACCGCAAGTTTTTACGATGAATTTGGTCGTTTAATTCAGTTGCATTCACTTAACCAGACCGGGGGCATCGATATTACCACCAATCAGTATAGTTTTGATGGCAAACTGCTGGTATCTAAATTCAACCACAATACAGGCTCAGGCTTTTACCCGGGCAGTGTTGTATTCTGGACAAGAAATACCTACGACCATGCGGGCAGACTGCTCACTATTAAAAAGCAGGTAAACAGCGGCACCGAAGTTACCATAGCCACAAATACATATAATGAAACGGGGCAGCTTTATACCAAAGCCTTACATACATCTCCTCTGGAAACCCTTACTTACGAATACTCAATTCGTGGCTGGTTGAAAGCGATTAATAAAGGGTATGTTTTTTCAGGTGGTAGTAATTATTTCGGGATGAATATTGCGTATGATTATGGCTTTACCCAGAACCAGATAAATGGAAATATAGCAGGTATCAGTTGGCGGGATGGATACAACTCAACACAGTATAATTATGGTTATTCCTACGACCCTGCCAATCGTTTAATGAAAGCTGATTTTACGGGAGGCTCAACCGATTACAGTTCCCAAATGGGCGATGGTTCAACACCCACCACGGCTTATGATGCCAATGGTAATATTAAAAAGCTGATCCACAAAGCGGGCTCAAATATAGATGACCTTACATATGGTTATTTCAGCAACAGCAACCGCCTGAATTATGTTAGTGATGCCATTAACTCCACTGCATCTACACTTGGCGATTTTAAGGAATCGGTGCTTAATAATAGCCAGGATTATACCTATGATTATAATGGCAATATGATTTCAGATGCCAATAAATCAATTTCTGCTATTGATTATAACTACCTGAACCTGCCAAGGCAGGTAACCATGACGAGCCATGGAACTGTTAGTTATTCCTATGATGCACTTGGTGTAAAACAGAAGAAAACAGTAACAGAGGGAAGTACCGTAACCAACTTTTATTACATCAATGGCTTGGAATACAGTGATGCTGGAGAATTACGCCAGATACCACATGAAGAAGGCCGGATACGCCGTAAGCCAGATGGTTCTTATATCTACGATTACTACCTGAAAGATCATTTAGGAAGTGTTCGGGTAACATTGTCAGAAGAGCAGCCAGCCACGGTATATAGCATGGTTACAAGTGAGCCTGAAAACGAGGAGCAGGAAACAAAGTATTTTTATAATGTAAAAGAAACCCGCGCCCAAAAACCATCCTCGCACCCCAGCAGAAAAGCAAAAGACCTGTATGCGAGTAAATTAAAAGGAGGGGAGAAAAAGACAGGCCCAGCCATACTGCTAAAAGTAACCAATGGCGATAAAATTTCTTTTTCAATAGAGAGCTGGTATGAAAGGAAGAATAAGGGAGGAAAAGATAAAACGATTGCCTTATCTGAAATAGCGAAACTGGCAACGGGCAATATCCTTGAAGCGGGTAAAGCGAGTGCGCTTTCTGCGTTTTCAACAGAAAGCCTGTTGCCTGCCCTGAGTTCATTTTTAAAGG
>CAZTCS010000117.1:0-11458 GCA_964611995.1 uncultured Sediminibacterium sp. | reverse complement strand
TTCATGAAAACAAAGAAATTACCTGAATTCAATTTATTACAAACAGATAGCACCTGGTTTACCCATGAGCAATTGCCCAAGGCAGATTTTACCATCATCGTTTATTTTAGTCCAGACTGCGGACACTGTCAGTACGAGGCTAAAGAAATGATGAACAATATGGATAGCCTGAAAAACACCTTCATCCTCTGGGCAAGCTACCGGGAAATGGCTGATATTAAAGGATTTGCTGAAACTTATGGTTTCTTCAACCATAAAAACCTAAAAGTGGGCCGCGACCCTACTTATGGAATCCCCTCCTTTTTCCAGGTAAAATACACTCCCTATGTAGCCGTGTATGATAAAAAAGGGAATTATGTAAAGGCTTTTGAAGGAGGTGTTGAGATGCCGGAATTGAATAAACTCCTGGCCTCGTATAAGCAGCAGTAAGCCTGATTGGATATATATTTTCAGGTTGGTTAAAAGGTCTGTTATTTATCGGTCAAATCCAGTGCTGTTCGGGGAAAATTGGCTTCAAGCTACTAGCCTCTAGCTGCAAGTCTTGATTGGTGCTTGTTTTAGGCTTTCTCCTATTAACGGAATAAATGAAGGAGAATATAATTTAAAATGAGCTGGTTAAATAAATATTAGATTGCTGTTATTGCACTACCTGTTATTTATAGAACACGGATTATCCGTATTAGTAATCTAATACTTCAGTAACCAGGTAATTAAAATTATGCAATTCGCTGGCCCACATCTTTTTACCAATAATAGCAGAAATCCTAAAGTGACCGCCAATCAAGGCTAGCAGCTAGAGGCTAGTAGCTAGCAGCCAAATTTACCCGGACAGTTCTGGGTTAAATCCAGAAACTTCCTCTGCTAAACCATGTGCAACCCTTACCTTTGCAGCGAAAAAATTCCTCAATTCTAAATAATCATTGTACTATGAAAGTAACTGTAGTAGGTGCCGGAGCCGTTGGAGCTACCTGTGCCGACAATATTGCCCGCGCCGCACTGGCAGAAGAACTGGTATTATTAGATATTAAAGAAGGTTTTGCTGAAGGTAAAGCCCAGGATATGATGCAAACTGCTGCATTACTAGGTTTCGACACACGCATCACCGGTAGTACCAATGATTATTCAAAAACAGCCGGTTCAGATGTAGTGGTAATTACTTCAGGTTTGCCTCGTAAACCTGGTATGACCCGCGAAGAACTGATTGGCACCAATGCAGGTATTGTAAAAGGTGTTTGCGAAAATATCCTGAAATATTCTCCGGATGCGATCATCATTGTGATCAGCAACCCAATGGATACCATGACTTACCTGGCTCTTCAGTCAACCGGATTACCCAAAAACAGAATCATCGGTATGGGTGGTACACTAGACAGCGCCCGTTTCAAATACCAACTGAGCCAGCACCTGGGTTGCAGTCCTGCAGACTTAAATGCGGTAGTAGTTGGTGGACATGGCGATACAACCATGATTCCTCTGATTCGCTATGCAACCTGGAACAGTGCTCCGGTAACTGATTTCCTGACAGAAGATCAACAAAAACAAATTGTTGCTGACACAATGGTTGGTGGCGCAACTTTAACCAAACTTATCGGTACATCCGCATGGTATGCTCCTGGTGCAGCTGGTGCCGCACTGGTTGAAAGTATTCTACGCGATGAGAAAAAACTGTTTACCTGCTGCGTAAGCCTCGAAGGTGAATATGGTCAAAATGATATTTGTCTTGGCGTACCAGTTGTTATTGGTAAAAATGGCTGGGAAAAAATACTTGATTTCAAATTAAATGCTGAAGAACAAGCACTATTCAATAAGAGCGCTGATGCCGTAAGAAGCATGAACGATGTATTGAAGACTTTATAATATTTCGCTGTTCATCTCATTTTAGAACCGCTCATACAGCAAGCCCTGTTGGTAAAAAACCGACAGGGCTTTTTTTATAAATGCAGGCTGCCGTTCGTCATGCAATTGTCACTATTCATCCCTAAATACACAGATCCACTGTAACATTATTGAGTGCTTTGCGTCTGATTTGAGACCTAAAACAAAACAACATGAGACGGATTTTAGTATTGGCTATTATGGGACTGACCAGCATTTTTAATGTTGCAAATGCACAGAACAGCCAGAGCATTAAAGGAAAAATTACAGACAATACCGGCAAAGCAATTCAGTCGGTAACAGTATCATTATTAAAAGCAACTGACAGCAGCCTTGTAAAAGCTGATGTAACCGATGTTAATGGAGCTTTTGAATTAGTGGTGGCTCAGGCAGGAAAATACCTCCTGAACTATACCATGATTGGATATGAGAAAGCCTATTCAAATCCTTTTGAAGTAAAAAGTGGACAAGGTTTTGACGCTGGAACAATCAGCTTAGAACCTGCTGCAAATAAACTTCAGGATGTGACTGTTACATCACGTAAGCCGATGATTGAAATTAAAGCCGATAAAACGGTTTTCAATGTTGAAAACAGTATCAACGCTACAGGTAGTAACGCACTTGAATTATTACAGAAAAGTCCGGGCATACAGGTAGACAACAATGAGAATATCAGTATGAAAGGAAAAACTGGTGTTCGAATTTATGTTGATGGTAAAATGACCCAATTGGGTAGCCAGGATCTGGCAGCTTACCTGAAAAGTATCAACAGCAATGATGTAGAAGCGATTGAAATGATCAGCAACCCAAGTGCACGTTATGATGCGAGTGGTAATGCAGGTATCATCAATATCCGTTTAAAGAAGAATAAAAAATTCGGTACCAATGGTTCTATGAACCTTGGATTTATTCAGGGTGTTACACCAAAAGGTAATGGCTCAGTGAGTCTGAACTACCGCGATAAAAAAGTAAACCTGTTTAGCAATATCGGCGGATACCTCGGCAGACAGGAAAACACACTTGATCTATATCGTGTACAACGTGATACCATCTACGATCAAAAAAGTGTAAACTGGAGCGATAACAAAAGCCTGAATGCCAAAGTCGGTGCCGACCTATTCCTAAACAGCAGAAGTACCTTAGGCTTTCTTGTTACCAGCAACTTTGCTAATACAGACTGGTCAAGTGAAAGTAATACGAATATAACTTATAAGCCTACTAACCAGTACATCAAAAAATTAGTGGCACTGAATACAATTCCAGGCAGTAGAACAAACATGAATAGTAATATCAACTATCGTTATACTGATACTACTGGTAAGGAAATTAACTTCGATGCCGACTATGGTTTATTCCGCGGAACGGGAAGAAGTTTTCAGCCAAATAATTACCTGGACAATAATGGCAACATGTTATCGCAGGTTGTAAACCGTAACTATACACCTACGGATATTGATATCTATACTGCGAAAATCGATGTTGATCAACCAAAATGGAAAGGTAAACTAGGGTTTGGTGCAAAATCTTCTTATGTCAAAACCACCAACACTTTCGATTTCTTTAATGATATCAATGGTGTACCAGTTAAAATATTAAGCAGAAGTAACAGCTTTACTTATAAAGAAAATGTGAATGCAGCTTATGTAAACTACCAGCGTCAGTTAAATGCTAAATGGAGCCTGCAAACAGGTTTACGTATGGAGCAAACAAACAGCGAAGGTGTATTAACAAGAGCGGATGGTGCAGTTCAGGCTGATAATACCGTTAAACGTAATTACTTGGATTTCTTCCCAAGTGCTGCACTGACATGGATGGTGAATCAAAAGCATACACTTAACCTAACTTTCAGCAGAAGGATTGATCGTCCAACTTACCAGGACCTGAATCCGTTTGAAAACAAATTGGATGAATTAACGTACGAAAAAGGAAACGCCTTTTTACGTCCACAGTATACCAATACCATTGAGTTATCGCATACTTTCAAATACATGCTGAATACTACAATTGGTTACAGTCATGTGAAAGATTTTGCAACTCAAACAACAGATACTACCAATAATGCCACTTTCGTTCAACAGAAAAACCTGGCAACACAACGTATCCTGAGTTTCAGCATCGGTTCTCCATTACCGATTGCTAAATGGTGGAATGGTTATGCCAATGTTTGGTACAACTACCAGATGTTTAAAGGAAAGATTGGGGACAATGAAGTAAAAACGGATATCCCAATGTTTGGTGCCTATATGCAACATTCATTTACACTCGGTAACGGATATACAGCAGAAATGAGTGGATGGTTCAGTGGACCAAGTGTATGGGGTGCTACCTGGAAAACACGTTCATTAGGTGGTTTAGATATTGGCTTCCAAAAGCAGGTATTGAAAAAACAAGGTACTGTTAAGTTGAGCGTAACAGATATCTTCTTCACCAACCCCTGGACAGCCACCAGCAATTTTGGTGGACTATATATCAATGGTAGCGGAAAGAATGAAAGTCGTACCGTTCGTTTAGCCTTCTCATGGCGCTTTGGTAACAGCCAGGTAAAAGCGGCTCGTCAGCGTCAGACAGGTCTGGAAACAGAAGCGAAGAGGATTAAAGGATAACCCTTCGTCGCAGTTACTGATCTTAGATCAGTAAGCTCCTCTGGGTTTTATATAAAATGATAAAAAGGGAAGGCTCCGAATGATCGGAGCCTTCCCTTTTTATACAAATGTGTTATAACCAGATTATTTAAAAATATTAAAACCAGGATGAGACACACCAACCTGCAATTATAAATACGCGCTTGCTGCAGTAACTGTTCTGTCCCATAATAAGGCTCAACATCCAATGCAGGTGAAGTGCCACCCCAGATGGCTAGAACGGGCTTGTTTAATGCACAGGCAATGTATTGCATACCTGTATCGTGTGAGATCACCAATTTAGATTGGCGAATAATATCTGCTGATTCATGTAGACTAAATTTACCACAGGCATTATAGATTTTTACTGGGTCAGTTTCTGCAATTTTTTCGCCTTCTATTTTATCCTCCTTCCCTCCCACCAGTACAATGGGGAATTGAATTTTATGACAAAGTTCGCGGAGTTTATAAACAGGTAATTTCTTGGTATAATAAGATGCCCCGATTACAATCGCCACAAATCCTGCGCTGTGCGAAAGTGGCAGATCTTCTGCTTTTACACGAACATTTGCTGGTATAAAATAATCCATCCCCTTTCCATCATTCTGCACACCTAATGGAGCGAGTGTATCAATGCATCTTTCAACGATATGTCTGCTCGCCATTTTATTAATGTGCAATCTTGTGAGCAATATCTTTTCAATAACTTCCTTGTTATAAGATAAAACCGGAACCTTTAATGCCTTAGCAATACGCCAGGTTCGGAAATTTTTATGCAAATCAATGATATAATCAAAATTTTCAGTCTTTAATGTTTTGATTATTGTATCCAGATTGCCGTTGAAATAATGAAACTGATCGATATATGGATTCCCTTCTGTTACTGCTTTCATGGATTGCTTGGTAAGAAAATGTACTTCAGCATTTTCCACTTGCTGTTTGAGGCATCGTATAGCAGGTGTGGTTAGCACAATATCCCCAATGGAAGAAAAGCGAATCACGAGAAATTTCATGAATGCAATATTAGTTGGAAAGTCCGAAAGTCGGGTGTCCGGGAGTCCGGAAGATGAAAAGATGTTTTCAAAGCAAAGCCTCCCTGTTACGCTGTGAACGCCTTGGTTAAGACCACAAGAAAAGAAATACGGCTAAAAAGTAAGTGCGGGTGTAACTATTTTTTTCCTGACCTCCGACTTCCGGACCCCGGACTTCCGGTCTCTCCTCCCTACTCCTCCACATAATTCAAATCCTTATGAAAAGTTTCTTCTGTGAAATAAAAGGCAATTAAGGTAACACCCATTACAAGGAGTCCAGTTATAATTCCGCTATTGATTAAGTTCCAGCCCCATGATTTCTGGAATAGATCAAGGAAAAGCATATTGATTAGTGGCAATGCTCCTCTGACCATATTGGGTATTGTTGTTGCTGCTGTACCTCTCAGGTTTGTGCCAAATTGTTCTGCGCCCATCGTTACAAAAATGGCCCAGAAACCGGTACTGAATCCGAGTAGTGTACAGATAGCATACATCGAAGTATCAGAATTATTATATCCGCTAAAGAAAAGGATAAGTCCAACGATAGTCAATAGGTAATAAAGCAACAAGGCTTTCTTTCTACTTTTGAAATACTGGCTCACTAAACCCACAAGCATATCACCTATCGCAATGGCGGCGTAGGCAAACATGATAGACCGACCTGAATCGATAGTAGTGCTTCCGAACATTGACTTTCCAAAACGATCACTTTGGTTTACCAGGATACCGATTACATACCAGGTAGGCAGACCAATTAAAATAGCAAATACATATTTTTTCAATCGCTTGCCATTGTTGATCAACATCCAGAAATTACCGCGTTTTACATTTTGTTCTTTTGCTTCCTTGAACATTCCTGATTCAGCGACACTTACGCGCAACAACAATAATGCTATCCCTAATGCTCCCCCAATTTTGTAACAGAGACGCCAATCGTCGGTAAGCTGGTAGGTAAAATAAGCTGCTACGGCTCCACTCAGTCCTATGCCGGCAACCAATGATGTACCAATTCCCCGTTTATTCTTTGGTAATAATTCACTCACGAGTGTAATTCCGGCACCGAGTTCTCCTGCAAGACCTAACCCTCCTATAAATCGACAGGTGGCATATTGGTTTACGGTTTGAACAAATCCTGTAGCGAAATTCGCGAGTGAGTATAATATGATCGAACCAAATAATACACTCAATCTTCCTTTTTTATCAGCAAGCACTCCCCATAAAATGCCTCCTAATAATAACCCAGTCATTTGCCAGTTAATTACACGGGTACTATCAACCAGCATGGTAGCATCTGTGGCGCCTACACCAAGCATGCTGGTTTTCTTAACGATGGTAAAGAGTAAGAGATCGTAGATATCAACGAAATATCCTAATGCGGCAACAATAACTGGCAAGGAGAAAATACCGTATTTTTTTTCGGTCATAGCAGCAAGTTTGGAAAGTTAATCGGCAGAACCGGAAGACCGGTATTCCGAAAGTATTTTAAGCTTGGTTATTATTTTTCTTTTTCCCGGAGAAAAGTTTAATAATCACTGGTGCTGTTGTTACCAGTACTATACCAATTACTATAACTTCTAAATGATCTTTCAGATCAAACCCAAATTCATTCAGTATCCATTTCTGGAGAAAGTGCCCTGCAAATAACATACTGAAAACCCATGCCACACAACCAATAATATTAAAGAATACGAATCTCTTTTTCTCCATTGAAACAATACCTGCAACAATAGGCGCGAATGTTCTTATAATGGGAATGAAACGAGCTACGATGATAGCACCGCCGCCATGTTTTTCATAAAATGCATGAGCCTGTTCGAGGTATTTTCGTTTAAAGAGCATATTTTCTTTCCAGCTATACATAGCTGGCCCAACTCTTTTACCGAACCAGTAACCAACGGTATTTCCTGCAATACCTGCGGCAGATATAAGCAGCATTAAGGAAAACAAATCGAGGTATTCATTTCCAGTAGGAATAAATTCTTTGGCAAGGTTAGAACTGTATATACCTGCTACAAAAAGCAAACTATCACCCGGTAAAAAGAAGCCTACAAACAGTCCTGTTTCTGCAAACACAACAAACAGTATTAACCAAAGGCCACCATGTTCAATATAAAATTGAGGTTGCAATAACTGGCTCCAGTGAAAGTCGGATAATAATAATTGTAACATGCAAACAATGCTTAATGGTCAATTAAATTTCAACAGGTTCATCCAATGCACCCTCCCACTTACTCACCACACTTGTAGCAAGTGCATTTCCTACCACATTTGTGGCTGTTCTAAACATATCACAGAAATGGTCGATAGGCAATATTAGTGCAATACCTTCAGGTGGAATATTAAACATTGCGCAGGTTGCGGTAACTACAACCAATGAAGCCCTTGGTACACCTGCAATTCCTTTGCTGGTAAGCATCAGTACAATAAGCATGGTTAATTGAGTACCAAGATCAAGTTGAATGCCATAAGCCTGAGCAATAGCGATACTGGCAAAAGTCATATACATCATACTACCATCCAGGTTAAACGAATAACCAAGTGGCAGGATAAAAGAAACGATTTTGTCTTTACAACCGAACCTTTCCAATTCTTCTGTAAGTTTTGGAAAAACTGCTTCACTGCTGGTTGTACTAAATGCAATAATCAGTGGCGGGAATATTCTTTTCAATAATTCAGGCAATCGTTTACCCAGGATGATAAAACCTACTGTCAACAAAATTGCCCAGAGGGCCGCAATACCCATTAGGAAGTAAAGCAGGTACTTACCATAAAAGACAAATACATCTAATCCTTTGGCTGCAATTACTGCAGCAATCGCACCAAATACACCGATCGGTGCAAAGTTCATTACATATCCAACCATTTTAAGGATTACATGCGCAACGGCATCCAGTCCTTTAACCACAATTTTGGCTTTTTCACCCAAAGCGGCGGTAGCCACTCCGAAAAATATACTGAACACCACCAATTGTAAAATCTCATTGGTGGCCATGGCTTCAATAACACTCTTAGGGAAAACGTGTTCCACAAATTTCTGTATGCTGAATTCCTGCGTTTTACCAACCAGGTCTTTTGCACCGGTAACATCAGCATTTTGAAGATCAATGCCTTGTCCAGGCTGAAAGAGGTTCACCAGCAACATACCCAGTAAAAGACTCACCAATGATGCAGATACAAACCAGAGTAGCGCTTTACCCCCCACTCGACCAACTGTTTTGAGGTCGCCCAATTTAGCAATACCTACCACCAGGGTAGAAAATACCAATGGGGCAATAATCATCTGCACCAGGCGTAAAAATATGGTCGTTAACAGTTTGAGGTTGGTGGAAAAAGACTGTATGGTTGCGGCTTCGGCATTTTCGTGTACAAAATAGCCAAGGATAACACCAGCAATCATCGCAATCACAATATACAAGGTGAGCTTGTTCGATTGTTTCATTGGGGCTCTATTAGTGCCGCAATATAGTATTTCTGGTGAAATGGCCTATATAGAGTGGTAAATCACCGATTCTTAAAAGTTTTGGGGGCTGAAAGCAATAAATACCTATTTTGCCAAAACTTTTCTATTCAGAAACTTAACCAAACTGTATTATGAGTTTATTTGTAAAGAAACCTTTGGGCCAATTACTGGCACAAGCAGATCAGGGCGATAAGGGATTAAAACGTACCCTCGGTGCCGGTAACCTGATAGCCCTTGGTATTGGCGCCATTATCGGTGCGGGATTGTTTGTGAGAACAGCCGCTGCTGCCGGGCAAGCTGCCGGACCAGCTGTAACCATTTCATTTATTGTTGCCGCTATTGGTTGTGCTTTTGCAGGTTTATGCTATGCAGAATTCGCTGCAATGATTCCTATTGCGGGTAGTGCCTATGCTTACAGCTATGTAACCATGGGTGAACTGGTTGCCTGGATCATCGGTTGGGCACTTATTATGGAATATGCCCTGGGTGCTGCAACGGTATCTATTGCCTGGAGTGAGTACCTCAATAAACTTTTGGACGGAGGCATACCTTATGAATGGTCGCACAGCCCCTTCGAGAGTTTTACTGACTCAGCTGGGGTATTACATAAAGGTATTATCAATGCTCCTGCATTAGTAATTCTTTTATTACTCACCATGTTATTAATCAAAGGAACACAGGAATCTGCGATGGTAAATGCAGTTATTGTATTTATTAAAGTGGCTATCGTAATCCTCTTTATAGTGCTGGGATGGCAGTATATCCGTCCTGAAAACCATACACCATACATGATTCCTGAAGGAACTGCAGCTGTTACCGATAGCGCTGGTAAAGTTATTGCAGACTACTCAGGCACATTTAAACATGGATGGGGTGGTGTACTTGGCGGTGCAGCTATTGTATTCTTTGCCTTTATTGGTTTTGATGCAGTAAGTACTGCTGCACAAGAAGCCAAGAACCCTAAGCGCGATATGCCTATCGGTATCCTTGGATCATTGGTTGTTTGTACAATCCTGTACATCCTCTTTGGTCACGTTTTAACCGGTGTTGCTAACTGGCAGGAATTTGTTGATCCGGAAAAAGGACGTGAAGCTTCTGTAGCTTATGCGATATCTACCTACATGACTAAATATGCATGGCTGTCTACAGCCGTAACGGTAGCTATACTTGCGGGCTTCTCTTCAGTAATCCTGGTGATGTTGATGGGACAAAGCCGTATTTTCTATACCATGAGTAATGATGGATTGATCCCAAGAGCTTTTGGTGAACTGCATCCTAAATTCAAAACTCCTTATAAAGCAAACTGGATTCTATTTGTATTTGTAGGTCTGTTTGCTGCCTTTGTTCCCGGACATGTGGCGGGCGACTTAACAAGCTTCGGTACCCTGTTTGCATTTGTACTGGTAAGCATTGGCGTATGGATTCTGCGTATTAAATCGCCAGATATTGAAAGGCCTTTCAAAACCCCACTTGTACCTATCGTACCAATCCTTGGTGCGGTTGTATGTTTGGGTATGATTGTTGCCCTGGATGCACAAACCCTTAAAGTAGCTTTCGCATGGATGGCTATTGGTCTGGTTGTGTACTTCCTGTACAGCAAAAACAACAGTAAACTCCGTAAACAACCATAATACGAAGTACCCTATTTCAAAACCCGCTCAAGTAGCGGGTTTTTTTATGACCAATAGGCTTATTTTTGCAGCCCGATCATTTAAACATTAATTATGGGAAGGATTTTTGAAGTTCGTAAAGCTACCATGTTTGCCCGCTGGGACAGGATGGCCAAACAGTTTACCCGTGTTGGTAAAGAGATTGTAATTGCAGTGAAAGCTGGTGGTCCCGACCCTGCAACGAATCCGGCACTACGTCGTTGTTTCCAGAATGCGAGAAGTGTGGGTATGCCTAAAGACCGTGTAGAAGCCGCTATCAAACGTGCGCAGGGTAAAGACACTTCCAACTACGAAGAAATTTTATACGAAGGATATGGCCCGCATGGCGTGGCTCTCCTGGTTGAAACAGCTACAGACAACCACGTTAGAACAGTAGCCAATGTAAAAAGCCATTTCAATAAAGGCAATGGTGCAATGGGCACCAGTGGCAGCGTGAGCTTTCAGTTCAAGAAAATGGGGGTGTTTAAATTAAAACCCGAAGGAATAAATATTGATGACCTGGAACTTGAGCTGATTGATTTTGGTTTAGAAGAGCTTGGTGAAAGTAACGATGACAATGGCAACCCAATCATCGTTCTAAGATGCGCATTTGTAGATTTCGGTAACCTGCAAAAAGCGCTTGAAGACAAAAACCTAACCCCCATCAGCGCAGAGTTGGAATGGATACCTACCACAACGGTTCCTGTTTCCGATGAACAAGCGGAAGATGTAAGTAAACTTATCGAAAGACTGGAGCAGGATGAAGACGTGAATAAGGTGTTTCATAATATGGGATAGCTAGCTGCTAGAAAATACATAAGA
>CAZTCS010000116.1:0-11476 GCA_964611995.1 uncultured Sediminibacterium sp. | reverse complement strand
CCATCATACGCGCAACTATAGCTCGCGGCCAAATTTCCCCGGACAACAATGGCTTGAAGCTTGAGGCTTGAAGCTAAGCCATTACCCTCTTCCCTTCAATTGTGAATGTATAAAGAGGCTGGTTATACTTTTATTTTCGTAGGCATTTCTGATTGCTATGGCGAAGAGGTCGGCTACAGAAATCACTTTTATTTTAGGCGAATCGTGTTTTAACGGAATGGTATCACATACCACCAATTCTTCCAGCACACTGTTTTCGATATTCTCGTAAGCTTTACCGCTCAATACAGGGTGGGTAATCAGGGCACGTACACTTCTTGCGCCTTTTTCTTTTAATAAACCTGCTGCTTTAGCGAGGGTGCCACCTGTATCACAGATATCATCAACCAAAACGATATCTCTTCCTGTTACTTCTCCAATAACCACCATGCTGGCTATTTCATTGGCACGTTTGCGGTGTTTGTCGCAAATAACCATTTCTGCATTAAAATAGCTGGCTATTTCTCTTACACGATTGGTACTTCCAACATCAGGGGCAGCAAATGTGAGGTTTTGTAATTTTAATTGTTCTATGTAGGGGATGAAAATTGCAGAGCTGTCGAGATGGTCCACAGGCACATCAAAGAAGGCCTGAATCTGTGCTGCGTGTAAGTCCATCGTTATCACCCTGTCCGCTCCGGCTGCTTCCAACAGAGTTGCTATAAGTTTGGACCCGATTGCAACCCTTGGTTTGTCTTTCCGATCCTGTCTGGCGAAGCCATAATATGGAATAACTGCGATGATTTTATATGCGCTGGCTCTTTTAGCTGCATCGATCATCAACAGTAACTCCATCAGGTTATCGGTTGGTGCATAGGTACTTTGAACCAGGAAAACATAATCGCCACGGATACTTTCCAGGAAAATAGGCTGGAACTCGCCGTCGCTGAATTTCTGGATATTGATTTTACCGATAGGTGCACCAAATTGTTGGGCGATTTTTTCGGCGAGCTTCTGTGAGCCTGTGCCGGAGAAAATCTTGACAGATGGATTCATAATCGAGGGAATATGCGGCGAAGATAGATATTCAGTGAAGAAATAATAATTTGAAAATTTCATTTTTTTTACCATGCAAAAAAATACCATTAAACAATGGGCCTCCGACGACCAGCCAAGGCAAAAATTGCTCCTGAAAGGGGCAGAAAACCTCAGTGATTCAGAGTTATTGGCCATTCTTATCAACCATGGCATTCCTGGCAAATCTGCTCTTTCGCTGGCCAAGGAACTGTTACAACTTTGCAAGAACGACCTGCATAGTATGGGAAACCTTTCGGTTCAATCTATATGTAAACTCGGTATTAAAGGTCTGGGTGCTGCAAAAGCCATTAGCATTGCTGCTGCGCTGGAATTAGGCTTAAGGAGACACCAGCTTATTGTTAAAAAAGAAGTGGTAAAAAGCAGCAAGGATGTAGCTGAGTTTTTACGGGCAAAAATTGCACATAAAGCCCATGAAGTATTTCTGGTACTTTACCTGAATCACGGAAACAGGATTATTTCCATTGATACGATTAGTGAGGGAGGAATTACCGCTACGGTAGTGGATATCCGCTTAATTCTGAAAAAGGCAGTTTTAAACGACGCTACATCGATCTTATTATGCCACAACCATCCAAGTGGGAATTTACAACCCAGTAAAGCAGATGAGCAGATAACAGCGAAAATAAAAGATGCCGCATCATTTTTTGACATCAAACTACTCGATCACATTATTGTAAGTACGGATGGGTATTACAGTTTTGCTGATGAGGGGCTTTTGTGATGATTCGGGGGGATTTGGCTTCAAGCTACAAGCCGCAAGCTGCAAGGCTTGATTGGTGCTTGTTTTAGGCTTCCTTCAATTAATGGAATAGTTGATTCGCTAATGCACTTTCCGCTATTAATAGAACACAGATTTTCATGATTTTCATGATTTATCATGATAGATCTTGAAAATCATGAATATCCGTGTTCCATCATACGCGAAACTTGTAGCCTGCGACTTGCAGCTTGCAGCCAAATTTCCTCAACCAGTATTGATTAATGCATTATGCCTGTGCTGTAGGTCCACCGAAATTCATTGGTATTTCGATATGTTCAAGGTCCTGTATTGTTCCATTTGCTGCTTCAAATCTTTCGATATTTTCTTCCAGTGCCTTCATGAAACGCTTGGCGTGCATAGGCGTAAAGATGATCCTGGATTTTACACGGCTTTTGGGAGTTCCGGGCATTACGTTCACAAAATCGATGACGAATTCGGCATTACTATGGGTAATAATCGCCAGATTGGCATATTCACCTTCGGCCATTTCTTCACTGATTTCAATATTCAGTTGATTATTAGGTTGTTGTTCCATATCATTCTTTATGAAGCACAAAAGTAGGTAAAATAATTACTGCTGAATAAGTTGTAGCGATGTGAGTTATTAGCTACCAACCAGTGCTATCGGTGAAAACAGCTTCTAGCCACGAGCTGCTAGCCATTGTTGTCCGGAGAAATTTGACCGCGAGCTATAAAAGTGCGTATGATAGAACAGGTAGTGCAATAACAGCAACCCAATATTTATTTAACCAGCTCATTTTAAATTATCCCCCCTTCATTTATTCCATTAATAGCAGAAAGCCTAAAACAAGCATCAATCAAGGCTTGCAGCTTGCGGCTTGAAGCTTGCAGCCCAAAAAAGAGAAGGCCGGTATTGCTACCGGCCGTTCTCATGTGCATGATAAACTATAAAAACTGAAAACGAGTGACTAGTTATTCAATTGGAATTTACAACAATTCCAAATTTATCGCACTATTTATCCCACCAAACTTTTGCATTCATTGAATTAGAATTGTAATTCGCTGCCGCAGAAGCATAGTTGGTTGGATTGTATAATGGTTCGTTTGTACCGTAAGGAATACGTCTTGGAACCGCATTTGAAGAACCCGGAACAGGAGCCATTGCAGGGAAACCTGTTCTGCGATATTCAGCCCAACCCTGATTACCATCAGGATAATATGCTAACCATCTTTGCTCTGCAATTTTCTGTGCATCAGTACCGGTGCCTGTTAAGGCAATATTAGCCTGAGCCAGATAAGTTGCAATAGTAGTGGTATTAGTAATACCCCAACGATTCATTTCAGCAGTAATACCAGCCGCATAGTTGGTAGCTGCCAATTCTGTAGTCCAACCTAAACGAGCTGCTTCAGCACGAGCCAGGTAAACCTGTCCGGCAGTCATCAGATACATAGGCATGGTTTGAGGAGTAGTAGTAAAGCTGTAAAGGAACCCAAATGTTGGATTGGTAGTCTGCCATGCCAAGGCATCAGCACGTGTTAAACCATAAGGGAAACCTTTAGCATTGCTGGTATACACATTGATACGAGGATCGTTCTTAGCGGTAAGTTGGTCTGTAACAGTTTGGCTTACTGCAAAGTCGAAACGCTGTGTAACTACATAATAGTTGTAGATAGGGTTACGGTAGTTGCCACCAGGATAAACCAGTGCGGCATTATCCGCATTATTATCAATTACACCCGCAGCAATTGCAGCAGCAAATTCTGCTTTACCCAATGTTGGGTTTGCCTTAGACATACGCAGTGCGATAGACGCAATGAGTGAGTTGGCAAACTTTTTCCATTTGGTTGTATTTCCACTATAGAGAACATCACCTTGAACGGTAAGTCCACCATCGAACTGGGCAACTGATTCTTTCAATTCTTTGATCAGATCAGGATATATAAGCTCTTGCTTATCATAAGCAATCGTTCCGTTTCCTTTCAATGCATCAAAATATGGAATGTCGCCATAAGCATCTGTCAGCATCCAATAATGGAAAGCTTTCAGGATACGTGCAATAGCAATTTGATTATTGTTAGAACCAAATTGTGCAGCTGCAGCTTTTGTATCAGGATTGGTATTTACATTGATGATATTCTGAAGATCATACAGATCACCAGAATAAGTACCGTCCCAGTTAATTACAGGTGTTGCATACCTTGAAGCATCGGTGTACTGAGTTTCAGACATGTACTGACAGTACAAACCTGCCTGGGTATTGATACCATTTCCCCAAATATATCCACCAGCGCCTGCCAATACGTTGGTAAGCAATGCAGATGTAATAGGTACAGTAGTAGCATTAGGATTGGCATTGATATTACCGAAGTCATCAATTCCTTTACTACAACCCGTTAATAAGGTAGCAAAAACCCCTAATGCCATCGCGGCTCTTTTTAAATTCACTTGTTTCATATACATGATATTATAGGGTTTTAGAAATTAAGTTTTAAGTTAAATCCGATTGAACGAGCACCTGGTAAGTTACCGTCTTCACCTTGAACGCCACTGATTTCAGATGGGTCGAAGTTTTTGCTGTCGCGGTAAATAAAGAACAGGTTACGCGCAATAACTGATAAAGATGCACCCTGGAATACCTTTCCTACTTTACCCAGTTTTTGAGTTGGTATAGCATAACCTACGCTTAATTCACGGAGTTTAACAAAAGATAAACTGTGTACAAATGGTTCAGCAATTTGCTGATAGTAGAACTGATGGTAATAATCGTACGCGCTGATGTAAACATCTACAGGAGTTTTACCATCTGCAGCGTCAACACCTCTTACACGAACACCACCACCTGCAGCAACATCTTCACGAACATTGTTTCCTTTGTCGTTAATAGCAGCAGTTGGAGCCATCAGACCAGAGAAATTACCCCACATTTCAGAAAGTGAGAAGAATTTACCACCAACCTGGTAATCAAAGGTCATACCAACATTCCAGTTTTTATAAGAGATAAAGTTCTGTAAACCACCAGTAAGTTTTGGCACAACTGAACCCCAATCTTTGTTGGTTTCAGCCTGATACCATCCTAAACCTCCGCTGAAACCATTGGTTGTAATCAATGGCTGGCCATCAGCGTTACGCTTGATACCACCACCTCTTAACATACCCCACTGCTGACCCACAAAGTGGAAAGCACGGGCAAAACGAGTACCGAATGAACCACCAGCAAGCGTGTAGCTGGTTAAACCAGGAGCAAGTGCATTTACTTTGTTGTCTAACAGGTAAGCAAATGTTTTATTAAGTTCCCAACTGAAGTTTCTTTTCTTCATTACACTTACACCTAATTCAACTTCAAGACCAGAACGGCTTACAGAAGCTGCATTGATGGTTTGTGAGGTGAAACCACTTACACCACTTACAGTTACCGCAAGAGGTTCTTTGTTATTCACTTCATTATAGTAAACTACGTTCAAACGAACTTTGTTTTTAGCAAAACGCAAGTCCACACCAGCTTCCCAGGTAGTTGTTAATGCACCTTGCAGGTTTGCATCTGGTGTACCATTTGGTGTAGACATCAGGAAGTTGCTTCCCCATAACAGCGCATTTACTGAGTAGTTCAGGTTAAGTGCATATGGATTAAGGGTTTTAGGTTTTTTACCCCATGAACCATATACTTTACCAAAGCTTAACCAAGAAATTTTCTTAGTGAACTCGCTGAATACAAATGAAGCACCTACAGATGGAGATAACAATGAGTTATTTCCTTTAGGCAGCGTAGAGAACCAGTCGTTACGGAATGCCCATGTTAAACTGAGGTATTTTTTATACTCAATATCTCCAAATGTGAAGAGTGAGTTAGCTTGTTGGTCTGATCTACCATTAGTAATAGTAGGTACATTTTTTGAGTTGCTGATAGCATACAAATCAGGTACGTTTAGACCTGTATTGGTATTTGCAGCGACATTTCTATTACGGATATTCAACTTATTAGCACCCACATTTGCAGTAACATCTAAGTCGCCGAATTTTTGTGTGTAGGTTGCAACACCTTCAAAGTTCCACTCTCCATTAACAGTTGTACTTGTTGCGTAGCTTGCCAAAGTACCTGTTTGGCTACCTGAAGTTTCCAGGATAGATGGTATAATGTTTTCTACACCACCACTGAACTGATCTTTACGAACAGCTCCTTTAAACTTAAAGTGCTTATTGAATTTAATAGTCAGGTTTACATCTCCGTAAAGCCTATCTCTTCTTTGAGTAAGGTCGATATTCTGGAACCATGTAAATGGATTGTACCAGTAGTTCGCAGAATATACACTGTTTCTTGGTGCAGCAGCACTCCATGAACCCGGGTTACGACGGAAGTTCCATGAAGCGAAAGTACCAATCGGTGTTTTCAAACCAGAAAGTTCACGCATGATGTCGATATCAAGATCGCGGTGGAACCACTGGCTGAAGTTACCTGCAGAGTTGTTTGCATAACCATCAGAGAAATCACCACTGATACGCTGATTGGTATAGTTGATATTAGCACCAACAGTAACATACTGCCCAAGATCCATACTGAATGAAGTATTCAATGAGTTTCTGAGAGATTTACTGTTTTCAAGTGTACCCTTGATAGTTTGGTTGGTATAAGATACACGAAGACTTGTTCCTGCTCCATTATTATGAGAGAAACTTACGTTGGTATTAGATGTTACACCAGTGTTCCAGAAATCCTTAGCATTATTAGGCTGAGGAGTAAAACTTGCGGTTTTGCCAGAACGTGCATGACCAGGAATAAATGCATACCAAGGAATATATTCAGATCCATCTATTTTAGGACCCCATGAAGCATCATCCGTAAAATCGCGGTAACGCTTACCGTTGAAAGCCTGCCATTCTGTTGGCATACCAGCAACATAGTTAAATGTTAACCAATCGCCATCACCACCACCATAAGAATTCTGGTACTGAGGAAGAAAAGCCATTTTGTCGAAAGTAACAGACTGATTTACTTCAACTCCAATACCCTTAGATCTTGAACCTTTTTTAGTGCTGATTACGATAGCACCGTTACCAGCACGGCTACCAAATAAAGCAGTAGCATTCGCACCTTTTAATACAGTGATATCTGCTACATCATCTGGGTTAATGTCGAATGAGTTGGTAATAGTACCATCTACAACATATATAGCACCCTGATCAGTCAATGATCCACCACCACGAATACGCAGGAAACCCTGGTCGTTCAGTTTGGCAGCAGACTGTCCCCTGAACTGAACACCAGCCACTTTACCGGCAAGTGCGTTGTTCAGGTTCGGCTGACGAATTACATTCAGTTTTTCGTCGCTGATAACCTGTGAGCTAAATGGTGTTGTACGCTGTGATTTTTTTACACCGAAGGCACTTGTTACGAATACTTCTTCCAGTTCGCCTGCCAGTGTTTTGATTTGAATGTTCTGATAAGCAGATGAAGCGGTAAACTCATACGTTTCATGGCCAACGGCTGAAACAGTAACTTTTGAACCCTGCTTAACTCTTAAGGTAAACTTGCCGAAATCATCGGCCTTTACGGCATTTGTAGTGCCTTTTTCTTGAATAGTGGCATTTGGTACCGGTCCTCTGTCGTCAGAAACCTGACCCTGTACCACCACTGTTTGTGCAAAGCTGGATAGTGTCCACAGCAAAGCAGCAGCTAACAGTGTTAGACTTTTTCTCATGTGCGTAATTTTAGAATGAAGGATGATTGTTAAAAAAATTAACAATTTCTGAGCGTTAAGTTAGGGATGTTTTTCATTAACCAATAAAAAAAATTTTACTTTCTTTAACATTAATAAATAAAATATTGAAAATCAATATTTTACAGAAAGACCCTTTTAGTATGTAAAAATCTGACATATTTAATCTATTGTCTGATTAGTACTAATAGGATAACTGGTCAAAAAATTGGATAGTTCTTGAGTTTACTATGAAAAACAAGCAAAACGAGCCCATTTCAGGGCTAATTTTTGAAAAACATTAATTTAATTTTTAATTAGTTTATTTTCTTTACACTTTGAAAAAGGAAGTACCCCATATTTGAATACTTTTGCGCCATGTTAGTACTAGATGGCAAAATCGCAGCCGCAGCAGTAAAAGCTTCCCTCCAAATAAAAACAGCAGCAATTGCCGCTGCTGGTAAACGAAAACCACATCTTGCAGCCATCCTGGTCGGCAATAACGGCGCAAGTGAAACCTATGTGGCAAGCAAGGTAAAAAATTGTGAAGAAACAGGGTTTGAATCAACTTTGATCAGACTTGAAGAACAGAGTTCAGAAGCAACCTTACTTCAAACCATCGAACAACTTAACAACGACCAAAACATTGATGGTATACTGGTTCAATTGCCATTACCCAAACAAATCAGTGAACAAAAAGTAATTGAAGCCATCAACCCCGCTAAAGATGTGGATGGATTTCATCCGGTGAATGTAGGTAAGCTGGTACAGGGACTTCCCACTTTTATTCCTGCAACACCTTATGGAATATTACTCATGCTCGAACATTTCAATATTCAAACAAAAGGAAAGCATGCAGTTGTAATTGGCAGAAGCAATATTGTTGGTCGCCCAATGAGTATATTATTAAGTAGCAACCATAAACAAGGCAATTGTACCGTTACTATTTGTCACTCCCATACACAAAACCTAAAAGAACTTTGTCTTCAGGCAGATATTATTGTCGCTGCACTTGGTATACCTGGTTTTGTAAAAGCTGATATGGTTAAAGAAGGTGCAGTAATTATAGATGTTGGTATTACCCGTGTAGAAGATGCTACCGCCAAGAGAGGTTTCAGGATCAAAGGAGACGTAGCTTATGATGAAGTAGCCACAAAAGCATCCGCCATTACTCCTGTACCCGGTGGTGTAGGCTTAATGACAATTGCTGGTTTACTTAAGAACACCATGCAGGCATACGAGCAGAAGGACCATAGACCATAGACCATGGACTATGGACTATGGACCATAATCTAACCCACTAAACAAAACATACCCATCAGCAACAATCAACAACATACTACATTGCCCGTTATGGAGGCGTTCTACACCTTGCAGGGTGAAGGATTTCACCAGGGTCGTGCCGCGTATTTTATTAGACTTGGCGGATGCGATGTAGGTTGTGTTTGGTGTGATGTGAAAGATAGTTGGGATGCCTCAAAACACCCTCAACTAACTGTTGAAAATATTGTAGCTACTGCGGCAACATACCCTGGCAGACTCGCTGTAATAACAGGCGGTGAGCCATTGATGCACCAGCTCGACGCATTAACTGCAGCGCTACATGATGCAGGATTCGAAACCAATATTGAAACCTCCGGCTCTTCTCCACTTAGTGGTAGTTGGGATTGGATTTGCCTTTCTCCAAAAAAATTCAAAGCTCCTATTCTTGAAATCGTTCCACTTGCTGATGAACTAAAAGTGGTGATCTTTAATAAACACGATTTTGAATGGGCCGAAACTTATGCTGCGCAGGTGAAACCCAATTGTAAACTTTATCTGCAACCCGAATGGGATAAATCATCCATCGTTACACCATTAATAGTTGAGTATATTAAAAAACATCCCCAATGGGAACTTAGCTTGCAAACGCATAAGTATATTAATGTTCCTTAAACTTAATTTTAACAAGTAGCTCTCCTGATTTTTCCGAACTTTCACGGGTGAAAAACCAGCATATTCTCTTTAGTATACTCTTTATTCTTAGTTCAGCTAATACTATTGCACAAGGCTACGATCCTGAAAAGGTAAACCCCAAAGCACTTACCCAATATGAAACGGCAATCGATTTACTTAAGTATGGTGAAACGAAAAATGCAGTGCCTGTTTTATTAGCCTGTATTTCCATTGATTCAAATTTTTTGGACGCTTATTTATCACTTGCTGGTGCCATGGGTGAACTTAAACAATACCAGCGATCGGTAACTCTATATGAAAAAGTAAAAGCAAAGGATCCGCAATATTTTAATGTATACCATCTTCCCTACTCTATTAACCTGGCAGGATTAGGCAGGTTTGAAGAAGCACTTGCTGCAGTAAATAATTTTCTTGCGATCCCCAACCTAAGTGAACGCGGATTAAAAAGCGCAACATATAGAAAAGCTACTTACCAATTTGCCATTCAATATGCGGAACAACATCCTGCAACTGATTATCAATTTGCACCTGTAAACCTGGGCGATAGTGTTAATGGCCCAAGATCCGAATACTACCCTTCTGTAACAGTAACAGATAGCTTACTCGTATTTACCAGAAGAACGGGCGATCAGCGTGAAGATTTCATGCAAAGTACCATAGCAAACAAAAATTTTGGCAAAGCCGATTTGATCAATGGTGATATTAATATCGAACCATTAAAAGGTGCCATCACGGTTTCGCAGGATGGGGAATGGTTGTTGTTTGCTGGCAATCTTTCTGGCCCTGGTCTTGGCGGATACGATATTTATCTCTCACAAAATACCCCACAGGGTTGGAGCGAACCACAAAACCTCGGACCGAATATCAATACAGAATTTTGGGAAAGCTCTCCGGCATTAAGTCCCGACAAACGCATATTATATTTCAGCAGCAACAGACCCGGAGGATATGGTGGCAGAGATTTATATATGTCGGTTCGTGATGTAAACGGAAGATGGGGCAAAGCAATTAATATGGGGCCAGCGGTAAACTCTGCGGGCGATGAATTAGCTCCTTTTATCCATGCCGATAATCAAACCCTTTTTTATACATCTGATGGACTTCCCGGCTATGGTAATTCAGATCTTTTCATGTTGCGGAAAAATGAAAAAGGTGAATGGGGTAATCCTGAAAACCTGGGTTATCCGATTAATACGATTGAAAACGAAGGAAGCTTAGCTGTATCCGCTGATGGCTTGACCGCCTATTATGCAAGCGACAGAAGCGATAGCCGTGGAAACCTTGATCTATATAGTTTTCAGCTTCGCCCGAATATCAGACCGAACAGAACCTTATATGTAAAAGGAAAAGTAACCGATAGTAAAACCAAACAGGGAATACCTTCCACAGTTGAGTTAACAGAAAATAACAACAACCTGGTTTTAATGAAGGTTCAGACAGATGAAATGGGTGATTACCTGATAACATTACCAACAGGCAAAGACTATACTTTTACCGTAAATAGAAAAGGTTATTTGTTTTATAGTGAAGTATATGCACTTAGCCGAAAAGCAGCAGATAGCACCTATCAAAAAGATATCCAGCTTTCACCTGTTCAGTTGAATGCCAGTTTTATCTTCAACAATATTTTATTTGCTGTAAATAGTTATGAATTACCTGTAACAGGGTTAGCGGAGTTAATGCAACTCGTGCAGGTGTTGCAGGATAACCCTACACTCAAAGTAGAAATCAGTGGTCATACAGATAATACAGGCAATGCTAAAGACAACATGGTGCTTTCTACAAATCGTGCAAAAGCAATTGTTGATTACCTGATTGCTCAGAAAATTGATGCTGCAAGATTAACTTATAAAGGATATGGTGATACAAAACCTATTGCAGATAACAATACCGAAGCAGGAAGGGCAAAAAACAGAAGAACAAGTTTTACGGTAACAGGATTATAATTATTGATGGCTGGGGAGAAAGGCTTCAAGCTGCAAGCTGCTAGCTACAAGCCAGTCCTGTCCGGGGAAATTTGGCTTCAAGCCA
>CAZTCS010000115.1:2563-11934 GCA_964611995.1 uncultured Sediminibacterium sp. | reverse complement strand
GAGCAAAGAAAGTACCAAACCGGTGAAAACTGACAGGTTGACAAGTTATCCACTTTATTGAAAATTAATAATAGTTTCTTGCCGGGAAAAAATGTCATTTCAGGTGGAATGCTACATTTGTTTTCCAAAACAAACCTAATCCATGAGAAAACTCTACCTGGGCCGTTCCCTGGGAATGTTATGCCTTTTACTGATTGGAATGATTTCCCGTTCACAAACAATCGGTTGGAATTTTAGTACGGCATCACCTTCTGCTACCACAGCTAATATTATCGCATCTGATTTTTCCAGAGGTAATAATAATGGTACTACCAACGACTTAATCACCACAGTTTCTGCTTCCAGCGGTTATACCGGCTTTTCAGCCGGAGGTAATGCTGGCATTGCAGCAAGAATCGGGGCTTTGAACTTTGCTGCCAATGGTACCGCTTATTTTGAATTTACCCTTACTCCTGCCGGAGGATATGGTATTAGCCTTACAGGTATTCAATTCGGAACAAGGAGCACCAGTACCGGACCTCAGGCATATACCATAAGGTCTAGTGCAGATAATTACACCAGTGATATTATACAAGGTACTATTGCAAACAATAGCAGTTGGGCGCTAAAATCGCATACTGGGGTAAATTTTTCTGCAACCCAAGCTGTTACATTTCGTATATATGGATATAATGGAGCGGGGTCAGCTTCCGCTAATACAAGCAATTGGCGGATAGATGACTTATCGCTGTCCGTAAGTGCGACACTGGCTACCAATATTTCTTCTTTATCAAATATTAGTTTAAGCACTGGAAACTATACACCTGCTTTTAGCGCAGGAAATTTTACGTATAGTACCACTGTTCCTTCATCAACTAATTCATTAACTGTAACACCAATTGCAACCGATCCACTTTCAGGAATTAAGGTGAACGGCATTAGTGTTAACAATAATACACCCTCACCTGCAATCGCATTGAATACAGGGGTAAACACAATAAATATTGTTGTTACTGCACAGGATGGTATTACTACATCAACTTATACTATTGAGGTAACACGCGAGGCTCCGGGAATTCCAGCAGTTTTTGTAAATCCACTTCAACTTGATTTTGGTAATACTTGTGTAAATATAAATAGCAATACCAGCTTTACAATTAAAGGTGATAATCTTGATGGATCAGCTATTACCATTACAGCACCTGCAGGTTTTACTGTTTCAAACACAAGCAATGGCGTTTATGCCAATACTTTAACCCTTAGTTATACAGGAACCAGTTTAAGTTTAACGACCGTATACGTACGCTTTTCCCCATTAGCTGTACAAGCTTACAATGGCGACTTCAGCATATCAGGAGGAGGAACATCGTTAACCTATCCAGTTTCAGGCGATGGTGTTAATAGCAGCGCTTCAGTTAACACACAACTTGCTGCTAATATTACCTCCACAAACGTCACACTTGGTGGTGATATAACTTTTGGTGGTTGTACGAATATTACTGCTTACGGATTTGAATACAGTACCACAGCCAATTTTGCAAATGGAACTGGCATAATTGTAAATGCAAATAACCTTTCAGACAATGCATTCTCAGTATTGCTTAACAACCTCGCACCCAATACTATCTATTATGTAAAAGCATTTGCAACCAATGATGGTGGAACTGCTTACGGACCACAACAAAGTTTTGCTACAACGGCACAGCCCGTTATCATGGCTCAACAGCCATTATTGGCCTATACGCAGAATTTTGACAATATTTCCAGTTGGACAAATGGTTTTAGTTCAGATAATGGAGCCATTAATTTTGGTCCAGTTACTGTAAATACCAACGGAACAATTCCTAATGGTATCAGAACAACCACATCTACCGCCAGCTTCAGTAACGGTTCCTCTGGTGGTGTACAAAGAGGCAGTGGCAATTTGGTACTGTTGTCTACCGGATCATCTGATAATACCACAGCCGTTGCAGTTGACCTCTTCCTGGATTTTACAGGTGTAAACGCCGGAACCATAAGTTTCAATTGGGCTTCTATCAATAACAGCACTGGCGACAGAAAAGGTTCACTTCGTGTTTATGGCAGTGTTGATGGCGTTAATTTTACTGAGTTACCTGCTGCTGCAGTACTAAACATTACTAATAATACGCCAACAAGCGGTATTGTTACAGGCATTGCGCTACCATCAAGTTTTAGCAATAACCCAAATGCCCGCTTACGTTTTTATTACTATAATGGAACCGGTGGCACTACCGGATCCAGACCCAAAATCAGTATTGATAACCTGATAGTTCGCGGATATACTCCTGGAGATATTACAGCTCCTGTAGTTACCAATTACAACCCTGCCCAGGGAGCAACTGGCATCACACCTCCTGATGCAATCACCATTGCATTTAACGAAACAATTGTTCCGGGATCAGGAAATATTACTATCCATAATGTAACCAATGGAAGTAGTCAGGTATTTGATATAAATGATGCTGCTATAAGTATTGCTGCTGAAACCATCAGCATTAATACGCAACTGGCTGCATTCAAATCTTATTATATAACGATTGATGCAGGTGCAGTGCTCGATCTGGGTGGTAATGCTTTTGGTGGCATTGCCGCTAATGCATGGAGCTTTAGCACAGGTGCAGCTCCTACCAGTTTCAATTTTAATAACTGTGTCAATAATTTGCCCGGAGGTTTCACTCAATACAGTGTAACTGGTGCACAGGTATGGGGTTGTACTACTTTTGGCAAAACAGGCAATGGTGTGCAGATGAATGGATTTGTGAGTGGTGCACAAACCAATGAAGACTGGTTGATTTCACCTGCTTTTGATATCGCAGGATTTGACTATCCCATCTTAAGTTTCGCGTCCCGTGTACGTTTTGCGGGTCCATCATTGAAATTGATGGTATCTACAAATTATACGGGATCAGGTGATCCTAATCTGGCACAATGGACCGAAATTAATGGGCGTTTTGCGGAACCGGAATCTGATGTGTGGACCACCAGCGATCAAATAGATCTAGCAGCTTTCAAAGCATCAAATGTTTACATCGCTTTTGTTTATACCTCTTCGCCTGCGTTAAATGCGGCCAGATGGACTTTAGATGATTTCAGCATCACCAACTCTGCAACACCAGCCCAACCTGGTGTTGATATAAGAGGTGGTAATATTGCTTTTGATTACATAGCAAACGGACAAAATTCAGCACCTCGCTCAATATCAGTTGAAGGGTATAATGTAAATGATGCTATCACCGTTTCTGTTCCCGCTGGATTTGGCTTAAGTATGGATGGCAATAATTTTACTTCAACCATTGTTATCCCCGCTGCAAACGCAAACAGCCGCCAAACAGTGTATGTAAGGTTTAGTCCAACAACTGCAGACCAGAACTATAATGGAACGGTAAGCGCCGTAATTGGTAATGCCGCAGATATTATCCAGGGAATGAATTTATCCGGCACTTCACTCAGAACCTTAAAAGTAGTTAACTGGAACCTGGAATGGTTTGGTAGCACAGCATCTGGACTTGGACCAACCAATAAAGATTTACAACAACAAAATGTACAAACTGTATTGAATGCACTCAATGCAGATATCTATGCACTCGTAGAAATCGTTGACACATTGCGTTTCAAAACAGTTGCAGAGTCATTACCAGGTAATTATGATTATGTTGTAAACACTTATGGTTCTTATGCCGACGATGTTAATGATCCGGATTATGCCGGGGCACAGAAACTTGGATTTATATACAATAAGGATATTATAAAAAAATTAAGCACCAGACCTATTCTTAAAGCTAGTGCAGGCAATGCCTATAATAGTTGGGCTAGTGGAAGATTTCCATTTATGATGGAAGCAGAAGTTACCCTTAATGGCGCTACTAGTGTGGTGAATTTTATTGTCGTTCATGCAAAAGCCAATACGGGTAATACAGCCGATAAAATTGAAGCTTATGGTAGAAGAAAAGCAGGTGCTGATGAATTGAAAGATTCACTAGATGCTGCATTCCCGAATAGCCGCTTCCTGATACTGGGCGATTTGAATGATGATCTTGATAAAACAATCACCACAGAAATGTCACCTGTAACGGTAAGTTCTTACAGTGCTTTTCTGAATGATGGGCAAGGATATTCGCCATTAACATTACCGCTGAGTTTAACAGGTAATAGTTCTACGGCTTCCTTCCCTGATATGATCGATCATGTGATTGCTTCAAATGAAATGAGTGTGGCTTATGTGCAAAACTCAGCTCAGGTGTATAAGGATGT
The DNA here is from genome assembly GCA_964611995.1 of uncultured Sediminibacterium sp. Classification (GTDB taxonomy): domain Bacteria; phylum Bacteroidota; class Bacteroidia; order Chitinophagales; family Chitinophagaceae; genus Sediminibacterium. The sequence goes on along the minus strand of CAZTCS010000115.1, from coordinate 7,683 downwards.
ATTGTCTTTGATTAACAGTTTTGCTAGTACTACTTCTGATCACTTCCCGATAATTACTAAGTATGATTGGAGGTATTTCAGCAAACCAACTATATCTGTGCCTGATCTAGGATTTTTCACTGACTCAGGTGCATGTACTACTACAACTTTATTACCAACACCAACCGTAACAGGATTTAATACAATTGTTTCGATCAGCAGCAATGCCCCATCTTCTTTCCCTGTTGGCGTAACAAAGGTTAACTGGACCGCTGTTGACATGTATGGTAATACAAGTTCACAAGAGCAATTAATTACTGTTACAGACAATCAAAAACCGACTATAGAAGCCCCTGCGGCAATAAGCGTTGTAAATAACAGCGGTACTTGCTATGCGGTCATTAGTTCTCTCGGAACTCCTGTTGTTGCAGATAATTGTGGTATCGCTTCAGTAACTAATAATGCTCCTACCCAGTTCCCAGTTGGTACTACAGTGGTTACATGGATCGTAACAGATATACATGGCAATATTACCGATACTGCTAAACAGGAAATAACCGTAATTGATAATGAATTACCTGTTATCAACACAACGTCCATTTCAACATCTGCACAAACAGGCAGATGCGATGCTCAAATTAGTATTCAACCTCCACAGGCTACAGATAATTGCGGTATCGCTACTTTGACAGGAACAAGAAACAATGGCTTGTTATTAACAGATGCCTTCCCTGTTGGAACAACTACTATTCATTGGACTGCAACGGATGTGAATGGAAATACCAAATCGGTGATTCAAACAGTATTGGTAACTGATAATCAGGCACCTCAAATTACTTGTTCCGCAAATCTTTCATTATGTCAAACAACCAATAACCAATATACTATTCCAACCATTGGCACTACCGACAACTGTGGTATAGCTTCTGTTCAATATAGTATTTCGGGCGCCACTACACGAAGTGGAAATGGTGGAAATATCAGTGGGGTTTTCAATACTGGACTGTCTAACGTATTAATTACAGTTACAGACATCAATGGCAATACAAATACATGCAATTTCACTGTAGCCATTTCAGCTCCACCTACAGCAACGATTACCACATCGCAGCCAGATGTTTTCTGTAACCAGTTTACATTATCTGGCAATCCTGGTAATTATACCTACCAGTGGTATTTTAATAATACAATTGTGGGTACAGGTGCTGAGTTAAATCTTGGATTAACCAATACCGATGGAGTTTATTCGCTGGTAATTACCAACCAGGCAGGATGTAGCAGCAGTAATGCAACTTCTTATACTTTCCAGAAACAAAATCTGGTAAACAGCTATACCATTCTTGCTTATGAAGAAGTAAAACTTGGGGAATCAAATAAAGTTAATAGCGGCAGTGTTGGGGTAATGAATCGTCGCGGAGAAGCTTCGTTCGATAAGAATAGCTCTGTTGCGGCTCCCGGAGCTTTTGTAAAAGCACCTATGATTAAATTAGATGGATCTGGTATTGTAATTCCAAACAGGGTATATGGCTCTGCCTTGGTAACATTACCAACCATGTTCTATAATACCAGCAATACACGTAATCTTCCGAACACCAGTGTTCAGAAGAATGCTACGGCTACTCTAAATGGCAATTACAATAACATTACCATTAAAGAGAATGCGACAGTAACTTTAAATGGTAACACATTCGGAACCATCAAGGCTGAGAAAGGAACGCAGATACGATTCACCGCTTCAGTTGTTAATATTGAAGAATTGATTGTAGAAGAAGGTGGAAAAACAAACTACAGCAATGTAAGGTTCAATGGTACTACCCAGGTAAAAGTGAGTAAAAAAGTTAGTATCAGAGATCGCGTACAGGTGAACCCGGATAATTATAAAGTGACTTTCTATATGGGTGATGCCAAATGTGACGATGAAAAATTCCAGGTTAAAGGGGATGATGTTCGCGTAACTGCAAATGTCTATATGCCAAATGGCAAATTAAAAGTTACCGCAGAAAATAAAGGAAATGGAAAATGGAGCAGCAATAATGAAGCCATTTATATGACAGGATTATTTATCGCTGAGCAAGTTGAAAGCAAGGGTGGTACCATTATCTGGAATAATAACAATTGCACACAGAACACTGTAGCTTCCAGCAATAACCTTTTAATTACAAGCGGTAAAACTATCGGAGAAGAAGTTGTCATTTCGGAAAATGCAGATGCACTGAAAGTAACAGTGATGCCTAACCCAAGCCGTAACTTCTTTACATTAAAAATATCTGCCAAAGCTACTACACCGGTTCAGTTGAGAATCTTCAATGTTTCCGGTCAGCCTCTTGAAAGCAGAAATAACCTTAATGCCAATAGTACGGTTCAGGTAGGTCATCAACTTAATCCTGGTGTTTACTTTGCCGAACTGGTGCAAGGAAAAGAAAGAAAAGTAGTACAGCTTATAAAGATCAGGTAATGTCATCCTGACGGTAATCTGAATAATAAAATGCCCCGAAATTTCGGGGCATTTTTAGTTTCCCTGTATTTCTATGTTATCAATACGGAATGTAGTGGTAAGTTTTGCTACTTGCTCAGGAGGATCATTTCCTTCATACCGAAAAGCTATATGAATCTTTCCTTTCAGAGCGTGTAAGCTAATGTTTCCCGAGGTGAGCCAGTCTTTGGCATAACCTGAGCCTGTGCCTTTTGAAATAACGGCATCTAGTTTATGCCAGCGGGCTTTCCAAGGAGTAATACCATCATAATTAGTTGAATACATCACCTGCAAAACTGCTCCATTATCAAACCCATCTTTGGTTTGAAATCGAAGGAATTCATTCGCAGAATGATCCAGATCAATAGAAGGAAGTATCAGCCAACTGATTACCGATTGTTCCCTGGTAGCAAAAGCACTAATCTCCGCGAATGTATTTCCAGATGTTGATTTTGCCAGAAATAGCCGATCGCCTGTTTCTGTTATGTTTTGCCAGTTTACCACTTGAATACTACTATCTGTATTTTGCCCTGAAAAATCTTCATAAAACAACTGTTTGGGTCCTGTCTGGGTGCAACGAAGTCCATTCATCTGTACATCATTCGTATCCCGAAGCAACAACTGTTTTTGGGTTCTGAAAATGCTGTATACACCAGTAATTTCGCCATTGCCCCTAGCTGTTAATGCCGGTGCAAAACTTGCATAACCGCCTGTTCGAACGTAAACTGTGCCTATGCCACATGTTCGCAGAGAATGACTAACCGATAATTTATTGATGGCATCAGCATAAGGTTTCCCTGTATCTGATGCTGCAAACTCAACATTGGTTAGTGTAATCAGGGTGCTTTGTAAACTATCAACTAAATCACTGATTTGTAATTTCTTTGGATGTATAGCAATTTGTTTGCGTTGTTTAACAATTACCCTGTCGAACAAAGGTTGAGGTATGGAATATAATTGAGGAGACAATGGATCAGAACGATCTACTCCTCCACCCAATTGTATCATGCCGGCATAATCTCCCATCCATAACCCTTTTAATCGAACAAATACGCCTTCACCTACTGGATATTTATTAAATAGCGAGTACCCATCAAGTCGGATGGTTATGCCACCAGTAGAATCCTGAACGACTATGGATTTATAAAAATTATCAGTGATGTCGTTAGCGATTACCACCCCTTCTATAATGATATCGTCTACCATTTTTTCGAAGTTGTTCAAAAGGTGTAACTGCTTCAAACCTGCAATACTGGTATTCGCTTTTATCGCAGGAACTGTATATTCTGGTGGTTCATCAAATGATTTATTACAATTGGGAATACCCATAAGTACAGGTATCGACAAAAAAAAGAACCTGGTATTTTTTGTTTTCATATTGGATATTTAAAGGCTAATTGTTATTGACATGGCATAATTCAATCCATACCCATAAAATAGTTTTGGTGGAAATTTATCCGGATCTTTTGTATCCTGATCAAAACGAAGTTGTTCATATCCTCCGGTAATGATGCCTTGTTTATTCAGGATGTTATTGATACTAAGAGAACAAAAAAAGCGAAGTGGTGTACGGTGGTAAAAGTTTTTAATTGAAAAACCTTTTCCTATGAACATGTTCATTAAAAATGTAGTCGGTAGTTTTTTCTGGGAGACTATTTTATACCATTGTTCTGATCCTTTTACAATACCATCCAGCAACTCATAGGTTCTTCTTAGTGGATTGAACTCGAGCCATTGATCCTGGAAATGGCTGGCGTTACATTGCAGCAATAATCCATTACTGGTTCTGTATTTAAAACTTATACCACTTACCTGCATCGGAGAACCAGCAATGCGAAAATTATTGGCGTAAACCTCCATTTTATCCAGTAAGGATTCATTGTTATCCAAACTAACCGTAACCATTTGCCTGCTTGTATACCGATGGAATCCTTTTGTAAATACCAACGAACAGTCCAGGTGCTCATTGAATTCATAACTCAATGACGACTCTATACCAGTATATTGCCTGTCTATATTTCGTATTGCATAGTTTACAAATTGCTGGTAGCCATCATGGTAAAAAGTAAGCACATTCATGCCATTTCGAGAATCAGTATGATATAGGCTGATACCTACTTTACATTTTCGCAGGAGCAACTTATAGTATGTTTCTATGTTCAATAACTGTTCACTCAACGGATTTTCCTGCTTTGTGTTACGCATGCGGGGGGAAATGAAAACGTTGTCGAACTGTGGTGCCTTAGAAAGTACCTGTATCAAAAATCCCAGACTATTTTTTGCGTTTAGCTTAATTAGAATACCCAGCTTTCCTAATGGATTAAAAAAATGACTAGCTGGAGATCTCCCTCTTGATTGACTTGGATACAACCCATTTCGCACAAGTCCTTTGCGGGAAAATTCTGTTTTTGAAAGTCGCAAAGCAAGGAGGAAATCTACTTTATTACCAGTATACGCTGCTTCTCCCCAAATATTAGAAAAGGAAATTGTTGATAGGTAATCATAACCATATTTATCTCCTTCATACAATATCCTGTTTGGCGTATCAAGATCAAACTGTTTAACATCAATTATTGATGGAAATTCGGATTCTGCAAATTGATTCCAGTTTACGTGAAATTCTGCACCCAATAAATCAAAGACAGTTTTGTAATAATGATTTTGTTGG
>CAZTCS010000115.1:0-2553 GCA_964611995.1 uncultured Sediminibacterium sp. | reverse complement strand
ACTATAATGAATCCCTGTGGCAATATTCCAGTAGTTATTCAACCTGGACCGATAAGTACTACTGAATTGAAATTTTTGGGTGTGAATTGTTTTTTGATCCAATAAATAATGGGCTCTTTTTCCAAGAATACTTTCATTTGAACCATTTATTTGATCGATTCTTGTTATTGAATTTCGGTTGATGGAATAAAACTGTTGCCAGTTAATTTGTTGCAAACTTTCTTGTTCCAATAAAATATCTTTTACCTGAATACGCAGTACGCTATCATCCTGAAATTCCGGTAGGTATCGATAATAATCAGGCCTTGGATCTGCAGCCTCGTACCAATCTAAACCGGTATCATTTCGTTTACCGCTAACCACACCAAAACTGGTTTCCCATATTGAACGGTTGTTTATGTTCAATTGGTGCATTAAAATACCAACCGGTATATGTTGATTTACCATTGCTGCATTTCTTTTGAGACCTTGTTGGTATCCCCAGTTAGGATTGTATTTCGTACCAAACAAATTTGAAACAGGCTCAGTAATTGCAGCTTGTTTTCCATATTGTTGAGGCGAACCAAATACAATGCATGAAATTGTTCCGGCATTTTTCATTTGTTTATCAACAGCTATATAATAGTTTGTTGAATGGTAATCACAACCTGTACGATATGTTTCTTCGGCTAAACGTAAATTGAAAGCCATTGCCCATGACCAGCCTTTACTATTGGTTTCCTTTGCAAATGAAAAATGATACCTATTGGTATAATTTCTATTCGATGTTGCGTAACCCCATTGTAGCTGTTTACGTTGTGCAGATGCGCGCATATCGATACATGTTGTTATTCCCGGATCGCCCAACCAGTTATCTTGTAAGTTGTTTGATGTGTAATCGATACTATTACGCATTACCTGTGATAATCCATTCCATAATGACCAGGCAGGATTATTCTGATGCAGATCGTTCATCCATAAACCATTGATAATTGTAGCGGATAAACTGGCATCATACCCCCTATAACGATACCGCATGGCACTGAACTGAAAAGCCGCCATTTGAAGAAACACATCTTTTTCACCACTAAGCGGAGAAATTGAGGTAGATGCTGTTCCCCTCTCCTCTTCATCCAGTAAAACAGCATTTGATGCAACTGCATCCTGACTATAAAAAATCTGCAAGAGGCTACTATCGTATTTGGGTGGGATGGTATCTGTTTCTTTCTTATTCACTTCGCCTGTCTTTATATTAAACAAGCATACAACTGCACATAAAAAATAAATCATGATTATTTGTTTCTGCCAAAATAAACAGGAGCAAAATATCATGGATCACCAATGATCATTTTTGCGGAAAATACGGTCGCAAAAAATTGTATTTAGCGCAATTATTAAATAATCATTCGCTATGAAAACATTTTTTTTATGTTGTATTGGATTATTATTCGCCCTAGTTGCATCAGCTCAGTTGAAGCGCTATCAACTTACGTTGATTGGTTTTTATAACCTTGAAAATTTGTATGACACTATTGACAATCCATTGATCAACGACGATGACTTTACACCCAAAGGATCGAAGCAATATGGTACTACTATTTTTAAGGACAAGCTGAATAAATTAGCAAGTGTAATTGCTGATATAGGAAGCTCGTATACAGAAGATGGTGTGGCCATTTTAGGCGTTGCAGAAATTGAAAACGATACTGTATTGCAGTTTCTGGTTCAGCATCCATTAATTCGAAAAAGGAATTATCATATTGTGCATGCATCTTCAAAAGATATAAGGGGTGTTGATGTTGGCTTGTTGTACAACCCTGCTTATTTCACACCTATTGATGCACAAAAATTATTTGTATCGTTGCCTGGTAACAGTAAAGATGCCTATTACACGAGGGATATTTTATATTGTAAGGGTTTACTGCAGGATGATACGGTGCATATTTATGTAAATCACTGGCCCAGCAGAAGAGGTGGACAAAAAAGAAGTGCCCCAGCCCGCATGGCTGCAGCGGCTGTTTGTCGAAAGCACATTGATTCTATACAATCAAAAAATGCAAAAGCTAAGTTGATTGTTATGGGAGATATGAATGATGACCCGATAGATAAAAGTATCTCCCTTGGGTTAAGGGCCAAAGGCAGGAAGGATCAGTTGGGTTCGGGAGAATTATTTAACCCCTGGGTTTGGTGGTTTAATAATGGAATAGGTACCCTGGCCCACCGGGATAGGTGGGGTTTATTTGACCAGATAATACTATCCCAAGGTTTACTAGATAAGCAGGAAGAGGGGTTTCGTTTTTATCGGGAGCATATTTACAGCCCCGCTTTTCTTAAAGAATTCACAGGCAAATACAGGGGATATCCGATGCGAACCTGGGATGGAAACCGTTATAGGGGAGGGTACAGTGATCATTTTCCAACTTATGTGGTTTTATTGAAGGATATAAATTATTAATAATAAACTGAAAACAATTATTCAATGAAAATTGGCTACAAGCTTCAAGCCGCAAGCTGCAAGACTTGATTGATGCTTGTTTTAGGCTTTCTGCTATTAATGGAATAAATAAAGGGGTA
>CAZTCS010000114.1:0-12238 GCA_964611995.1 uncultured Sediminibacterium sp. | reverse complement strand
TAATAACAGGTAGTGCATTACAGCAATCTAAACTTTCTAATTGGCAGGCCCCTCGTTTATTTCATCAATAGCAGAAAGCCTAATATACCTCTAATCAAGGCTTGCAGCGTGCGGCTTGTAGCTTGCAGATCTTTTACTACATCAGAAAACGGGTAAGTTTGATAGCTTCCATAGCTTCTTTTACGTCATGCGTCCGAATAATATGAGCACCCGATAATAAAGCCGCCGTATGAAGCACGGTGCTTCCATTTAATGCCTCGTTTGGGCTAATGCCTAATGTTTTATAAATCGTTGATTTACGTGAAACGCCTATCAATACAGGTTTTCCTAGGGCAACAAAGCTGGAAGTATTGCGAATGAGTTGAAAATTCTGTTCAGGTGTTTTGCTGAAACCAAATCCAGGATCAAGTATAATATCTGATATGCCGGCAGCATTGCATTGACCCATTCTTTCAATGAAATAATCCATTACATCGGTTACTACATCCTTGTAAACAGCCGTTTTATGCATCGAATGTGCATCACCTGCTACATGCATGCATATATAGGGCGTTTTTAGAGCGGCTACCGTAGCTAACATCGCTTTATCAAAATTACCGCCACTGATATCATTAATCATTGAAGCACCCATATCAACAGCCTGTCTGGATACCTCACTATAAAAAGTGTCCACCGAAATAATGGTTTGCGGAAAGGCTTTTGCAATTGCATCAATAATGCCGCTGAGCCTGCTTATCTCAGCCTCTGGTCCAACGATTTCACTTCCCGGACGGGTACTTTGGGCCCCGATATCGAGTATGGTTGCACCTTCACCAATCATCTTTTCAGCCTGGGTCAACGCCATTGTTACACTGTTCTTTCTGCTGCCTTCATAGAACGAATCGGGCGTAGCATTAATGATGCCCATAACTATGGGCTGGTCAATTGTGAGTAATCTTCCTTTGCAGTTCAGTGTAAACATTGCTGGTTTCATTTATATTGCATCCACAGACCAAAGATATTATCAAAGCCCTTAACAGGTTTCGGAAAAATGAGTAATACGAATCAACAATATGATACTGCAATTGCCAGTTGCAAGGATATCTTCATAAAAAAGACCAAAGATTACGGTACTGCGTGGCGCGTGTTAAGAACCATTTCAGTAGTAGACCAGATCTTTATCAAGGCTCTCCGCATCCGCAATATACAAGACCTTAAAACACAAAAGATTGGGGATGATATTCCTTCAGAGTTCAAAGGGATCATTAATTATGCAGTAATCGGACTAATTCAACTTGAACTGAATAATCCGCAGGTAGAAGATATGCCCGTTGAGCAGGTTGATGAACTTTATAACAGATATGTGGCATTTGCAAAAGCAACTATGCTCGATAAAAATCATGACTATGGGGAAGCATGGCGCGAAATGAGTCAGGAAAGTTTTGCTGATTTGATTCTCGTTAAACTCCTTCGCATTCGTCAAATTTTGGATAACGATGGCAAAACCCTTATCAGTGAAGGTATTGATGCGAACTATGTAGATATCATCAATTACGCAGTATTTGCGCTGATCCTGATTGAGGAAGGAAAACATTCAGCATAGTAGAGCTAGAGTAGTATTGATCAGTAAAAACCAAAATAAACAAATGAAAACATTTGTATCACTTATACGATGGTTTGTAGGACTCCTGTTTATTTTCTCCGGACTCATTAAGGCCAATGATCCATTAGGATTGAGTTATAAAATGCAGGAGTTTTTTGAAGTGTGGGGATGGCATTTCCTGAATGATTATACCCTGGTTTTCTCACTGATCATGAACGTGCTGGAAGTTGTTGCGGGGGTTGCCGTAATAGTTGGCTGGCGCAAAAGAAGTGTTAGCTGGATGCTTTTGCTCCTGATCCTGTTCTTTACTTTTCTTACCGGGTATGCATTGTTTTCCGGAAAAATTAAAACCTGTGGCTGTTTTGGTGATTGTTTGCCATTAACACCTGCCATGTCTTTCGGAAAAGACCTGCTCTTGCTTGTATTGATCCTCATTCTATTGTTTACCAACAAAAAGGTATCATCAATGATGAGTGAGTCTGGAGCAATTATGTATGTATTACTTAGTTTGTTTGCTACAGCAGGTTTACAATGGTATGTGTTGAAATACCTGCCATTGGTAGATTGTTTGCCCTATAAAAAGGGTAATGATATTGTTGAACAGATGAAAACACCTGTTGGTGCCGTGCCAGATAGTTTTGCTATAGAGTTTGAATATAAAAAAGATGGTAAATCTGTATTCTTCGATCAATCATCTTTTCCAGATGATTTTGATTCTACCTATGAATACATCGACCGCAAAGACAAACTAGCCCGCAAAGGAAATGGACTGGCCGCAAAAATTGTTGATTTCTCTCTGCAAAATCTTGAGGGCGCAGATACAACCGATGCTGTTTTTGCCAACAAAGAACCTTATGTGCTGATACTTGCAAAAGACATGAGCAATGCTGCAAAATGGAAAGAGAAATTTACTGCCCTGAAAGAAAAATGGCTTGCCGAAAACAGATCAGTAGCAATAGTTACGGCAGAGGCAGAAAAAGCAGCACAACTATTTCCAGGTACAGCCATCATTCGTTGCGACGCAACCGTTATAAAAACTGCAGCCAGGGTTAACCCAACTTGTTTTTTGATGTCTGGTTCCCGAATAACCAACAAATTACCACTTTTAGTGGCCGATGAACTGATACCATAATTTGTTTCATGCTACAATACCTCATTAAAAAATTAGGTTATGGTCTGCTGGTATTGGCAGGGGTGGTGGTCATTGTATTTTTCCTGTTTCAGGGTTTTGGTGATCCGGCCAGATTGGTGCTTGGTCAAACAGGCGATAGTGCCACTATTCAAAATATCCGGAAAGAACTGGCATTAGATCAGCCGAAGTGGAAACAGTTTGTGTATTACCTCAATGATGTATCACCAATAAGTTTTCATACCAAAGCAGAAATTGAAAGAAAAGAATTGAAAGGTATTTTTATTGGTGGCGAAACAAAATTTGCACTTAAAGTTCCTTATCTCCGAAAATCCTATCAAACCAAAAAAGAAGTATCGGCAGTGCTGTCAGAAGCCTTGCCAGGTACCATTGTACTTGCGTTTGCAGCCATGGCTTTAGCCACCATCATAGGCATCATATTGGGCGTAATAGCAGCAGTTAAAAAAGATACCTGGATGGATACCAGCTCCGTATTTGCCAGTGTACTTGGTATATCTGCGCCTTCATTTTTTATGGGGATTGTTTTGGCCTATCTCTTTGGATTTGTATTTAGTAATTATACTGGACTCGAAATGACCGGTAGTCTTTACGATATTGACCCTTTCAAAGGGCGCACGCTTCAATTAAAGAATTTACTATTACCAGCAATAACACTAGGTATACGACCACTGGCCATTATCACACAACTTACCCGCAGTGCCATGCTCGATGTGCTTAATCAGGACTATATACGCACAGCCAAAGCTAAAGGACTCGGACAAAGAACCATCGTATTAAAACATGCTTTACGCAATGCACTTAATCCGGTGATAACGGCGGTAACTGGATGGTTTGCCGAATTGTTGGCTGGGGCATTTTTTGTGGAATATATTTTTGGCTGGAAGGGTATAGGTAAAGTAACCGTAGATGCCCTTGAAAAACTCGATTTCCCCGTAGTAATGGGCAGCGTATTAATAACAGCAACCTTCTTCATATTCGTAAACATGATCGCCGATTTGCTCTATAGCGCAGTGGATCCGAGGATTAGGAAATGAGGGACGTGAATTGTCAATTGTGAATGGTGAATGTGGGTGTGAGTTGTCAATTGTGAATGGTCAATAGGCTTTTGTCCGGTTGGCAATATTCTCATTTGCCTCTTTTATTCACCATTCCCAATTGACAATTCACATCTGACAATTCACTGTATCACCACTTCCGTAATCACTTTTTCCCCAAACGCTTCATTTACCCTTTCGATGATCTGGCTTTTTTGGTAAAGCAATTCATTTTTTAAGGGTCCAACGCTGGTGGTGATGAATAGTTTTTGGTTGATGATCTGTATTTTGTCGGTATACCTGGCAATGGTTTTTCCCATCAGTTTTTCCCATATCTCCTCTATCTGAACAGCGCGAACGCCGTTCTTTAAATTACTCTTACGTATAAAGCCTTTAATGGCATCACCGATATGGAATTCTGACATAGTGTAAAGGTACAGAAAAGTAAGGTGTGAATGGTGAATTGTGAATGGTGAATGGGGGTGTGAATTGTCAATTGTGAATGGTGAATGGGAGTGTGAATTGTCAATTGTGAATGGTGAATAATGACAACTTAACAAAACCCATTCACCATTCACAATTGACAATTCACATCTTTCAAAACCCATTGACCATTCACAATTGACAATTCACATCTTTCAAAACCTATTGACAATTCACCATTCACAATTCACCCCTTACAAGCTGATCATCTGAAATCCCGTCCCGATACCTTCCAATTGTTGTTTCAGCCTTTCCGGATGGGTATCGGTTATAAATACCTGTCCATCACTTTCGGCGCAAACCCAATGGAGGAGCTGACTCATTCTGTGGTCATCCAATTTTTCAAATACGTCATCCAGTAGTAGTATCGGTGTAAAACCCTTTTGTTCTTTTAGTATCTGCCATTCAGTGAGTTTGAGTGCAAATAGGAGGCTTTTTCTTTGTCCTTGAGACGCTTCATTTTTAAACAATTGTTCACCCATCTGCAGTATAATATCATCTCTGTGAATACCAGAACTAGTTCTTTGCAGGGCAAGGTCTTTAAGCCGGTTTTGTTGCAATAGGGTGGGGAAGTCTGTTTGTAACAATGGACTTTGGTACGATAAATTTATTCCGTCATTACTACGGGCAATTCGTTCATAGATACTGAATGCCAGGGGTAAGAAGTTTTCGAGGAAATTTTTTCGTGTCTCAAATATAGCAGTACCTGTTTTACTCAATTGATCGTTCAGGATGGTGAATAAGGTTTCATCTACCATGCCTGTTTCGGCTGCCTGTTTAAGCAGACTGTTTCTTTGCTGTAATATTTTATTGTAATCGATGAGCTGTTGTAAATAATGAGGGTCGATCTGTGAGATAACGGTATCCAGGAATTTCCTTCTTTCTTCTCCAGGTCCGCTGATTAGTTCTACATCATCCGGGGCAATCATTACAACCGGTAGCTTGCCGATATGGTCGGAGAATTTTTTATAGGGTTCCGCATCCAGTTGTAATTCTTTTTTTCCTGTTTCACGTACAATCAGGGTAACCGTTTTATCCATCGATTCAACGGTGTATTGTCCGTGTAAGCGCATACCCAAACTTCCGTGTTGTACATTTTGCAGATCTGGACGCGAAAAATAGCTTCTGGAGAAACTCAGGTAATAAATGGCATCCAGCAGGTTCGTTTTACCGGTTCCGTTTGGGCCACAAATACCTACAATCCTCTCGCCAAAGTCGAAGGTCTGACCCGGATAATTGCGAAATTGAAGCAAAGAAAGTTGGTTGAGACGGAACATAGGCGGCAAATTAACACACCTGTTTCGGAATTATTCATGTGTGGTATCAATGAAAGCAATTATTTTTAATAAAAAATTGGCTTGAAGACGATATTATCTGGTCAGCAACTGGCATTAACGGTTAAAAGACTGGCCCATCAGATCCTGGAAAATAACGCAACACTGGATAATACGGTCATTATTGGACTGCAACCACGTGGCATATTTTTAAGTGACCGTATTTTTACAGAATTAGCATCACTCGTAAATACGGGTGCCATTGAATACGGTAAGCTGGATATTACCTTTTACAGGGATGATGTTCGCAAAAGCCTGCATATTGCCAATACGACTGATATCCCATTTAGTTTGGAGAATAAGCACGTGATCCTCATAGATGATGTGTTATATACCGGAAGAACCATACGAGCTGCGCTTGACGCTTTATTGGCATTTGGGCGCCCATCCAAAGTATCGCTCTGTGTACTAATCGACCGACGTTTCAGCAGGGAGCTACCCATTCAACCCGATTTCACCGGCAAAACCATCGATACCATCATTTCCCAAAAAGTAAAAGTTTGTTGGAAAGAAAGAGATGAGGTGGATGAAGTAGTATTGATTTGAGGATCTCAGATCTCAGATGTCAGATTTGGTACAATTTAAATCCGACATCTGACATCTGAAATCTGACATCTATCTGTATTTATTTTTACTTTATCTTTGCTTTTTAATGAAACTCTCTACCAAACATCTCCTTGGTATTAAAGATCTCACAAGAGACGATATTCAATTAATTCTTACCACTGCCGAGCAATTCAAAGAAGTTTTACAAAGACCAGTAAAGAAAGTGCCATCATTGCGCGATATAACCATCGTAAACCTGTTTTACGAGAATTCTACGCGTACCAGGATGTCTTTTGAGTTGGCTGAAAGAAGGCTCTCGGCCGATGTACTGAATTTCGCGGCTACCACATCATCTGCAGCCAAAGGGGAAACCCTTTTAGATACCGTGAATAATATCCTGAGCATGAAAGTGGATATGGTGGTTATGCGCCATAGTGCATCCGGAGCTCCTCACTTCCTGGCTAAACATATTCCTGCAGCTATTGTAAACGCGGGTGATGGTATCAATGAACACCCTACACAAGCATTATTGGATGCGTTTTCCATGAAGGAAAAATTGGGGAAGCTCGAAGGACTAAAAGTAGCCATCATCGGAGATATTATGCATAGCAGGGTGGCATTGAGTAATATGTATCTGCTTCGCAAAATGGGTGCTGAAATAACCATTGCAGGCCCGCCCACACTTATTCCGAAATATATACAGGAGGCATTGGATGTGCGGGTAGAATATAACCTCAAGAAAGCTTTACAGTGGTGTGACGTGGCCAATGTACTGCGAATCCAGCTCGAAAGACAAAATCAACCTCTTTTCTCCTCACTTCGTGAGTATAACCTTGCCTATGGCATTAACCGCAGATTACTGGAAAGTCTGGGCAAAGAAATCGTAATCATGCACCCCGGACCGATTAACAGGGGCGTAGAACTTGACAGCGATGTAGCTGATGGACCGTTCTCCATTGTACTGAATCAGGTCGAAAACGGCGTAGCCGTAAGAATGGCAGTACTTTATTTGCTGGCAGGAGAGTGATGAATGATGAATATTGAATGATGAATATTGAATAATAAAGTGTCAAATTAGATTGTATTTGTAATTATTCATTATTCGTTATTCATCATTCAATATTCCTTATTTCTCAGTTTTCTTTCTTTTCTTCGTAGTCACAATCCATTACCATGCGTATTTGTTTATTCCCTGGTACATTCGATCCGGTTACGTTGGGGCATGTTGATATTATCAACAGGGCTTTGCCATTGTTTGATCAGATTTATATTGGTATCGGTATCAACGCTGCTAAATCGCCCATGTTCAGTCCCGAGCAGAGAATGGAATGGTTTAGAGAAATTTACCACGATGAACCAAAAGTGAAAAGTGTGGTGTATGAAGGACTCACCATTAACTATTGTAAAGAAATTGGGGCGCAATTTATTCTTCGTGGTATTCGGTATGTGAGCGATTTTGAATATGAAAAAACCATTGCTGATGCCAATCGCACACTGGATAAAAATATAGAAACGATATTCCTTACCGGAGAACCAAAATATACTTCGGTGGCATCTACCATTGTACGTGACATCCTTCGAAATGGAGGGGATGCATCTCCATTTTTACCTGAAGCCGTTATTCGGTCTATTAAAAAATAATTATGTCCATCTGGTTTAACCCCACCTTATCCGTTTCCGACGTTCAACCCCTCGGAAAAAATACCATGGGTGAGCATCTCGGAATGGTATTTACTGAAATTGGGGAAGACTATTTAAAAGCAACCATGCCTGTTGATCATAGAACCAAACAACCTTATGGTTTATTGCATGGTGGAGCTTCCGTTGCGCTTGCTGAAACCCTTGGTAGTGTTGGAGCCGCTTTAACCATTGATCCATTAAAAGCCATTTGTGTTGGACAGGAAATCAATGCCAATCACTTGCGCAGTGTTAAGGATGGGTTGGTAACAGGAATCGCCAAACCAATACATATTGGTGCCAATTCACAGGTTTGGGAAATAAAGATATATGATGCAAGAGAGAAGTTGGTTTGTATAAGCCGGCTTACGGTAGCTGTATTAAAAAGCAGAGAGAATGTATAAATGCTCCCTGCTTTTTAATGCTAACCTCATCCTTATCCTTTTGCGTTTGCATCAAATTCTACCATCCATTCGATGCCGTATTTGTCTCTGAACATCCCGAAATAAGAATTCCACGGACTATCAGTTATAGGCATTTCAACTTCACCACCTGCTGATAAACCATTAAAGATTCTTTCGGCTTCCTCCTTGCTTTCAGTGCCTACATAGATTTTACTTCTGTTTTCGCGCTCGTTCACTTTCCCTAAAAATTCAGGTACATCATTTGCCATTAATACATTATGACCTATTGGTAAAGCTATATGCATTATTTTCTGCTCTTCTTTTTCGTCTACCGGAAAGTTTGGTCCGGCAAGATCTTTAAAGCGTACGATTCGTGAGAATTCGCCACCAAATACGGATTTATAAAAGGTGAATGCCTCTTCCGCATTACCGTTGAAATTGATGTGTGGGTTGATTAGTGCCATGATTTATATTTAATAACCAAACCTACCATTTAGTTCTTAACCCTGCAAGTTGCTAAAACGTCAAAAACAGGGGGATTTACGACAGTGTAAGAGCTGCAAGCCGCAAGCTGCAGGCTACAAGCTATTGCTGTAAGAGGAAATTTGAACGCGAGTTGTTGTCGCGTATGATGGAATACAGATTATCATGATAGATCTTGAAAATCATGAAGATCTGTGTTCTATTATTGACAGATTGCGCTTTTATGGCAATCAAATATTTATTTAACAAGCACCAAACAAGGCTTGCAGCCTGCAGCCTAAATTCACATCCCCAACTCACTCACGCATTTCTTCAATTCTGCGAGGTAATTGCCATATAGTTTTTTGAGGTACCATTTAGTGAAAAAGTAGAGTACCAGCGCAAGTACAATCATGTAAATACCAAAGAAAGTGAGTACTTGCCACCTTGCGGTAAAGAAATGCTGCGCAAATTTATCTACCTCCGGTATGGATACTGGTTGCATACTGGATAGGATTAACGAGAAAACAAAACATATCGGCAACATAGCCATGGAAAATTGGAAATAACGTTTTACAAATTCTTCCAGTAGCGAAACGACAGACAGTAAATTGGCTTTTATGGGTTGAGAAGAGTTGGTGAGATCATGTGTTCTTTTATATAGATAATAAAGGATAAACGTAAATGCAAACATTAATACGCTGAATACGCCAAAATAGAGGCGGATCGACCAATAAGTGGTAGAAAAAACAATGTATACCATGGCTGCTATAAATAGTACACATAGTATCATTTCAATAATCAGGCTGCGTTTTAGTTTACCGATGATTGAATTGGTTTTCTTTTTCAGTAAGGCTGCTATATCAGCATCACTCCGGCTGGCATGATCCGTTGCCAGCTTTTGATTGAGTTGATATTTTAGTTCGTCAAGTTCCATAACACTTCATTTATGCGGGGGTCATATATTTTTGAGTAGATTCTTTCAACCTGGATTTAATCCTGTTCATTTTAACGGCCACATTATTGGCAGTTATGCCCATCATGTCGCCAATATCATTGTAATTATAATCTTCCAGGTAGAGCATTACAATGGCTTTATCGATTTTAGAAAGCTCTCCAATAGCGGCATACATCGCTTTAACCTGTTCCTCTATTGGATCGTGTGCTTCAACATTGTTTAGTTCCGGTACCGTTTCGGTTGTGTAGATATCTGGTTTTCTTTTTTCTTTCCGAAAGAACGTAATGGCAGTATTTAATGCGATCCGGTAGAGCCAGGTAGAAAATTTAGCGTCGCCACGGAAACCGGCATAGGCTTTCCATGCCTGCAGGGTAATTTCCTGAAAGAGGTCTTCACGGTCAGCATGAGCATCCATATAAAGATTACACACTTTATGGATGATGCGTTGGTGCTCGTTTAACAATACTATAAATTCTTTCTCTCCAGGCATTGGTCTAAATTAGTACAATAGCGGTGTGAGTGTATAACCTTCTTTTTTTAACAAGGCAATCACTCCTTGCTTGCCTCCCAGGTGACCAGCACCTACTGCAAAAAAACTAGGCATGGCTGTCATAGCTTTTTTCATTACCGGTATCCATTTATTGTTACGGTTTACCAGCATCGCTGTTTCAAAGTTTGAGCTGCCGCCGTTATCCATAATAAATCGGTAGAGTTTTTCAATGTTCCGCTGTTTATACACAGCCGACATTTTAACCATCATTTGTTTTACGCTGTCATATTTTAATACTGATTCCTTAAAAGCCTTCACTTGCGAATCAAGCGGCTCCGCATTAATAGCATTGATCTGATCATCGATGGTTTCAAGTCCGGCAATGGCTAGTTTAGATTCTTTAGCCATCATTACAAATGCCATTTCAGGTTGCACTTTATCCTTGCAAGTAATACTGCTCATTGCCAGCATACTCATGGGTACAAATGGACTAAACTGGTTAAACATCATGAGGGGCATACCAGTTATGTTTCTGAAGCTGTCGCTGACAGCTTTATAGGTTGATTCACCCATGAATTCATTAAGACTATTGTTAGGTAACCGCATTTTACTCATCAGACTTAACTGCATGCCCGGGTCGTCCATGTCTAGTTCGCCATAAAATTGTTTACAGCTTTTTAGTTTGGCTTCTAATACGGTAGTAATAGCAAAATCGCTTTTACACATCAGGTGAAATGTGCCGAATATATAAGAGGGTTGTTTCAGTCCTTTGCCGCTGATTTTCCATAAAAGAGAGCTGACTGGCTTTTTTTGGGCCTGGGATGCCAATGGGAGCCATGCAATCAATATAAAAAGGCCTAAAAGCCATTTTCTGCGCAACATGAAAGTCTTTATTTGTTTGTCGCAAGTTTAGCACAAATATTACGCTTCAAAAAAAATAGCCCCGTGTAGAAACACGGGGCGAAACCAAAACCAACTGCATACGTGCCGGGTGGCACGCTATGAAAAACCTCTTATAATATGCTGATCTCTTTAGGAGACAGTTTAACTTCTTCTTTTTTTGGCAGGAATACTTTCAATACACCATTTTCATAACGGGCCTGGATAGCATCTGCATTGATTTTCTCGTCCAGGTTAAAACTGCGTTTAAAAGAACGGAAATTAAATTCCCTGCGAATTGTTTTGTACGTTTTGTCTTCAGTCGCCTCTTTTTTCTCGTAGCTGATGGTCAATAAACCATTTTCTACATTCACCTTAAAGTCTTCCTTGTTTCTACCAGGAGCATTCAATTCAAGGTGATAACCATCTGCTGTTTCATGAATGTTTACCGGAACAGTTGCATAAGCCAGGTTAGCATCTTTACCCCAGGTTGTAGGGAAATTGTTCAATAATTCATCAAACAGGCTAGTGAAAGGAGCGGTGTTGTGTTTTACGAGTGTCATATTCAGTGTTTTTTATGTTTTAAAATTGAATTCGAAATACATTGTTCAAAGCTTGTACCAACGCCTAAAACATACATTTTGTTAGTCAGAATGACTTTTCCCAGCCTATTAAAAGTGCCATTATGACTGATTCTGAAATTTTTAAGCGCCATTGTGGCGCTTATTTAATTGTTTAGTGTTACAACTTTTAATCCTAATTTTGTGTTCTATAATTTAAAATCAAGCGAATATGTATCCAGCAGAGATTGTGTTACCCATGAAAGCGGAGTTAACAGATAGTGGTTTTGAGGAGTTATTATCTGCTTCTGATGTGGACAATAAATTACAGCAAAAAGGAACCACATTAGTGGTTATTAATTCTGTATGTGGTTGTGCTGCAGGCACTTGCAGACCAGGCGTACTAATGGCAGTTCAAAATTCGGCCAAGCGTCCGGATCATTTAACCACCAGTTTTGCCGGTTTCGATGTAGAAGCGGTAAATCAGGTTCGTCAGCATTTATTGCCTTATCCACCATCATCACCAGCTATTGCACTGTTTAAAGACGGTCAACTGGTAAGTATGGTAGAGCGTCATCAGATAGAAGGTCGTCCGGCTCAGGTGATAGCACAGCACCTAATTTCGGTTTTTGATGAACATTGCAATTAATTTTCCCTTAGTTTTGTTCGAGGATGGGTT
>CAZTCS010000113.1:0-12440 GCA_964611995.1 uncultured Sediminibacterium sp. | reverse complement strand
AGTAAATTTACTTGGATGATCTTTTTCTTACATACCATATAGGTGAGTAACGGGTTTGAATCGGGGAATATTTATTTGGTCTTGGATATTTCAATTAACTGGTCATAAACAGCACTATAACTGCTGCCTATTGGTATTTCTTTCCCGGTGATCCAGACTTTCGATTTGCTGAATTTTTCGATTTTAGCCAATGGCACAATGAATGATCGGTGTACCCTAACAAAATCACGAGCCGGCAACTTCTCCTGAATGCTTTTTAAAGTCATGAGGGTAAGCACCGGATTGGGTTTGATGTAAATTTTGATATAATCATCCAAAGCCTCAATCAGATCGATGTCTTTAAGGTTCACTTTCATGATTTCATAATTCACTTTAATAAAAAGTGAATTTAACTGAACCTCCTGCGAGCTAAGAAATTCGATGTATTCTTTGGCTTTGTAACAAGCTTTCAGAAAACGATCATATTCAAAAGGTTTAAGCAGGTAATCAACAGCATCAACATTAAATCCTTCTACAGCAAAATCTTTATATGCAGTGGTGAAAATAACCGGGGGTTTATCTGCCAGGTTTTTATAGAATTGAATACCGGTAATATCCGGCATTTGAATATCGAGGAATAAAAGATCAATTTTATTGCTCTGCATATAGTTTATAGCCTCATCAGTATTGGTGAAAGTCTTTTCCAGTTTAAGGAAAGATATCTTTGCGCAATATTCCTGTATTAGCTGCAGTGCTAATGGCTCGTCGTCTATCGCAATACAATGTATCATGTTGTAATCTCCAGTTTTACGGTATAGGTTTTATTCTCTGCAGTGGTAGTTAAAGTATGCCTGTTAGGATACATTAGTTCCAGTCTGCGTTTCACATTGTTAATACCTATACCCGTGTTTTCCATTAAATGACTTTCTGATGCAACAATATTATTGCTGGCATAGAATAAAATTTTATTTCCATTGGTGTTAATGGTAATATCAATGGTTGATGATTCTTTGGTGCTCACACCATATTTAAATGCATTCTCAACAAATGGGATAAATATTAATGGGGCGATCAGTAAAGTTTCTACTTCTCCATCGGTAGCAAAGTTGAGTGTTACTTTATCGGTTAAGCGAACCTGCTGTAATTCAATGAAATTATGGATAAAATCTACCTCATTTCTAAGTGGCACCAGATCGTGTTGCGTTTCGGTAAGTATATAGCGCATGATGGAAGAAAGCTTCATCACAGCCGGGGCTGTTTTTTCACTTCTTACAACTGCAAGAGAATAAATATTATTCAGTGTATTAAAAAAGAAATGGGGGTTAACCTGCGACTTCAGGAAAGAAAGTTCCGTATTCAGTTTCTCGTTTTCCGTTTCCTTTCTGTTTTGTTCTGTTTTAAGCCATCTGTGGGTTACCGAGATGCAGGTGCCAAACGCAAATACTAATAAAAAGAGAACAGTATTATAAGGATCTGCAATTGGTCTGGCCCTTCTTGGTGCACGGGTAAGCTTAGGAATACCTTTAAAGTCGGGGTTCCTGATGAATTCGTTATTCTGCCGTATATATTCGGGTTCCACCAAAAAATTTGCAATTTCTTTAGGCAAAAACAGGAATGCTCCCAAACATGCTGCAATGGAAAGAATATACCATCCCCATTTTTTATTGATCAACAATTTTGGCACCAACACATGTGTGTTGAAATAATAGAACAGTACTATAAAAATATTATTGCAGATGATCGTTGTCAGCATATTATCGCTCATGCTGAACTCCCTTAGCCTTGGAAAAAATACCAGATAGGGCACAAAGAAAAAGCATGCCCAGGCTACTATATGGGTAAATATTGTGATTAGTTTCTTGTCGTTTCGCACGAATTCGGTTGAAGTTATGAATTGAATAAATATAGTCTTTTTTATAAAAAAGACATTTTGCAAAATAGGGTTTAGTCGAAAATAACCGGGTGGGAAGTTGTGTGCTACACAAGTGCAATAATGAAACCCTTGTTCTGCCAATCTGCAACCCTGTAACCGGATTTAATCAAATCTATTCAGGCATTTTCAATTTTGAAAATGATTTTGGGTGAAGATGGTTTGAGTATCGGTAAAAGGCTAATAAGACTCCTTTTCATTAGGGAAATCGCCAGATTTAACATCACCGATGTATTGTGTTACGGCTGAATGAATCTGCTCCTGCAGATTAAGGTATTGGCGTAAAAAGCGTGGTTTAAACATATTATTAATACCCAACATGTCATGCATTACCAATACCTGACCATTACAGCCTCCGCCAGCTCCGATGCCGATTGTGGGAATATTTAATGCATTACTCACTTCCGTAGCCAGACTGGCAGGGATTTTCTCAAGCACAATGGCATAACAGCCAGCTTCCTGCAAAAGCAAAGCATCTTTTTTCAATTTGGCAGCTTCTGCTTCTTCTTTGGCCCTTACATTATACGTCCCGAATTTATAAATCGATTGGGGTGTAAGACCCAGGTGTCCCATCACGGGTATTCCCGCAGATACAATGCGCTGAATACTGTCTAATACTTCTTCTCCGCCTTCCAGTTTAATTGAATGAGCGCCACTTTCTTTCATAATCCTTATTGCTGAAGCAAGAGCGATATCTGAGTTTGATTGGTAGGAGCCAAATGGCAGATCAACCACAACCAGTGAACGATTGATGCCCCTTACAACACATTGGGCATGATAAATCATTTGATCGAGTGTAATCGGAACGGTGGTTTCATGTCCTGCCATTACATTGCTGGCGCTATCGCCTACTAAAACAACATCTATGCCTGCTTCATCAAACAAACGCGCAAATGAATAGTCGTATGCGGTGATCATCGATATTTTCTCACCGGTTGCTTTCATTTTCAGCAATGTATGTGTAGTGATTTTTTTTATTTCTTTATGAACAGACATAAACTCGTTTTTAAATAAGGATTTGCAAAGTAGGCAGATTTTTAGGGATAAGTGTCAGAATGGAGATAAATTCATCCTAAAGATGTTATACCACCTTACCCATTCTTTGTAAATCATCGTACAAGTGTTGGATTAGTCCATCAGCAAGCCCTATTTTGGGAACAAATATTTCATCCGCATCTGCCCAGCGCATCACATTGATATAAATTTGTAATGCAGGTACAATAACATCAGCGCGGTCTCCCCTTAATTTATAAACATTGATGCGGTCTTCCAGTGAAAAGCTGGCTATCTCTTTATAATAATCTTTTAAAAGATCAATTGATAGTGGTTTGCCGTCTTTTTTCTTACTCAGGGAGAACACCTTATTGATATTACCACCGGTACCAATGGCAACAATTTTTTTATAGCCCTTAGTACGGGTTTTAATGATCTCTTTCATTTCGGTCCAATAGCTTTCTTCCACCATTTCTTTTAACAGCCTTATGGTACCGATATTGAACGATTGTTTGAAGACGAGTTTGTCTTCTGCAAAAAAAGTGAGTTCAGTACTACCGCCACCCACATCAATATAAAGGTAGCTATGGTCTGTGTCCATGTTTTCTGCAACATGGTTTTCATATATAATAGAAGCTTCTAAATCTCCACTTATGATTTCAATATCAAGCCCTGTCTCCAGTTTTATTTTTCTGATAAGGTCGCTGCTGTTGCGGGCATCACGCATGGCACTTGTGGCACATGCTATGGTATGTTCTACGCCATAGGCATTGATAAGATGACCGTAAGCTTTCATGGTTTGCAATACCATGCCTCTTTTTTCTTTGGAAATTTCTCCTTTTTCAAAAACGTCAAAACCCAAACGCAAAGGAACACGTACCAGGTTTAGTTTGTTAAACCGGGGTTTCCCTTCTGCATCATGACTGACTTCTGAAATCAATAAACGAGCAGCATTACTTCCAATATCAATTGCGGCGAGCCTCAATATTTACTATGTTTTTCCGATGTAGGTAATGATAAGTCTCAATCTGAGAACGTATCTTCTTTTTACCTGCGGAAGGTACATAGTTGTTGCTTAATTCTTTGTCGAGTATCCTTGCTTTTACGTTGTCTCTTAATTGAATGTGGATAATCTCTTTTAATTCATTTCTGATATCGGGGTCATTTACCGGTACAGCGGCTTCAATTCGGTGATCGAGGTTGCGGACCATCCAGTCGGCACTGGATATATAAATTTTTTCGTTTCCTCCATTGTGGAATATTAATACACGGGCATGTTCCAGGTATTCATCCACAATACTGATCGCTTTAATGGGGTGTTTAAATTTCTTATGTTCAATAACTGCGCAGAATATACCGCGTACAATCATTTTAATCTCAACGCCGGCAGCAGCAGCGACATAAAGTTTCTCTATTAATCTTGCATCACTCAAAGAATTAATCTTAATAATGATGGAAGCTTCTTTACCTGCTTTTGCAGCTTTTATTTCTTTATTGATTAATAAATCAATTTCCCGGCGCATGTTATTGGGACAAACAAGCAGGGTTTTACACTGGTTCAGTTGAAGTGTACCAGATTTATAATTTTCGAGGTAGTGGAAAATACGGTTGATATCGGCCATTACCATTCTGTTAGCAGTGAGCAGGCAATGATCGCCATATACATGGGCTGTTTTTTCATTGAGGTTACCTGTGCTCACAAATCCATATTGAACCGTTTTATTGCCTTTCCTTTTTTTAATAATACATAGCTTGGCATGTATTTTCATTTTAGGAACACCAAGTAATACTTTAACGCCCTCTTCTTCCAGTATTTTTTTCCATTCAAGGTTAGCTTCCTCATCAAAGCGGGCTTTTAGTTCAAGCATTACAATAACTTCCTTTCCGTTTCTTGCGGCATTGATCAGCGCATTAATCACTTTTGAATTCGACGCTAATCGATAGGCGGTTATTTTAATGGATTGCACTTCAGGATCCATAGCTGCTTCGCGCAGAAGGTCGATCAGGGCATGAAAAGAATGATAAGGAAAATGCAACATCACATCCTTTTTCAGTACCACATCCGTTACCCGATATCGCCCATGAAATGCAGGGTGGGGGAAGGGTTCACGTCTTGTATTTTTTCCATCAAATACATCAGGAAAGTCCATGAAATGTCTGAAGTTATGGATACGCCCACCTGGAATAATATTGCTTTTTCTGTTAAGGCTTAGTCTTCTGATCAGGTATTCAAGCAGTCCGGCATCCATTTCTTTGTCGTAAACAAAACGAACGGGTTTGCCTTTTCTCCTGTTCTTTAATCCCTTTTCAATTTTCTCTACAAAAGTGGTACTGACATCATTGTCGATATCAATTTCTGCGTCCTTTGTTACCTTGAAAACATGGGCATCAAAATAATCGTAGTCGAAATAGGTAAATATATCAGGAAGATTATGTCGGATAACATCTTCCAGTAGAATAATTCTTTTTTCGCCGGCTTTTGAGGGTAACAAAACGAAACGGCCGAGGTCTTTTGAAGGAACTTCTATCAAAGCATATTTCTGGTCGTAAGCCGAATCTTTTTTTCGCATTACCACACCCAGGTAAATGCTTTTGTCGCGCAGATAGGGGAGTTGTGGCAGGCTTTCGATCATCAGTGGGATGATATTCGATCGCACTTTTTCATCAAAGAAATGCCTGATATAATGCTTCTGTTCCTTTGAAAGTTGTTTTTCTGTAACGAGGAAGATTTTTTCTTTCTTCAGTTCTTTTAATATGCCATCCCAAATTCGGTTGAATTCATTTTGCTGATTCAATACAATGGTTTGTATCTGGTCGATGATCGATTGTGGATCTTCTTCCATATGCATGTTGAGTTTGCGTCTCTTATCCGCATACTCAACCATGCGCTTTAAGGTAGCTACCCGGACACGGAAAAATTCATCGGTATTGTTGGAAAAAATACCCAGAAATCGAATCCTTTCTTTGAGTGGAACAGAGGGATCATTGGCTTCCTGTAATACCCTTCCATTAAAACTTAGCCAGCTTATATCGCGTTGAATCAGGTTTTTTTTCACAAATGACAGCGTTGATACTTAAATACTTCAGTGCTTCAAATATAAAAAAGCTGAAGTGAGGGCAATGTTAAGTTTGGGGAAATTTGAAAATTTGAGAATTTGAAAATTTGAGAATTTGGCTGCATGCGCCAAGCTGCAAGTCTGGCGGTGGATGGAACGCAGATTTTCATGATTTATCATGATAGATCTTGAAAATCGTGTTCTATTTATAAGGGTAAGTGCATAAGTAGCTACCTAATATTTCATTAACCGGCTTATTTTAAATTACCTTATTCGCAGCTACCCTCATTTCTTCCATAAATGGTAAAAATCTTAAAACAAGCGCTAATCAAGGCCTGCAGCTTGCAGCGTGAAGCCTGTAGCTAAAAAATCAAGAGTAAGATTGCTTGATGTGTTGGATGATGCCTGTGGTGGAAAAACCTTCCACTATGGGGTTTATAACTACCCGTCCTCCGGCTTCTATTACCTGTTTTGAGCCAACTATTTGTTCAACGGTATAATCTCCACCTTTCACAAGTACATCGGGCATGATGGCAGATATGAGTTCGAAAGGGGTATCTTCCTCAAATACCACTACCGCATCCACAATAGCCAGGCTAGCCAAAATCAGGGCCCTGCTGTGCTCATTGTTTACGGGTCGGTCTGGTCCTTTCAATTTTTTTACACTCTTATCGCTGTTTACACCAACTATCAGGAAATCGGCTTCTTTAGCGGCTGCGCTTAGAGAGAATATATGGCCTTCATGCAAAATATCGAAACAGCCATTGGTAAAGGAAATGCTTTTACCTGTTACGCGCCAGGCTGCAACCCTTGCCAGTACCTGAGGGAGTGTCATTATTTTTGATTCGATAGCATTAACGGCTCTCATGGGGTGTATTCTTTTTATTATAAACGGGCAATACCAGTAAACTGATACAACCCAGTAAAACTACAATCAGGAATTGGGCAAACCACTGTAAGGTACCATTGGCGAAACCAATTTCAAAAGCTACTCCATTTTCCTCTAATACTTTGGCAATGAAAAAAGCAAATGCCCCAATTCCACCAGGCGTAATAATCATACCAATACTGCCAAATGCCAAAGCCCCTAAAGCAGCCCCCATTCCTAAATGGGCAGTTCCGTCAGTTGCCATGAGTCCAACCCAGGTTCCGGCAGCATATAAAAACCAGATGAGCACTGAATATAAAAGGAAAAGCCCTTTCTGTTTTAGTTTGCGGATGCTGATTAATCCTTCCCAAATTCCCCGAACGATTTTTTTTCCTACTTCAACAATTTTAAGGTGGGCAAATTTTCTGATCCAAACCCTAATTGCAATGATAAAAATGATCAATATACCCGCAACTATCAGTAATGAAGTGAAGGAAACATTTTCCCCTTTCTTGAATAGTTGTCCCATCAGCTCCTTTCCATACTCTGCCAGTATATCGTATTGCGTAATCATGGTTAAGAGAAACACCAGGCCCAGTGATACAACATCAACAGCTCTTTCGGCAACAATAGTGCCTACCAGTTTTTCGGCGGGCACTTTTTCGTAGCGGGCCAAAAAAGTACATTTCAACACTTCTCCGAGTCTAGGGATGGCGAGATTAGCCAGATAGCCAATCATTACAGCAAAAAAAGTATTGGCAACGCGTGGCTGATAGCCCATCGACTGCATCAATATTTTCCAGCGGAGGGCTCTTACCAGGTGACTAAGGGTGAGGATCAGAAATACAGGTAATAATAACCAGTAGTTGGCTGTAGTTAAACTCTGTTTGAATTCACCCCATTTATCATCAGGTATTTGCTTAAAGCTCCACCATACCAGAAAAATGCCCAATCCAAGAAAAACGGCATATTTGGCAAAAGATAAGAATCGTTTTTTCATGGCCTGAAGGGGTTGCTATTATATTCAACACGCGATCGGTTGAACAATAATCTATTTAGTAAGCTACAGCTTATTTCCTTCTTTTGGAAATACTAACGATGGTTTAAATTGTTTTGCAGCTTCGAAGTCCATGGTAGCATAGGAGATAATTACCACTGTATCACCCACTGCACCTTTTCTTGCGGCAGGGCCATTTAAGCAAACTACACCACTACCTCTTTTACCTTTGATGATATATGTTTCGAGTCTCTCACCATTATTTACATTAACCACCTGTATTTTTTCATTCTCGATAAAGTTGGCTGCATCCATCAGGTCTTCATCGAGGGTAAGACTGCCAACATAATGTAAGTTCGCTTCGGTGATTACGGCGCGGTGAATCTTAGATTTTAATACTTCAATTAGCATAGTGGGCGCAAAATTACTTACTTCTTCGGATGTACCATCAATCCTTTGTCAGAGAAATGTTATCAATTAGCCTTATGCCCGAAAGAAAAGCTGCCACTAAACCAACAAGGGGCTGTTGCCCGTCCCAGTAATCCACTTCCTGCAAACTACTCGCATCTGCTATGCTGATATAGTCAATTTTACTAAAACCGGCTTTGATCAGTTGATTCCCAGCCTCGTTGGTTAAATCATGTAAACTTCCGGGGTTTAAGTTAGCCTTGATCCATTGTAGGCTTTTGTATATAGCGGTTGCTTTTTCCCGGTCTTGTTCAGAGAGCCGCAGGTTTCTGCTGCTCATAGCCAGACCTGAAGTTTCTCGCATGGTGGGTACAATGGTTGTTTTTACGGGTAGACCAGTTTGTCGGATAAGTTCGGTAATAACCATGCATTGCTGGTAATCTTTTCTGCCTAGAAACAGTTCATCGGGTTTAACGATGCCTAGTAGTCTGTCTACAACCTGACAAACGCCCTGAAAATGTCCGGGGCGGTATTTGCCTTCCAATATAGTTTCTAATGAACCTAGCTGGTATTGTTTCTTCACATAATCTGAAGGGTAAATAGCTTCAACAGAAGGGAGAAAAAGTACATCACATCCCGATTGTTCCAGTTGCCTGATATCAGCTTCTATAGTAATGGGGTACTGCTGAAAATCTGCTGGGTCATTAAATTGGGTTGGATTAACAAAGATGCTGCATATGGTTCGGTCGCAATGGCTCTTTGAATTTCTTATTAATGAGATATGCCCCGCATGAAGGGCGCCCATGGTGGGTACAAAGCCGATAGAAACGCCTGTTTCCCTTTGGTTTTGTATATATTTATTTATTTCATATATTGATTTGACGAGTAACATGGGATGCCTGATTTGCTTGCTTTTAATCTTGAAATGCAGTTCAACTATATTTTCGTACCTTTGCCAACTCATTTTATGCTTCCCGCAATAAAAAATCGGTGCAAGGATGTCAACAAAGAAAAGAATTTTATTCATAGCCACAGAAATGTCACCCTACCTCGAATTAACAGAATTCGCGGAGGTTATCAATAAACTGGCTATCAAGAGCAATGATGGAGGATTGGAAGTAAGGTGTATTATGCCAAGATTTGGGGTGATCAACGAAAGAAGACACCGTCTGCATGAAGTAGTACGTCTATCAGGGATCAACGTGTCTGTAGATAACGATGATTATCCACTTCAGATCAAAGTAGCATCTCTGCCCAATGCCCGTTTACAGGTATATTTTCTGGAAAATGAAGATTTCTTCAAGAGAAAGCAAATTTTCCATGACGATGAAGAAAAGTGGTTCGATGATAATGCACTTCGCACGGTCTTCTTCTGTAAAGGTGCGCTGGAAACCGTAAAAAAATTCGGATGGCCACCAGATATTATCCATTGCAGTGGCTGGATGACCGGACTTATTCCTGCCTATATTAAAACAGCATATAAGAAAGAACCCGTATTTGGTAACAGTAAAGTTGTATTCACCATTGGTGAAAATACCTTTAAGGAAAAACTGGGTCCCGGATTCTTAAAACAGGCTGTAATCAATGCCAATATTAAAGACAAGGATCTGGAGGCATTTAAAGACGCCAATAATACTGCCCTTTTTAAAGGAGGTGCCAGCTTTGCTGATGCCATTACTTTTGGTGCAGAGAAGATCGACAAAAAACTGGTAGAAGAATTCGGTAAAGTAAAGGGAAAGAAAGTAGTTCCTTTTAAAGGCTGGGATTCTGATTTAACAGAGTATTTAGAATTGTACAACGACCTTGCGGGCAAGTAATCCTCAACACAACATGCGTTTATTTTCGACACTTCGTAATACATTTATTTTCTGTATTATCTCAGGCATTTTTGTAACTGCCTGTACCCGGATTACTTCAACCGATTTAGGTGGAGGTTTAATACCCCCAATTGATGGCGTATTTACAAAAGATACTATTCTTGAAGTAATTACCGATACCTATAACGAAACCGATACCCCAAGAATTTATAAGGCTGATATCCATATGCTGGGAGCTATTACCAATGACCCGATTTTTGGTAAAACATCAGCTTCTATGTTTTTCGAATTGTCACCTCCTTATTTTCCATTCTTTACTTCTGGAAATAAAGATAGCCTGGTGATTGATTCTGCTGTTTTGATTTTAGGATATGATGGATTTTATGGTGATTCGACTCAACCATTACGTTTAACAGTTTCTGAGATTGACCAGAGCACACCGCTTGATAGAAATCGTTTATATCCTGTTACAAATCCAGGTGTAACACCTATCAATATTGCAGGTCCATTGGCTAACCCTGTAAATGTAGATATACGCAGACTGGGTGATACTGTAAAGAATAGGTATGAAGTTGCCACCAATCAGATCCGTATTAAATTACGGAATGATGTTGCACAGCGTTTTTTGAGAACATACGATTCTACAAACGCTTACAAGTCTGATTCTATTTTCAGAACATATTTTGCTGGGTTCGCATTAACAGCAGACCAAACTGCACCTGCGAACGCATTATTACGCATTAATCTTGCGGATACCAATACCAAGTTTGCACTCTATTATAGTTCAAGTTCTACAGGGGCCACCGTTAGAGATACATCCGTGCTCTATATGCGTTTTAATACAGCAGCCAGCGGTGATGCAAACTTTATCGTAAGAAACAGGGCCGGTAGTCAGGTTAGTAATTACCTCACTACAAATAACAATCCCAAATCTGATTCCCTTGTTTATGTGCAAACCTCACCAGGTACCACTGTTAGGGTAAGGATTCCTGGGTTGGCCTCTTTGAGTAACCGAATCATTCACAGAGCTGAATTAATTGCTGAGCAAGTTCCAGACGATGCAAACCTGCTAACTATTGATCAGCAAATGCGTGTTCCACGATACTTATTACTCAGTGTATTGGATTCTGTGAATAATAGAAAACGCAATGTCAAGAACGATTATATTTTTGCAACCGACGGTCCAAATATTACCGATTTCGGAGGTTTTGCCTTCTATAAAACCACCCAGGGGTATGATCGTGTTGCAGGTTATACCTTTAATTTGAGCCGTTATATACAAGGTATTGTTACAAGAAAAGATACCTCACATCTTTTACAATTGTCGGCACCGACGAACGACTCTATTTATTATTCAAATCCATATCCGCAAACTACTTCACCTCTTTTGTATTACCTGAACCCAAGTGTTGGTAATGATCCGGCTAACGGAAGGGTAAGATTAGGGGGTGGAACACATACAAGGTTCAGGATGCGATTACGTATTGTATTCTCCAGAATCTAATCTTTCATTTGCCTATATTTGCACAAATTTAAATTAACCTATGCCTTATTTATTTACTTCCGAGAGCGTGTCTGAAGGACATCCGGATAAAGTAGCTGACCAGATTTCAGATGCATTAATCGATAATTTCTTAGCCTTCGATGCGCAATCAAAAGTTGCCTGTGAAACCTTGGTAACCACTGGTCAGGTAGTACTGGCAGGTGAAGTAAAATCAAAAGCATACCTGGATGTACAGGAAATTGCCCGTGGTGTAATCCGTAAAATCGGCTATACCAAGAGTGAATATATGTTTGAAGCGAATAGCTGTGGTATTTTATCGGCCATTCATGAGCAATCAGCAGATATTAACCAGGGTGTAGATAAGAAGAAAAAAGAAGAGCAGGGAGCAGGTGATCAGGGTATGATGTTTGGTTATGCCAGCAATGAAACCGATGATTATATGCCATTGGCACTGGATCTGGCCCATAAGATCCTGATTGAACTGGCTGCATTGAGAAGAGAGAACAAGCAGATCAAATACCTTCGCCCTGATGCAAAGAGCCAGGTTACCCTGGAATACGATGATAACAATCAGCCGGTAAGAATCGACGCAATTGTGGTATCAACCCAGCACGATGACTTTGATACAGAAGCTAAAATGTTGGCTAAAATCAAATCAGATATCATCAATATCCTGATTCCACGTGTAAAGAGCAAGTACAAGAAATACGCTAAACTGTTTAACAACAATATCAAATACCATATCAACCCAACCGGTAAATTTGTAATCGGTGGCCCACATGGCGATACTGGTTTAACAGGCCGTAAAATCATCGTAGATACCTATGGTGGTAAAGGAGCACATGGTGGTGGAGCATTCAGTGGTAAAGATCCTAGTAAAGTAGACCG
>CAZTCS010000112.1:0-12570 GCA_964611995.1 uncultured Sediminibacterium sp. | reverse complement strand
ATGAATTTAAGATAATGATTGTTATTTTTAACTTCCTAACCTAATCCTTCGACATTCATTATTCATCATTCATTATTCATCATTTCTATGCTCTCTATCCATCTCCATCAACTACAGATTCACGCCTATCACGGTTTATATGAGGAGGAGAAGGTGTTGGGTAATGATTTTGTCGTAGACCTCACTGTCGGATACCAACCGGCGTCTTTACCAATTATAGAGATTGAAGAAACCATCAATTATGTTTCCTTGTATGAACTTGTACAGAAACATATGCAAAATGCAACTCCTTTGTTAGAAACGGTGGTTTCAAATATTGCTTTGGCAATTCTGGCACAGTTTTCTCTGGCTGAAGAGGTAAATATTGCAATTCGGAAATCGTATCCACCTATTGCAGGTTTTATCGGAGCTACAGGTGTTTCACTTTCCATTCACCGAAAAGACATTCAAGCATGAAGATTTCTTTAAAAAAATGGTTCTCGTTTTGTTTAATAATGCTGTCAGTACAATTAATTTCTGCGCAGGATATTAATATACTGTATAAAGAAGCCAGCAATCTGGAAAGGGTGCAGAAAGACAATGAAGCATTAGAGAAATATAAACAAATACTCACCACTGAACCTACACAAATAAAGGCATTGGTTAGGGCTGCAGAATTGAGTGCATCTATTGGAGGCAAACAAACAGATAAAAAAACCAAGCGCCTGTTTTTTGAAACAGCTTTGTCTTATGCAAAAAGAGCATGGCAGGCAGATAGTACACAGGCCGATGCGGCATATGCAATGGCTATGGCTTCTGGAAAGATGACTGATATTGAAACCGAAAACAAACAAGTTGTTGCATACGTGAAGGATATTCTATTGTATGCGGACAAAGCGTTGCAACTGAACCCTGAACATGCTAAAGCAAATTATACCATAGGAAAATGGCATTATGAAATGGTTACATTATCTGGTTTCAAAAAAGCTGCGGTGAAGCTATTATACGGTGGGTTACCACCAAGTGATCTGGATAAAGCAATTCAATACATGGAGAAGTGTAAAACACTGGAACCTTACTTTGTGGCCAACTACCTGGATCTTGCAAAAGCCTATAAAGAAAGCAGACAACCTGCAAAAGCCATTGAAGTGTTGAATAAACTGGTGAAACTGCCAACACGCACAGGGGACGATATCGCCCTAAAAGCCGAAGGCGCTAAATTGTTGGAATCGATGCAATAATTAACTTCGCTTAATAAACCCTAACTATGTCATTACAGGAATTATTTACCACGGCTGTTGCCAATAGTAAAACACTTACTGAAAAACCAGATAACGAAACACTTTTAAAGCTGTATTCGCTCTATAAACAAGCTACAGAAGGAGATAACAATGAAGCGGCTCCGGAAAACATGTTCGATTTTGTTGCAAAATTTAAAGATGATGCCATGCAACAATATGTAGACCTCATTAATAAATTGAAAGGTGCATAATTAAAGAAGCCACTGCGAAATAAAAAGCAGTGGCTTCTTTAAAATAGGTAATATTATCGGATTAGGTAACCTACACCTATAGAAAGGTTATTGAATGGTGTACCATTGAAACCTCCGGAGAAGTTAATGCTGTTGTTTTTTGAATCACTCACAACCTGCCCGGAATTGTTAAATGATTTTGTACGGGAGTTATTATAGGTTATTTGGCCAAGTGATATGATATTAGCCATAAAGACCCATCTTTTTTGGGTCTGATACATTAAGCCAAGATTAGCAGTCATACCAACAGAAAAAGAATTACTGGATGCTGACACAACATCATTGTTCCTGGTTTTTCCTTTCCCAAAACTAAAACCTCCGGTAAATGGAATACTCAGGTAAAGTCTGGACGCAAGTGGAGACAGAATAGTATGTCCTAAAGCGAGCCCAAACTGATTATTTGAAAACTTATTGGTATTGATTCCGTTATCCTGTTTATTGGTTGTATTAGAATAAGAAAGTTGAATACTATTAAATCTTGTAGGGGAGCTGAATTTTGATGCAGAGAGACTAAAGCCCGTGCTAAAACCGGAAATTTTTGTATTGGTAATTACATTTTTTTCTTCCCCATTATTAAAAAAAACCTGCCCAGACAATAACCGGTCATTTTTTTGAAACTGAGCAAACCCAGCCGATGTAACTACACTTCCCATTATCCATAATAGTATCTTTTTCATAGCATTTTTTTACTAAGAAAAGACAAATACGTAATCAGAAGGAATGTATTAGTGATATTTAACAATTGATTACAAGCTAGTAGCGATTGGGCCATAATCCATGGTCCATGGACTATGGACTATGGTCTATATCTTCCCCAACTTCCATCTTCCGCTTCGCATAAACCAGAATGACGGGATAAGTAGCGTAGTCCAGTAAATTCCCTCACTTGCCCAGCCCCAACCAATCGGTAGGTTCAGTTTTTCCAATACAACATATACATAGATACAATAAAGACAAATCGCAGCGATTTCACTATACAGGTTCACTTTAGTATTTCCTGTTCCGGTAACAGCATTTAACCAGATTACTGATACAGACATTAATACCAGCGCAAAAGATACAATTCGCATAACAGGAATAGCAGCTTCAATAAATCCTTCCCCCTGTCCGTATATGGAAAGAAATGCATGAGGAAATAGATTCAAAATCATACATACGCAAACTGCGAAACCTAAACTCCATTTCATTATCTTATTGACAAGTTCAGGTACACGATTTTCTAATCCCTGACCAATAATATTACTTACCATACTATTGGCGGTTGCTCCAAATGCCCAGGTAAAACAACCAAAAAAGCCAAAAATATTACGCATGGTATTTGAAACAGCCAGATCACGTTCGCCGTGGTGTTCAATAAGAATATAAAAAAACTCCCAACTAATTACACTGATTGCTAATTGCAAAATAATAGGGAAGGAGATACGTAAAATCAGTTTTATATTGGACCAGTCGTATTGAATATTCTTAAACAACTCGAGTTTTTGTCCAAGTCCCCTTTTGTGTATCACCAAAAAAATAACCAGTAACCCAGCTATTTCCGAAATGATAGATGCATATGCAGCCCCATTAAAGCCTAATTCGGGTAATCCGAGTCTGCCATAAATAAACCCATAATCAAAGTAGATATTGGCAATAGCTTCTACCGCAGTTCCGATAATAAGTAATCGGCTCTGATTGGTACCCACCAGTAAAGCATTTCGCATCTGGTACACATATAAAAAGGGTAATCCCAGTATACGAATGTTCAGGAAATCAATCGCCATTTTAACGCTTTCTGCATCATGCAGAGCAAATCGAAATAAAACAGGGGCAAAAAACCAGGTAAAAAGTATACCGAATAAGGAAAGTACAAGGGATATCCGAATACCCTGAGAAAACAGGTTCCCGATCTGATCAATACGGTTTTCACCGGCTCTTCTTGATATAAGCGCTTGAAGCCCGTTATTCAGTCCATTTCCGATAACAGCAAAAATGAGGTAATAAACGCCCGTAATACCAGCAACTCCAAGTGCTTTCTGTCCAAGTCCACCAAGAAAAATATTATTCGTAATAAAATTGATCTGAGGTACCACAATAGAAGCCGAAATTGGCAAAGCAATTGCCAGTATCTGCCTGTTTGTAACAGACACCTGTAGTTTAATATTTGAACCTGTGGAAGCCATGAGCCGCGCAAAGCTACTATTAAAACATGTGCTGAACTCAGGGTCTTTTTTTATATCATTGCAAAGAATAATCGAACAATGGCCCAAAAAACAATTGCTTTTTATCATCCCGCAGGAATCGAGACGGGTAATGGCAAAACCTTAAGACTGGATATTGCGCCAGTTCATGTAGCCTGTGCAGTAATCGCAGATGGTAAGCCTTTTGCATTCGAATTTTTTGAGCTTTCTGATGATATCAACGATTGGAGCGATGTGTTTTTTGAAATAAAGCGAAATTCAGTATTGCTCGAGCATCATTTCGATCAGGTTTTCATTACTTGTAATTTTAGGGAAGCCGTAATGATACCTGCTGAAAAATCAAGTAATGCAGCGGGGGAAGATTTTTTAGCCCTTTTATTCGGCGATAATTATACCGACGACACCAAACACGATAAACTGGATACCGAAAAACCGATGATGAATGTTTACCGGGTTAAGAAATCTATCCATGAACAAGCTCTCCGACATTTTCACCTTTATCAGTTCAAGCATATTTATACTGAAATAGTTGAATCGCTGTCGCAAAACCAAACACCACATTTGTTATCCTTACAGGTTTATCAATCAACCTTTATTGTAACATTATGGGATAATAATCAACTGCAATTCATCCAAACATACGATTATAGCTGTCCGGAAGATATTGGCTATCATATTTTAGCTTTATTAAAAGAGTACCAGTTACAACCTGAAGATATTATGCTGGAGATGAGTGGCTTCATAGAACCACATAGCGAATTGCACCGAAAATTACAGATGCTCTTTGCAAACAGACAGTTCAAGCAGATCCCTGAATCATTATTGTTGCCAGGTATGCTTGAATCGCATCACCCACATACTTTTACCCCTTTCTTTAATTCGATTATATGAGGATTATTTCAGGGAAATGGGGTGGACGAAGGATAAGTCCACCTGCAAACATGCCACATACGCGGCCAACTACAGATATAGCCAAGGAAGGCCTATTCAACATACTCCAAAATCGAATGGATTTTGAAGGTATTAAAACACTTGATTTATTTGGAGGAACTGGTTGTATCAGTTATGAGTTGGCTTCAAGAGGTGCGGCTGATCTTACCATCATAGAGAAAGATACGATCATGCATGGTTTTATAAAAAATAATGCCACCATGCTTGGTATGGAAAACCATAAGATCCTTAAAATGGATGTTTTTGCTTACCTCAATACCTGCACGGAAGACTTTGATTTCATATTTGCTGGCCCGCCCTATGCCTTGGGCACCATTGATGAAATACCGAAGATAATTATAGCAAGAAAAATGATCAGACCCGGGGGCTTTTTTGTGCTCGAACACACCCCCAGAAACAACTATGAAAAATTCGATGGATTTAGTTTTCAAAGAAATTATGGAACAACTTTGTTTTCATTTTTTAAATAGGGTGAATTGTGAATAGTGAATGGTCAATTTATTAATGATTTAGGATTATAAATCCCTATTCACAATTCACCATTGACAATTCACGCCTAACAATTCACAAAAATGCACCGACCCATCCTTATAACCGGCATTGGTACTGATATTGGTAAAACTTTAGTTTCAGCAATTGTTACGGAAGCATTACATGCTGATTACTGGAAGCCGGTTCAGGCCGGCTTTACGGATGGTACAGATGCACAAACGGTGGCTTCATTAATCAGCAATGCGGACACAGTAATACATAAGGAAGCCTATTGTTTGGCAATGCCCGCATCTCCACATATTGCGGCTGCAAAAGAAGGGATTGAGATTGATCTATCTGTTATTCAAAAACAATGTACCGATATACTTGATGCAATAGGTGAAAAGCAATTGATTATTGAAGGTGCAGGTGGATTACTGGTGCCGCTCAATAACAAACAAACAGTTGCCGACCTTGCTAAAGTTTTACATGCAAGGGTAATTTTGGTGAGTAGAAATTATCTAGGAAGTATCAATCATTCCC
The DNA here is from genome assembly GCA_964611995.1 of uncultured Sediminibacterium sp. Classification (GTDB taxonomy): domain Bacteria; phylum Bacteroidota; class Bacteroidia; order Chitinophagales; family Chitinophagaceae; genus Sediminibacterium. The sequence goes on along the minus strand of CAZTCS010000112.1, from coordinate 6,915 downwards.
GACTTACGGCGGCATATTGTAAACAGGTCGGAATTGATGTAGCCGGCTGGATATTTAGTGATCAATACCTGGATTATGAGCAGGAGATTGTTGAGTGGACAGGTTATCCTTCTCTCGGAACAATTCCTTACCTTGAACAAAAAAATCCTGATACCATCCGTTATTATGCGGATTTGCTAAAAACCAACTTAGCATCGGTACTTTAAACGCCAAATGACCAAACAGGAACTAAGAAAAAAAATTAGAGCAGAAAGACAACAACTATCTGCTCGCGAAAGAATGATCATGGATGATCTTATGCTCATCCAGCTACAGCGTTTACCACTTGACCACTGGCAAATTTTGATGAGTTATATGCCCATGGAAAAATATGGAGAACCTAATGTTGCATTGTTTGAGTCATACCTTGAGCATTTTGTTCCGGGTTTACAATTCGCTTATCCGGTGAGCAATTTGCAGGAACACCGTATATCCGCACACCTGGTATCAGAATCCACCATATTTCAACAAAATGAATGGGGTATAGAAGAGCCTATTTATGAACCAGTATTAGACCCCAGAGATATAGATGTAATCTTCGTTCCCATGCTATTATGTGACGAAAAGGGGTTTAGATTAGGATACGGGAAGGGTTTCTACGATCGTTTTCTCCCTGAATGCAAACCAGGTATTGTTAAAATAGGATTCAGCTACTTCGAACCCATTCCCCTGATCTCCGACACCCATGAATTTGATGTACCTTTGAATTACTGTATTACGCCGAAGGATATCTATGAATTTTAATACCCTTTTTCTTAAATCGTTCCGAGTTTTATTATTACCAGTTGCATTGCTGTATGGTTTGGTAATTCGCATCAGGAATTGGATGTTCGATAAACAATACCTCAAATCTGCCAGTTTTAATTTCCCACTGATCTGTGTTGGCAACCTCGCTGTTGGGGGTACGGGTAAATCACCCATGGTAGAATACTTATTGTACCTGCTCAGTGCCCAGTTCAAAGTCGGCACACTTAGCAGGGGGTATAAGCGGAAAACAAAAGGATATGTATTGGCAGGTAATTCGACTACTGCACTTGAAATAGGCGATGAGCCAATGTTATTTCACCTCAAGTTTCCGAATGTTCCGGTGGCTGTGGGCGAAGAAAGACTGGTTGCCATTCCACAATTGCTGCAAGATGTTTCAGATCTGCAGGCAATTATACTTGATGATGCATTTCAACATCGTTCGGTAAAAGCAGGGTTTAATATATTATTAACCGAATACAGTAATATTTATATGCAGGATTTTTTCCTGCCTACTGGGGATTTGCGCGATGAAAAAGCTTCCGCAAAGAGAGCTTCTGTAATTGTGGTTACAAAATGTCCGCAGGATCTGAGTTACGAAAAAAAACAACAGATCATTCGCAACCTTCAGCCCAATGCCGACCAAAAAGTATTTTTTACCCGAATTGCTTATGGGGTTCCTTATCATATTTTCAATTACGACGACGAATGGTTATTAACCCCACGCGATGAGGTATTACTGGTTTGTGGTATTGCCAATCCGAAACCACTGAAAGATTATCTTCTTGAAAGAACACATACTTATTACCAACAGGACTATTCCGATCATCATATTTTCTCTATAGATGACCTGAATGAAATAAGAACAAAGTTTGATGAAATTCATGCAAAGGATAAAATCATCCTGACTACTGAAAAAGATGCGGTTCGCCTCATGAAGTTTCGTGACGAATTAGCCAATCTTCCGATGTATGTGTTACCAATCAGGCACGAGTTCCTGTTTGGAGATGGTTACTGATTTTATCAGGAACTTTAGCTTCAAGCCGATGACATGAGTAGAAAAAAAAGCAAACAAAAGCAAAAACAGAAATCAAAGCCCTCACAGGCACAGGTACTTAAAGGAAAACTTGAAGTGACCCGCTCCGGTATGGGCTATGTGGTAATAGAAAATGGTACAGGAGATGTATTGGTACGTCCTGGCGATTTTATGAACGCCCTTAATGGCGACGTTGTGCGCGTGAAAGTGGTAAAGGAAAATGGCCGTACAGGTAAGAAAGAAGGAAAAATTGCAGAAGTGGTTTCACGCAGGCAGACGGAATTCATCGGTCATGTACAACTTTCTACCAATTTCGCCTTTTTTGTTCCTGACACTGATAAACCAATGCCCGATCTGTTTATCCCCCTTAGTTCCTTGAATGGGGCAAAACACAAAGACAGGGTAGTGGCAAGATTGGTTAAATGGGATAAAGAAGATAAGAAACCAGTAGGAGAAATTGTGAGCATCATGCAACCGGAAGATGAGAATGATGCAGCTATGAAAGAATTGCTGGCACAGGCAGGTTTCCCATTATTCTTTTCTGAAGATGTTTTAGAGGAAGCAGAACGTTTACCGGAAATACTGGATAGCGAAGAAATTAAAAAAAGAAAAGACTGTAGAGATATCTTAACATTCACCATTGACCCAGTTGATGCAAAAGATTTCGATGATGCCATTTCTATACGTTTATTGTCCAACGGAATTTATGAAATAGGCGTGCATATTGCTGATGTGAGCTATTATGTTGCCCCGGAAACAGAACTAGATGAAGAAGCCTACAAACGCGCTACTTCTGTTTATCTTCCAGACAGGGTAAACCCCATGTTGCCGGAACGTATTTCAAATGAATTATGTTCTTTAAGACCCCATGAAGATAAATTCACTTTCTCCGCAATTTTTCAAATGAACACAAAAGGAGAAGTAAAACAATATTGGCTCGGCAGAACGGTAATTCATTCCGATCATCGGTTTACTTATGAAGATGTACAGGAAATTATTGAAAAGAAAGAAGGCAAATACCTGGATGAAATATTGCTGTTGAATGACTTCGCACAACGTATGCGAAAAAAACGTTTCAGCAAGGGTGCCATCAATTTCTCCTCACAGGAAGTACGCTTTAAACTCGATGAAAAAGGTAAGCCTGTAGGCATTGTGGTAAAAGAAAGCAAAGAAGCCCATCAACTGATTGAAGAATTTATGTTACTCGCTAATAGAACTGTTGCAGAGAATGTTTCTAAAATTCAGATCAATAAAAAAGGTATTCCTTTTCCATATAGGGTGCACGACCAGCCAGATGCAGAAAAACTTGCACCGTTTATGGATTTTGCCAAAAAATACGGACATAAATTCGACCTCAGTTCACCAGAGTCCATTGCCAAGAGCTTTAATACAATGCTCGAAGCTGCGAAGGGTAAACCCGAACAACATGTTTTAGAACAACTGGGAATCCGAACCATGGCAAAGGCTGTGTATACAACCGAGAATATTGGTCACTATGGCCTTTCATTCGAACACTATTGCCATTTTACTTCACCAATCAGGCGATATCCGGATGTGCTTGTACACAGGGTATTGGAATCAGTTTTGCAGGGCAAACCCATGATTGATAAAAAAATGGAGGAGAAATGCAAACACAGCAGCGATCGTGAACGTGCAGCTATGGATTGTGAAAGAGCGGGTAATAAATACAAACAAGTTGAGTATATGCGCGATTACCTTGGAGAAACTTTTGAAGGGGTTATCAGCGGTGTAGCCAGTTTCGGTTTCTGGGTTGAAACAGTGGCACATAAATGTGAGGGACTAGTTAGTCTGCTGAGCTTATCTGATTATGATGATTTCAGGTTGATTGAAAGTGATTATAGCCTTGTAGGCCATAGAAGTGGACGTACGTTTAGAATGGGTGATAAAGTAACGATTAGAGTGGTAGCTGCTAATCTTGATAAAAGACAGCTTGATTATGAATGGGTGCTTGGTGGTGATGATAAGAAAACACCAAAATCATCCAAAACTTCTACTGATGATACTTTAGCGCACAAACCAAAGGCAAGAACCCAAAAGAAAAAGAAATAAACGGAATTTATTAAGAGGGGGTTATTTCAGTCAATGAGTCATAGAATTGAACCCCTTCTTTTTCCAATCTTGATAACACTGGTTCATAAATGGCAGGAATGATCGGAATATGCAAACCAGTTTCTTTTAGTTGTCCATCTGCTATCAATTCGGCGGCTATTGCCAATGGTAAACCTACAGTTTTGGCCATTGCAGTTCTGAGATGATCTTCCCCGATTACTTTTAAACTACTGATAGCCTTGAATTGCTGGTTATTAAGTGAATAAATAATTTCATGCATCATCACAATCATATCCTTATCATCTGGTTTCAATACCCAACTTTCTTCCATGCGCCATTGTAGGATTGCTGCTGGAGTTTGTAGTTCTTTTTTAATTGGGATAGTATCAAATAATCCCAAAAACCGGAACTGCTCATTAAGTACCGGATCAGCAATAAAAGATTCCCACTTGGCGGTAAGTTGATGATGGTTGATATGCATTTCAACAAAATCTTTTACCGTTAAGACACTAGTATTGTATTTGTATTCTTCATCCGTCAACTTTAAATCTACCAATGCAGCCCACCCTTTACAGAATGCGGGATAACGAAGCGTAGTGCGAAGAAAATCATTGGCACTTGTTAATGCGTAGAGTTCTGTATAACTAAGGGAATCCCTGTTTGCATAATAAGCCAGTGTTCCCAGTTCAGGAAAATTCACCGTACCACTTTGATGGAATATTTCGGTATAGTCAAGCTTAATTTCTTTCCCATTCATTTTATACAAAGCACCTGCTTTTCCAGCCAACACAACATTCCTTGGATTCCAACTAATTTTATAATGCCAGGGATTATCATCAGATTCGGGCGCGACCAGTCCACCACAGTGTGAATAAAATGAAATGATTTCACCGCCCTTTGCTTTGATGTTCTGGATGAGTTGCATGGCACTCATATGATCGATACCCGGATCTAGCCCCATTTCACAGAGGAAGAGTAGTTCTTTATCTTTTATCTGGTTAGCCATTTCCCGAATGGCCGGATCAACATAGGATGCGGTGAGCAAATGTTTGCCGAAGTGAATACAATCTTTTGCAATAGGCAAATGAAGATGCGGGGGCATAAGTGAGATGACTATATCAGCAGATTGAATGAGCTGCCCTCTTTTATCAGCGTCTGTAATATTGATTTCAACAGCATGCAAGTTCTCGCCAACACCCAGTTTTTGACGGATAGTTATTAAATCAACATCGGCAACGGTGAGTGACCAATTTCTTTCAATAACCAGTTTTTTCAGGTAATCTATTAAAACAGTGGCTGATTTTCCAGCCCCAAAAACCAGGAAATGTGTATTTGCCGACATGGTTGCAAGCTAAGAAATCTATGGGATAGGGTGGCATTTAGCCATTAGCTATTAGCCGTTAGCCTTTCACCCTAACTAACATCTAAGGAATATATGGCTAACAAATAATGGATAAATGCTAATAGCTAATGGCTAATAGCCTGTAACTATTTTCCTTCCCCTGCGTTTCATTAAAAAAAACTGTATGAAAAAACTGATAACTGTCTTTCTGCTGCTCTGCACCATGGGTACACAGGGCTGGTCGCAAAAAACCATTAAAGATGCAAATGCGCAGCAACGTAACCTGAAAAATTTTCAGGCAATACGGGTATCACATGGTATCGACTTATACCTAACACAGGGTAATGAAGAAACGGTGGCTGTAAGTGCGTCAGAAACCTCATTCAGGGACAAAATCATCACCGAAGTGGTGGATGGCGTATTGAAGATTTACTACGAGAAGGAGAACGGGGGCTGGTCATGGTCAGATGGTTGGAGAAACCGTAAGCTTAAAGCCTATGTATCGGTAAAAACACTGGAAAAGCTACAGGCATCTGGCGGTTCTGATGTATTCTGTGAAGGAATGATTAATGCGGAGACATTGTCAATCGGAATTTCCGGTGGATCAGATCTCAAAGGCCAATTTTCCTGCACTGAGATAAAACTTTCTGCAAGCGGCGGTAGCGATGCAACCTTAAGTGGAAAAACGGACCGTATAAAAATTGATGCCAGTGGTGGAAGTGATGTAAATGCTTACCAGTTGAGCTCAGATTATTGTAATATTCAGTCATCTGGAGGAAGCGACGTGAATATAACAGTCAATAAATCGATTATTGCCAATGCCAGTGGGGGTAGTGATGTGTATTATAAGGGAAGTCCGACAGAAACCAAAACATCGAAAAGTGGCAGTTCAGATATCAAAAAAGTGAATTAAAACACCCCTTTTTAGCCATAAAAAAGGCCTCAAATTCATTGCTTTAAATGCAGTGGGTTAGGAGGCCTTTTTTTTATGCCCTTTTGTGGATAAAACAGGCCAAAAAACAGGGTATTTTACCCCTGTTTACCCCTCAAAAAAACTATCTTCGCCAACCGGCAAAATTCAGGGGTTAATCCCGGCCGGTCATACCTTAAAAATTAAGTACGAGATAAGCGAATATGGAAGAAAACCTGCTACCTGAACAGACCAGCGATAACGACCGGATTATTCAGGTTAATATCGAAGAACAAATGAAGACGGCCTATATCGACTACTCTATGTCGGTAATCGTAGGCAGGGCATTACCCGATGCAAGAGACGGCTTTAAACCGGTACATCGCCGCGTTTTATATGCCATGAATGAATTGGGCAACAACAGCAATAAACCTTATAAAAAATCAGCTCGTATTGTCGGGGAGGTTATGGGTAAGTTTCACCCGCATGGTGACTCATCCATTTACGATACCTTGGTGAGGATGGCCCAGGACTGGACCATGCGTTATACCTTGGTTGATGGTCAGGGTAACTTTGGTAACCAGGATGGTGATCCACCGGCTGCCATGCGTTATACTGAGGCCCGTTTGCAGAAGATTGCCGAGGCAATGCTGGATGATATTGAAAAAGAAACGGTAGACTTCCAACTGAATTTCGATGATTCAATGGAAGAGCCAACGGTTCTCCCTTCACGTATTCCTCAATTACTCGTGAATGGTTCATCAGGTATTGCCG
>CAZTCS010000111.1:0-12585 GCA_964611995.1 uncultured Sediminibacterium sp. | reverse complement strand
GTATTAATTAGCATGTCTCAATGTAACCAACCGTACCGTCCCATTCATTCATCGGTGGTGAACGAGGGAGACAGTCGGAGAATTAAACTTTCCAAAACTTGCTGCCCCCCCCCATCAATAGAAAAGGAACTTATAGGCTAAAAATATTTCCGACGTTATAATAAAATGCATAATTTTAATAATATGAAATTTCTCTATAAGCTGCATCATTAGCATATGGCCAAACCAACTAATTCATACTCCATTTCAATAAAAAACGCCTGTCAGCAGCAATGGTCTGAAATGTCGGAGGGGCAGGGTGGGAAGTTTTGTGAACAATGTCAAAAAACGGTGATTGATTTTACTCAATTTACAGACCAGGAAATCATTCAATTGATAAATGAAAAGAAGGAAAAGTTATGTGCCCGGGTTTTGCCTGGGCAAATGAATAGGAATTTAGAAATTCCACAGCAAGGGAATAAATTGGCATCCTCTGTACTTGCAATTGGGTTGTTAGCATCAGTAGTGCCTGGAAATACCCATGCTGCTATTCCATTTACTCATTCTACTGAAATAAGGTTTCCTCGAATCGATAAAGTGTTTATCGATAAGCCTGAATTAGCGGTTAATAATGATGATCCTATTTTGAACGATAGCTTGAAATATACCATTCAAGGAAAAGTAGTTGATTCGGCAACAAAACAACCTATTGCTTTCGCTTCAGTATATCTAAAAAATACTAAGCGAGCATATACCACAAATAAGGATGGGATGTTTACGCTTGTAATTCCTAAAGATGATTTGAATAAGTTGAATTATTTAATAGTGAATTATGTTGGATATAAAGCTTTCGAAAAAATAATACATAGGAAAGATCTCCCAGCGAAACTTGATTTAATTATGCTTGCTGTTGATCAAAATGAAATGCTTGGGGAAGTTGTCATGGTTCTCAAAAAAAGAAAAAAATGGTGGCAGTTTTGGAAATAGTGATACAACGAACATGAAATATTTTTTATGAAAATAGTACCTGTATTTTTACTGATTATAACATTGATGGCTTGTAATAGCAGTGTTGGGCCATTACAGAAAGAGAATAGTAAAGGTGATAGTGCCAATTACGAAAGCTTACTTTCAAAATACCGCGAAATTACTATTGACACACTAAGAGTGTACTCTCCAGAATCATTGACAGGTGAATTCGAGGGTGTTGAACTCGATAGTATGGATGCATCATTGTTTCCGGAGGAAATTTCAAAACAACATTTTTTAGAACCACCCGGCCTTTTCGCAATTGGTAAATTCAAGGTTGATGAAAACCGGATCGGCTTAATTACCCGTACTCCATCTGAATATGTTCCTTCATCCATAAAACTGTTTCTATTCAATACAACACAAAATAAAATTGAGTCTTACTTTGAATTGGCTGATGTTTGGGGTGATGACGGAGACTATGTACGTAAAGACAGTTGGATATTAAAGGAAAAAGATAATCAGTTGAAAATCTTTACCTGGGTTTTAGAAACGCACCAGAACGACGTAGATATTGAAAAGGATACGACAGTTCAGGAGAATAATTATTACTATTTAATGAATCTTTCAGGAAAAGTTATAGATACTATTTCAAAAGATCCCGGTTATTTGAAACGAGAATATGGTTCTTTAATTAAGCAATAGGTTCAATGATCTATTTATTAATAAATCTGCAACGAGGGGAATTTTATTAATAAGAATTAAATGAAATCTGTTTGTTGCATTTATTACACAAAATAAAAATGATAGCAGCCAGAAACCTATTCATACTATTTATATTTCTCTGCATAGCTTGTCACAATGTAACATCGAAGACGAGAGAATTCAGACAGATTGATATTAAATTAAACCAGGTTGCCAAAAAGATGGGCACTACTTTAGAAACATCAGGTGGAGGAGCTTCTATTGACGGGGTCGATGTTCCCAAAGAGCAGTATGAATTACGTAGAATTGTTTGGATAGATGGCGAAATAGGGAAAGGCATATTTATAGTGCCCAATTTTAATAAAAACAATTTTGATGCACCTGATTGGGATTTTCAAATTATAGCCTGGCTCAATGATCGATCAAATAGAGAAAAGGGTAATCCATTCTGGCATAAGTTTCTATTACGGAAAGTAGACTTAAAAAAAATTGAGCATAATATTGATGAACTCCTAAAGCAGTCGCTCGATAGTCTAAACGCAGTTAAAAAAACAGATCTAAGTTTTGATGTAGATGATGAAGAATTATTTTAAAAGTCACACATGAAATTTGTTTGCACATTATTTTTCCCCAACCGTCCCCGCAATTACTGCAGGTAAAAGCATGGGGATGCATAACTATCAGTATGTTTTATTTTAAACTGTGCATCTTGTTTACAGGTAGTTGAAATGTCTTTGTATTAATTAGCATGTCTCAATGTAACCAACCGCACCGTCCCCATTCATTCACCGGTGGTGAACGAGGGAGACATTCGGAAAAATAAATTTGAATTCTTGTTCTAATAGGTGTTAGCTTGAATGTATTCTCTTTTTCCAAAAGTAGGTTCACTATAATTTCAAGTGTAGTGAAAAATTGGTCTTGTTAAAAAGCAATTTTCAGTGTTACTAGCGTTACATAAATTCTAACTTGGCACAGCAAACTATTGAATAGTAGGTTTGTTAAATCTGGTAGCATGATATTGATGCAAACGCTGAATTTTCTCATCAACCAAAAAAAACGTGATGCTGAAGTTTTATATGACGGCAAGAGATTTGCATCTGCGGTATATATATATGGGTATGCCATTGAAATTGCGTTAAAAAAGCGTATTTGTCTGACACTAGGGTTTACTCAAGGCTTTCCCGAAACTCAATCTGAATTAGATTATTATATCAAACGCGTAACATCAAATCAAGTTAGAAGTGCCGGAATTCAGTTTGCTTTCAAACGAGTTGGAGAAATCAGAAGTCATAATCTGTCACAATTGTTGTACTATAGTGGTAAAGAGCTGGCGGTTAATCAACAGTTTCTGGCTGAATGGAACGCTGTAAGTAAATGGAATCCAGAACAACGATATTTACGCAGGCAGACAAGAGAGAAAACTGCTGCTGATTTTTTCAAAGCCGCGAGGCTAATAATTAATGAATTATCATAATTTTGTATTATGTCAAAGAAAGCCAGTCATTCCAAAAGCCAAAGGCAACATGTAATACCATTAGGTAGGGGCTGGGCTGTAAAAGAAGAAAAATCAAGCGATTTTTTCATTATCACCACAAAACAGTCAGAAGCTATTGTAGTAGCACGTAAGCTGGCGCAAAATACTTTAGGTGAGTTGGTTGTACATAGAAGAGATGGACGCATCAGAGATGTGGAATCCTATGCTAAGAAATAATAGCATCTTTATTCTCCATATCATCTTCCCCTATTACCGAATGTAAAAGCATGGGACTTTCGGCGTCAGACTATCAGCATGTTTCAATTTGTTTTGAACTGTGCATATTGGTTACAGGTATGCGAAATGTCTTTGTGTTAATTAACTTGTCTCAAAGTAACCAACCGCACTGTCTCCCTCATTCACCTGAGGTGAATGAGGGAGACAGTGCGGAGAAATAATTATTCCCTCTCAGTCTCGAATCAACTAAACGTCTCCGCGCAACCTCCTTTTATCCCGTTCTCTGCGGTGAACATCCTCCATCCATTAAAACCACAGCTTCACTAATAACCATTTAAACTAAAAAGTAAACAGAAAACAATTTTTGCAATGTATTTTGCCCCCATAAATAAAGGAGTGAAATACATGCAACCCGGAAAGAAAATAGCCGAAGCTAGAAAATTGAAAGGACTTACACAGGAAGAACTAGCCGATCTTTCCCAGATAAATGTTCGCACCATCCAGCGTATTGAAGCCGGTACCAATACACCACAAAGCTTTACCCTAAAAGCAATAGCAAAAGCCCTGGAACTAGATTACAGTTTTCTGATAGCAACAGACAATAATGTATCAGCTACCGAAAACCCAAAGCTGACCGATGATATCCGCCATTATATGATGCTCTTAAATTTCTCATGCTTTGTTTATTTGGTCATACCCTGGGTTCATTGGCTGATACCCATGAACATACTTAAAAGGAAAACAGGCTTGTCTAATGAAGCCCTGGCAATTGGAAGAAGCATTGTCAGGCGACAGATATATTGGACAATTGCCATCAACCTGACCATGCTGGCTACTTTAGCCTATAACTATACGGTCGTGTCTATTACCGGATCGAAAGAGGCTGTAATCAGGTATGTTTGGCCTTTTTTACTGCTCTATTTTATCAACGCAGCAATGATCTTATTTCAATACAGGGCAATTCGTAGTAAGTTCTAACGCATTGATTTTTAATAGATGTCGGGTGTTTGCCGTGCCAAAGCCTGGGTACTGTCGTAGCACCAACTTTCCCCAGCATCTAGTTTTTTTAAAAAAAGATGCGACTTAATGCTTTTCAAAAATCCCTTTGCCTTGGTCTTTTATTCTTGGCAATAAATGCCCATTCTTTTGGCCAGGTTCAGTTAACAGGCGATAAATATGAGATCCCCTTCAGTTGGCAGGTTGATACTTCCAATGGATTTGTTGAACCTCATGCCGCTATGCTGATACCCGTAAAATTACCGGGCTGTGCCAAACAGTTTTATATGCAGTTCGATATGGGAGCACCTAAAACCGTTTTCTATAATCCTGTATGCAACCTAATTAGTAAAAAATATCCTGGGGTAATATCCATTACCGATACAAGCAGAGAGATTACAGAGATTGTTATTAAACCAGGTAAGCAAACCATTCTGTTGCAAAATGTAGCACTGATGAATACCGGCTCAAAAAATATTGACTGGTCGAATAATGCCAGGGTCATTATTGGTACAATTGGGAGCGACTGGTTACAAAATAGAACGGTAATGATTAATTACCCGAAAAAACGAATTGTGTTGAACTATGAAGTACCCGAGAATTACAAGGAAAGTATGACTGATTTTACCTACGTCCAGAACAGCATATTATTACCAGTTACCATAAACGGGAAAAAGACAGTACTGTTTTTTGATACTGGTTCCAGTGCCTTTTCTCTTTTAACTGCTAAAGAAACGGCATTGGCAATGGCAGATAAAGATGCCACGGCGCTTCGTTATCCAGTGCAATCATGGGGCAGAACCATGTATGCCAATAGCCTGCCAAGTTCAGATAGCATAGAAGTAAATAAACTAAAAATTCCGCTGGAAAAAGTTACCTATATGGAAGGCGCATCTGAAAGCCAGGTTAACAGGATGCTTCAACTAGGTATAGGGGGAATGACAGGTAATAAGCTTTTCTTTAAACACCGTCTTATTTTGGACACCAGAGGTAAGAAGTTTATGGTGATTAAGTGAGCCTATGGTACAAAGACATTGTTGCCGAGGGAAATTTGGCTGCTAGCAGTAAGTGTCGCGTATGATGGAACACGGATTATCATGATTTTCAGGATTTATCATGATAGATCTTGAAAATCATGATAATCCGTGTTCTATTAATAACAGGCAGTGCATTAAAATCAATAACAAAACTGATAGTATAAGTGGATATTCAAATGCATTGAAGAATTAGCCCGTAGTATTGATTTTAATTCAGCACTACAGGATTTATACTGAAATTGCAGCTATTATAAAACATAAGATATGCTTCAGCAGATTCATCCTAAATTACCCATGCGTAGTAAAACGCAAACCCTGGAATATTATGTTCAACAATTGGGGTTTACTGCCTCGGCTGATTATGGAGATTACCTGATTCTGCAAAAAGATAGCATTGAAATTCATTTTTTTCACTTTCCGGAATTGGATCCTTTGACTAATTATGGTCAGGTATATATTCGCACGAATGATATTGATCATTTGTATGCATCCCTTAAAAGCAATGGGGTTACTATTCACCCAAATGCTCCATTGGCGGTAAAGCCATGGGGACAAAAAGAATTCTCATTGCTCGATCCAGACCATAACCTGCTTACTTTCGGACAATCAACTTCCATCTAAATGATCTCTTTCAGTGCTCTTCTGTGCTTTCAGTGGCAAATTAGTCCGAAAGTCCGTCCTTCCTTCGGCAGGATGTCCGAAAGTCCAGTGAAGATTGCCACTGAAAGCACAGAAAGACACAGTAGAATGCTGCTTTAGGGTTTTTTGAAGGGTTGTGACTTGAAATAGGTCGCAGTTCTCCAGAGCCATTCTACGGGGCCGAAGTAGAAATACCGGAACCACCACTTACAAAACATCGCCTGCAACATAAAAAATGCAATGGCGATAACCCAGTTAAGCCAAGGAGCTGTTTCACCCACCAACCCAAAACCGAAATGATAAAAGAGTATTAAACCCAATGCTGTTTGTAACAAGTAGCTTGTTAAGGCCATTTTTCCAATAGGTGCCAGTGGATATAATATTTGTTGCCAGGATTTTCTGTTCATCAGTAATGTGACCCCTACCACATAGAACACCACCAGTGCTCCACTGTTTATATTGAAAATAATTCCGAAAATATAACCAGGTAAAGGCTTCTGTTCCCAACCTAAATTAAAAACGCTATTCACAACTATCATTCCTAAACCAATCAGAAGTGAGATGAGTGCCAGCAAGCCTGATTTATTTCTTATTTTTCTGAAAATTGGGTTGCGTTCTTCGCTATTCATCGCAAACCATCCTTTTCTACCGCTGTACATACCCAGTAGAAAAAAGCCCAGTGTTATATAAATCCTTCCACTGCCAAACTGAAAATCGAACTTTTCTCCAATGCTGAGGATATTGTTTTTCATCATCGACCAGATATCACTTTGATACACTGCCTTAAAGAATTCCTGTGATGGATCCGTACCAACATTTCCTCCTGCTGGTGGTGGTGGCGGGGGAGGTGCTGAAGCCGTAATCTGTTCGATTAAACCCGGAAGTTGAATCAATAAACCGGGCAAATTAATAGCCAATAAAATACCAATAATCAGTATTGCCTTATCGCTCAGTTTTCTCATGGGCAATAATAAAAAACCTAATGGGGCATAAATAGACAGTATATCACCTCTCCAGAAAGCATGGTGTATTAAACCAATTATACCCATAAGGGTAATACGCCATGCATATCGCCATACAAATGGACGACCACTATCTTCCATACTTTTCATCTGGAGAAAGAAACTGAGTCCAAAAAGGAAGGAGAAGAAGGCAAAAAACTTTCCCGAGATAAGAATGTCATTGATGGTACCTATAATTTGCATCGAAATACCATTGTGTTTTTCGAAATAAGTTCCGGGTAAGTTTCCGGCATTGTACCAATAAATCATGTGGGCGAGCAGTATGCCCAAAAGGGCAAATCCTCGCAGAGCATCAACAGTAATGATGCGTTGTTTCAGGGTTTCGGCTTGCATTCGTAGTGGTTTTGATTGCAAGAAGATACAAATTTTTTAAATATGGGAGGGGCGTGAATGGTCAATTGTGAATGGTGAATGGGGGTGAATGGTGAGTAGTGAGTAGTCAGTAGTGAGTGATAGGTTTCAAATCCCACTCACTACTGACTACTCACTGCTCACTGATCGGGAGGCTTGAATTGTGAATGGTCAATATCATTCACAATTGACAATTCCCGCTAACCAACCAGTCCAAAGGTCACATCAAAATCCGGATTGTTGAGGAGGAAATTCGCCATGTCTTCATTCATTAGAAAGCCCTTTTCTAAAGTATAGAGACTTACTTTTAGTTGTTCCCTGGGTTCATAGAGGGTGAAACGTAGGGATGATTTTCCGGGGAACTCGCGTACGTTTTTATCGATGAATGAAACGAAATCCGGCGTGAGAGAGGCAGGGTGCATGCTTATTTCTATGCTGCGTGTCATGTTTTGCTTTACGGTTTCGAGCAATGACATGATATTGATCTTAAACTCAAAATTATTTGGCTGGTTAAAGCGGTTCCGGAAAAAACCAGTTAATAAAATGTTTTGTCCCTTTTCGAGGTAGTTCTGAAACTTGATATAATCCTCGCTCCACAAGATAAAATCGGTTTTACCACTAAAATCCTCAATCACAAAAGAGCCAAAGTTTTTGCCAGTTTTAGTCACGCGATGTTGTACATCGATTACCAAACCGGCCACCCGCAATTGCTTGCCTGGGTTGGGTTGCAGGTGTAATGTTTCTTTTATTTCATTAAAGTCTGCAATACTGGTAATGCCATAATATTTAAGCTCGAACTTAAAATGATCCAGCGGGTGCCCGCTCATGAACATACCCGTAACATCTTTTTCATGATCAAGTAATTCTGTTAGTGTCCAGGGTTCTACTGGGGCTATTTTAGGAATAGGCACCTGCATTGCCGAACTCATATCTCCAAATAATGTATTGGCGCTTGCTGCAGTAGCAGTTTGATTGGCCTGACCATATTGGATGATTTTCTCCAAACCTGATAATTTATCACCATCGGCTACATGAAAATATTGTGCACGGTGAAATTCTGGGAAACAGTCAAAAGTGCCCGAATAGGCAAGGCTCTCTATTGATTTTTTATTGACGCTCCGCTGTACTACCCGTTTGCTGAAATCAAAAACATCCTTATACCATCCATTTTTTTCTCTTTCCGCTATAATATTTTCAACGGCTGCTTCACCCACACCTTTCAATCCTCCCAAACCAAAACGGATCTCTCCATTTTTATTTACTGCAAAGCCCTTTAGGGATTCATTGATATCCGGACCAAGTACTTTAATACCCATCCGTTTGCATTCTTCCATGAAGAAAGTGATCTTTTCAATACTTCCTGCATGGTTCAACACTGCCGACATATACTCTCCTGGATAATGAGCTTTCAGGTAGGCTGTCTGGTAGGCAACAAAAGCATAACAGGTAGAGTGAGATTTATTGAATGCGTATTGTGCGAATGCTTCCCAGTCGGTCCATATTTTTTCCAGTTTATCGGCAGGATGTCCCTTCGCAGTAGCGCCGTCGATAAACTGTTTTTTCATTTTATCCAGTACGGATTTTTGTTTTTTACCCATGGCTTTACGGAGTACATCCGCATCGCCCTTGGTAAAACCACCAAGGCTCTGGCTCAGCAACATCACCTGTTCCTGGTAAACAGTAATACCATATGTTTCGGCCAGGTATTCTTCCATTTCCGGTACATCGTAAGTAACAGGTTCCCGGCCGTGTTTACGATCAATGAACTTAGGGATGTAGGCAATTGGCCCCGGACGATACAGGGCGTTCATTGCAATGAGGTCATCAAACTTATCCGGCTTCAGATCGCGTAGGTATTTTTGCATGCCCACACTTTCAAACTGGAACGTGGCATTGGTTTCACCTTTCTGGTATAGCAGGAAAGTTTTCTCGTCATCCAATGGAATATTATCCAGATCAATTGTCACACCATGATTCTGTTTAATTAATTCCAGTGCAGTCTTTAAAATGGATAGGGTCTTGAGACCCAGAAAGTCCATCTTAATTACCCCTGCATCTTCAATGATGCTTCCTTCAATTTGTGTAACCCAGAGATCAGAATCTTTTGCCGTAGCAACCGGAATAAGTTCTGTAAGGTCTTTTGGTGCAATGATGATACCTGCAGCATGTATACCCGTATTACGAACAGAGCCTTCCAGTCTTTCAGCCTCTTTCAATACCTGTGCACGGATATCGGTGCCCTGGTATATCTCTCTTAGCTTCTTAACATTCTCAATATCTTCCTGCTGATAGGCTTCTTTTTCTTCCAGTGATTTTTCCCCTTCTTTTATTGTAAGCGGTGCATGTAATACGCGACCCAATTCAGTGCCAGGTTTATCTGGTACAAGTTTGGCGAGCATATTACTTTCAGCCAGGGGCAAATCGAGTACACGGGCAACATCTTTGATACTCATTTTGGCAGCCATGGTACCATAGGTGATGATCTGGGCTACCTGTTGTTTGCCATACTTGGAAACGACATAATCAATTACTTTCTGACGTCCCTCATCGTCGAAGTCCGTATCTATATCGGGCATGCTCTTACGATCCGGATTAAGGAATCGCTCAAACAGCAGGTTGTATTTAATAGGGTCAATGTTGGTAATGCCAATACAATAAGCTACCACACTACCGGCAGCAGATCCCCGGCCGGGACCCACAAACACACCCAGTTCACGTCCGGCTTTGATGAAATCGCTTACAATCAGAAAGTATCCGGCAAAGCCCATGGTCTTGATAGTAAACAACTCAAAATCTATTCTCTCCTGAATCTCCGGTGTAAGATCGGAATAGCGCATTTTAGCACCTTCCATGGTGATATGTTTCAGGAACTCCCACTGGTTCAGGTTAGCATCCGAATGTATCTGAAAGGAAGGTGGAATAGGGAACGCAGGAAGTAATATATCTTTCTTAAGGTTCAGTACCTCAACCTTGTCTACAATCTGATTGGTATTATCCAGCGATTCAGGAATATCGCTGAATAATTTTTCCATCTCCTGGGTCGTTTTAAAATAAAACTGGTCATTGGGGAATTTAAAACGACGATTTTTTATTTGTGTATCATCGTTCACAAAATCATCAAAACCAGGTGTACTTTGTTTTTCACCCGTATTAATACAAAGCAGGATATCATGCGCATTGGCATCGTCTCGGTCTACATAATGACTATCATTAGTAGCAATAACAGGCACATTGTATTTCTTTGAATACTTAATCAGCGCCTGGTTAATCTGTTCCTGCTCTTTAATGTTATGGCGTTGCAGTTCGATATAATAGTCATCTCCAAAAAGATCCAGCCACCATTTGAATTCCTGTTCCCCTTTTTCTTCTCCATCGTGTAAAATGGTTTGGGGTACATAAGCTCCAATACAGCAGGTAGTAGCTATTAGTCCTTCATGGTATTGTTCAATCAGTTCTTTATCGATACGCGGATACTTACTATACATTCCTTCGATAAAACCAAGAGAAGTGAGTTTTACCAGGTTTTCATATCCCTTTTTATTTTTTGCCAGCAATACCTGGTGGTATCGTTCGTCTTTAAGCTCTTTGGTAAATGTTTTGATATGCCTGTCTTTCACCACATAAAATTCACAACCCACAATAGGTTTTACTTGCGGTGCCAGTATATCCTTCCCATTTTCATCTTTGCCTATAACTTTTGTATTCTTCCATGCCTGACTTACAAACTCGAAAGCCCCAAACATATTACCATGGTCGGTAATGGCCAGGGCAGGCATATTATCTTTAGCCGCCTTTTTATATAAACTATCAATCGCCGCCGCTCCATCCAGCAGTGAATATTGGGTATGTACATGTAAGTGTGAAAAAACCATAGAAGAAATGTGGGATGTTAGATTTCTGATGTCGGATTTTTGATGGCAGATGTCAGATCGCAGATGGCAGATTTTTGATCTCTGATCTCGGATGTCTGATTTCTGATTTCAGATGTCAGATCGCAGATTTCAGATTTCTGATCTCTGATGTCTGATGTCTGATTTTTAGTTTTCTGCTTTCTTTTTCTGGGTACAAATATCCTTTATTTGGGGCGTTTTTGGAGGGGTTGGTTATCCACATGTAGGGGAATTGGCAATGGTGAGTAGTCAATAGTCAATAGTGAATAGTGAGTAGTGAGTAGAGAGCGTCCTTAACAGCAAGCACCATCCCCCAAACCCCAAATCCCACATCAGAGATCAGAGATCAGACATCAGAAATCTGCCATCTGCGATCTGCCATCTGCCATTTTTCCACATCTGTGGAACTGCTGTTAAAACCTTAAAACTTATGCTCAATGCTTGGGCTGAAAGGATAGGGGGATTATATTGCAAATATTATGATGAATAGGATTTCTTTAGTGCTTGGTTTTGCCTCAGTATTCGTACTTACGAGCTGTAAATCGCTTAGTAAGCTTACATCAAGGGATAATTCAACGGCCAAAACGAGTACGACAAAGTCTAATTCTGCCGGTCAGCAAAGGGAATTTCTGGATGGGATCGAAGTGACACCCGGCACCGCTGTCACCAGCAGGCATAAAACCAGTACCACCAATGCCAACACTAATACGGCTGCCAAAAAAGATAAAGCAGCTGTGGCTCGGGAAATGAGTAGCTTTGATATTGAACGTGCTGGCTATTTACAATTAAAATATGCGGTGATTATTGATGCCACCGTTGAAAAATTAACCAATATCCCCTTACTCGAAACCATTGATAAATGGTGGGGAACCAAATATTGTCTGGGGGGGAGTACAGAAAGTTGTATCGACTGCTCCGCCTTTACCCAGGTATTAATGCGTGATGTATTTAATACTACTCTTCCCCGTACCGCTCAGGAACAATTCGACACAAGCGAAAAAATAGACCTTGCAGATCTTCAGGAAGGTGATTTGGTATTTTTTCATACCACTGGTCGCAAAAAAGACATCACCCACGTTGGGGTCTATTTACTCAATAATAAATTTGTACACGCCGCAACAAGCGGTGGCGTAATGATCAGCGACCTAAACGAAAAATACTGGCAGCCGAGGTTTAGAGGGGCGGGGAGGATGAGATAATTTGAAAATTTGAAAATTTGGAAATTTGAAAATGAAAGAGGATTTGCTTTAGTTTTAGAGTATAACTTTCTAGAGGATCTTTTGCGT
>CAZTCS010000110.1:4248-12702 GCA_964611995.1 uncultured Sediminibacterium sp. | reverse complement strand
TAAAAAAGCAAGGGGTCTGTTTTCAACTTGTGACAAGATGATTGTTGCTGAAGCACTTCAGGGCGTTGTGCATTTTTCTACCGGACAGCAATGGCTGCTAGCCCCTAGCTGCTAGTCTCGCCCTAGGCGAGATGATGCTTGTTTTGGGTTATCTGCTTTAAATAGAACACGGATTATCATGATTGTCAAGAATTATCATGATAAATCTTGACAATCATGATAATCTGCGTTCCATCCTCCGCAATACTCGCAGTATTCTTTCCCTTTTGCGATAACATCATTCCCGATTGGGTAAGTGGCTGGGTGTGTATTGCAATTAATTTTGAAAGAAGAGAAGATGATGTTCTTCTCTTCTTTTTATGTGTCAATACCAAACATTATATCATCACCCCCAACATGGCTATGTAATTCGTTGCACCCAATGTGATCAGGTGCAATTGGGTTTTGGCTTTCTGTTGCTGAACCTTACGGTAGGGGGATTTCTTTCTTTACATGGTTATTTGTCGCACTGTTGTAAACAACCCTGTGAAAACAGACATATCCGCAACAGAATATTACCCACTCCTTATGATGGCATACAACTAATGATGAGCACTGAAGAGCTGGAACAGTTTTTTGAAATGCTAGACAATGCAGAATCAGAAATGCGTGTACAGGAATTGATTGGATTGTTCAATCGGAAAGAAGGGTAAATGAAGATTATATATCAACACTGCTTGCACGATAAGGTAATATCTCCTGTCCATGGTCAAGTATGAGATACTAAGTGTAAAGCCATATCAGTACTATTGTAAAAATTGTAAAGCTTAATCAGTATAATCTTTCCAACTGTAAAGCTATATCCGTAACATCACCCTTAACTGTAAAGTTTTTTGCAGTACAAAACACAGTAAATCTTCGGTAAATCTTCCGGAGTTCTTCGGGAAAACAGGGGTTTTCTTCGGGGTTTCTTCGGACATCCTTCGGTAATCCTTCGGAAGCTTCCGAAGCGCTTCCGAAGAACTATCGAAGAAACAGCGTAGAAATACCTAAGGATCTGCGGCAGAAACCCCTGCCTTTTGGTCCATGGTCCATGGACTATGGACCAAAAGGCATTTTGCATCATTAGCTACCTCGGGAATTTCTCCTATAAATAAGTAAGTTTACCCAATATAACCCGCCTTATACCAATGCGTACTGCAAAACAATGGTTGTTATTTTGTTTATTGCTTGAAATAGTTGCGGTAACTTATTCGCTGAAGTTTGCTGCTCTTACCGGTATCGCTTCTGTTGTTTATGTAATCAGTGGAATAACCATTGCATGCTTACTGCCTTCGATGCCAGCGCAAAAAATCAATATTAATTTCCGCATAAAATTATTGTCTGGGATAACTGCTTATCAAATTGCGTTATTGCTAATGGGAGGGTTGTTTATTTTTTTGTTCACCAAACAATGGATCAACCAATCGCCGCTTAGTTATAAGGATGCAGATATGATTCCTATTATGGAAATAATGGGTAAGCGTTTCCTTGCAGGTAATTGGTCGGGGGTATATGATCCGGTGCAGGAAATATGGAATGGTATACAACCCATTTACCTGCCCGCCATGTGGATGCCATTTTTAGTTGCGATAAAATTTGGGTTTGATCCACGTTGGGTCACTTCAGTTGCGGTATTCCTTTCATTTACTATGCTGATCCTATTATGGCGCGCGCATTGGACAAAAATATCGGGTGCTGTTTTATTATTTGCCTCCGGTGTTTTAGGATTATGGTTGTATACGGATCACACGCATAATTTTATTCGTCTTTCAGAAGAAGGGATCGTAGTGTTTTATTATAGTTTATTGGTATTGGCGCTATTGTCTGAAAATTTCCTTTTGGTAGGAGTGGCAGCAGGGTTATGTGTATTAAGTCGCTATGCTATTGTTGGTTGGCTACCTGCTTTTATGTTTTATCTGTTATTCATAAGAAAACAAAAAAAAGCTACCCTTCAATTTATTCTATCTTTTATTGGGGTGATAGTATTACTGGTGATAATTCCATTCGGCATAAAACCCTTACTGATAGCATTTCAGCAACCTGCAGAATATATACAGCATGCAGAAAGAGTATGGAAGGAATCGCCAGCGTATTTTTCTCAGACTGTTGGACTGGCCAAATTTTTTGGTCAAGATAGAATTGTATTACAGCATACGATATTGCTTTATGCATCTTTTCTATTACCCCTGTTGATGGTGCTAGGCATCAGGTATCTCTCTGTATTTCGTTCAAAAAATAATATAGCCCTTGCTACATTGAAGCTTACGCTGGTAATCGTTTTCAGTCTGATAGATGTGCCCTATCAGTACCTGTTTTATACTGCTTCATTCGTAAGCTTGTTGGCCATTGCAGGTTTAACTGCTCGCGAGGAGATCTAAAATATTTTGTGGGCACTGAAGGGAGGTTATGGTGTAAACTTTTGGAAGATCAACTTTCGGACTGGTAAGTATTAAATCAACCTCACAAGAAGATTATACTGCTTTCTTAAGCAGACTAAACTCAAGTAGTATTGAGTTTAATGAAGTGAAGAAGGAGGATTTTTTGTTTAAGTATTTGATATAGCAAAAATAATTGCCCATTTAAATAATTAGGTATAAATTTATACTGTAATTAATCTAATTTTAGACTATGGCAAAGCGATCAAATACACCAGAAAAATCAGGATCCGTAGTAAAAGAAGCTGGTCAGACCTATAAAAAGGCGGGTAATGTAGTAGTTCGCGATGCGTATGCCAGTAAGTTCGTTGATGTAAAATTCAAAGGTTCCTTAAAGAGAAAAGCGGTCACTGGGGTTCGCTTCAGTAATGCGGGTATATGGCAGATTTTAAGTGGTAAAGCAGTTACCGGTTCAACCGCCACGGCCACGGAAAAGATGGAACTTGCACGGGAGGGTGTGGTTAAAAATCAGTTAGTAAACCTCAAGGAACGTGCAGGCCTTGATTATGATGAGTTGGCGGATGTATTACCTGCAACAAGGGCTACCCTGCTGGCAAAGAAGGGTAAAGAGAAGTTCAGCCCGGTAGTAAGTGAAGCTATTGTAAGTCTTGCTGATATTTATACTTATGGCTATCAGGTTTTCGGGGATGAACAGCTCTTTAACGACTGGATCCGGGAACCTTTACCTGCTTTAGGTGGCGCTACCCCTTTCAGCTTACTTGATAACCAGTTCGGGCGCGAAGAAGTACGTGACCTGATTGGCCGTATTGCTTACGGTGTTTATTCTTAATGCCAGTTTTACCCTATGATTGTTTATCGCCTCAGCCAAAGCTTATATGCCAACGACCTTACTGGAGAAGGTGCCCGTTTATTTGGTGCAAGGTGGAACCATAAAGGAACGGCCTGTTTGTATACTGCAGCGAGTCGTGCCTTAGCTGTACTAGAATATACTGTTAATGTAAATATTACTTCCATACCTCGTGCTTTGAGCATGGTAACGATCGAAATACCAGATGTCAATCATAATAATTTAGCAATTGCGGCACTACCAGGAAACTGGACGGAAGCACCAGCACCTGGATCAACCAAGGATTTCGGGACCGCCCTACTAACTGCCGCTGCAAACCCGGTGATCCGTATTCCTTCTACTGTTATACCGGAAGAGTTCAATTACCTGCTGAATCCATTACATGCCGACAGCCGACATAACCGTATCGTAGACATCAGCGATTTTGTATATGATGTAAGGATTAAGACGATGTAGGCGTATGGTCAACTTTTGGAAAGTTTGGGAATCCTGACTTCAAAGTTGCCCGAATAAAGAACAGCAGAAAGCAGCCTTGACGATTATGAATGGTGATATTTTATTTGAAGGTTGAGGGGAATGCTTGCATTTTTAAAAATTTTGTTTTACCTTGTTTAACCAAGCCCATTCCCCCTGGCTTGTTCACTCCCCCCAACTTATCGATTACATGCCCTGTAATTTATTTATGCTGCAATTAAAAATATTGCTATGGCTAAAGCCAAAACTAAATCTGCGCGACCTGCTCCTTCAATTTGCACATTGAGTAATAAGGAGTTTTACGCATTTATAGTAAAATATGTACGAAAGAACTATGAGCGATGGCGTAAAAAATACCCAAATATAGTTGGGATTGATCTGGTTAAAAAAACTAAAGGAGGGAAAGTGATCAACAGATATGCCATCACGTTCCATGTAGTATCAAAAACAGACGCCATTGCTCAGAAACAAAGAATACCTAAATACATCTCTGTTAAATACAAATCTTGGGTAATTCAGGTACCTACTGATGTGATTCCGACAGGTAGGCCCAAGCTTCTTTATATCCATCCCGGACAAAATGTATTTCAGTTTAACGACTATATGTATCCAGGCAGTGTTGGTCCAATTGTATTTAAAAGTAATCTGCCGCATATCCTGACTAATATGCATGTCGCGGGACATACTTACCTCGTTGATGGGATTAGGCAAGTTAGTAAACATGCGAACCCTCATTTACCTCCCGATTTATCCTGCAGGCGGGGAACGAGAACAGTTCCTTTTGCCTACCTAACACGCGGGCGCGTGGATGATGAGGTGGATGCAGCTATAGGACTCATTCCTCCTCCTCTTTATGATCAAATCAATGAGTACATAGATTATATTGATGTCAGCAATCCAATGAGTTTCCCTCCTGAGCGTATAAACCCACCTTTTCCTGTAGAAATGTTTGGTGCGAGGTCAGGCCCACAAAAGATGATGGCTGTTTCGGCTGTAGCTAATCAAACCTGGACGTTCCCATTCGGCCAGCATACAATTTATAATTTGATCAAGCTATCTCCCCGAAGAAGTACAGACGGAGACTCAGGTTCTGCAGTGTTTGACCCTGTATCAAAATCAATCATTGGGATTGTTATCGGCGCTGATAACAACTTCACATATGTTATTCCTTATTCACCCATAAAAGTCGCACTTGGACTCGACTAAAAAAGGACTCAGATGAAAAATATACTTGCATTCTTAATCGTTATGGCAACAGTGGCTGCCGTTTCAGGCCAGACTATTAAAGTGTCTTACGACGATAATAACGGATTCGATGATATTCCTGATACCGATATTACGCCAGGCCCATTTACGCTAGGCAGTATTCCAAAACAGCTTCGTACTGTAGGAGGTACACCATTTACAGTAAAAATTGATGGTATTTCCGGTGTGGTAACTGGCAAACCTGGTTCTGCACGAGCAGGTACTGCTCGAGGTAACTTTGTTGTAAACTCTGCGACGCCAAGTGGTATTTATCTGGTCGGGACACCAACGACCAATTCGGAAGTTGTCAAAGTATTGGTGAATTTTACAGCAAAGGGATACTATACCATTACAACAGACGTGGTTAATGGAATAATGTTTTATGCAACAGGATATGCTCAAAAAGCAGGAACCGAAGCAGTCACCTTATCAGCAATAGGTACTCCATCCGCTACGGGTAGTGCAAAATTTAAAATTTCGTTTGCTGGAAGCACTATTGAATTTACCCAGAATATTGGAGGTCCTGCAACACAAACTGTTGTTGGTACTCTCACTCTCCAAGGTGATGGGTCACTAGATAATCCTTTAAAAGCAGGTACGATTACAGCTTTGTCTCCCATAGATCCTACCGCCAATACATTGAAAGTTAAAACAAATATTACAACAGCAGGGTTATACAATATTGTCTCTGATCTGAAGAATGGGGTGTTTTATTTCGCATCAGGAAATATAGGATCCGGAAACCAGGTTATTACGCTGAATGCTTATGGTACGCCGATTGCGGAGGGCAGCCATAAATTAAATTTGAAATTTAGTGCTACTAATGTTGACTATACCGTACCTGTAGCCCCGGCAGTACCAGATATTGTAACCTACGCATTACCAATTGAATTCAAGAAAATCGAACTGATTAGCCCAGCAGGCACAACCTATGTGTTACAATTTGTAGACCCTAATAAACAGGATATTATAACCAACAATCCAGGATCTGTGTATGAAAAATATATTTCAGATGAATATGGCTCAGATATGAAAATTACTTCTTACGGCATTTTAATGAATGCAGGAGCAACTAGGTTTGGCGGAGCCAATTTTATACACATTTTTTTGGATGAGTTAGGGAATTCGCTATACACCTCCATTCCGCAGGGTATTCCGGAAATGCAGTATGTCGTGCATATTATTTATCAGAAAGAAAACGCAAGCAAGAAAATCACCTACGGTATCAAAGCTACTCGTGGATCATTCCTTGGACAAAATAGAATTGAAGGTGCAAACAGCAACAATCTGGTTTTGCAACGCGGTTCTGATAATTCGCTGACGGATTACGCACTGTTGATTAAAACCTCTGATACCGATATTGATTTTGACGTGTATCGTTATGAGAATGGAGCTCAAACCCGTAAGCTTTCATACACAATTACCATGACGGCCACTTACACTTCAAAGATCAGTGTAGGTCTGTTAAATACTTGGTTAGCTAATCCTACTTACTCATTGGTTACAGATCCCGCAAATACAGCCTTAAGTCTTGCCAAGGCATCTGAGAGTAAAAACCGTGGTTTTGTAACCATTTTTGCAACGCTGTATACCTCACCTATAACGCTGATAAAATATTATATCGACAGGAAAAAAGGTAAGAAGATAACTGATACCAAGGACCCGGTTGCTGATTTTCAGCGGCATGCGAAAAACCATCTGTATACGCGTCCTGTTTGGGAACGTATTTATCCGACGGTAGGAGTCGGTATTAGTGATAGGGTTTTTCAAAACCTGTTCTTTGGCCTGAACTGGGAGTTTACACGTGGAGGCAGTTTCTTTGCCGGAGGTCACTACGGCAGGGTTAATGTATTTAATGCGCCAGCTACTTTCCAATTTGAGAAGACCAATATCACGCAGGAACAATTCAACTTATATAGTAATAATGAATGGAAAACAGGATGGACAATAGGAGCCTCGATTGATTTCTCAATTATCGGTAACCTATTTAAATAAACTAATGCGCATCAACTTTTGGAAAGTTCCGAAATTTTCCAAAAGTTTGATTAGAGGATTCCATAAAATAAAACCGCCTTGTAAGGATATTACAAGGCGGTCTTGTTAAAAGCTGTAGGGGGAGGGATCGAACCTCCACGAGGCAGTTAGCTATAGCGCAAAGTTCAGTGGTCGACCCTGGTCGCTCAGGTATTGCTACCCAAACGGCTCTACACTACGTTTGTCCTGTTATCCTCACCCCCGAGACAAGAGGGCATGTCTGCCGAAAATTTCATCACCCCACAGTATATAAGAACTCTTTGTTTGTTTGATAGCACAATATTAAGCTAATTGACTTATTCATTACAAATAATTCAACAATTATTTTGAAAATATAGATTTTATTCAATAATATTGCTTTATTGTTGAATAATATACAAAAACATAGTGCAAAATGTCTGCTAAATTAAATCTTGACAAACTGGATTATCAGATTATCCAGGAAATGATGGAAAACGCAGAGATCTCTTATGCCGACCTGGGCAAGAAACTCTTTGTTTCCGGTGGTACCATCCACGTACGTATCAAGAAACTGGAAGAACTAAATGTAGTGAAAGGTAAAAAATTATCCGTCGATCTCAAAGCCCTGGGTTATGATGTGATCGCATTTATTGGCGTTTACCTCGAAAAAAGTTCACTCTACGATACAGTGGCTAAAGAACTAAAGAAAATCCCACAGATCGTTCGACTCAACTATACCACCGGCAACTACAGCATGTTCGCAGAGATCGTTTGTAAAGACATACAGGAACTCCGTTATGTACTGCACGATGAACTCCAGAAAATAAAAGGCATAGAAAGAACGGAGACTTTTATCTCACTGGAGGAAAGTCTCGACAGAAATGTAGTCGTACTTTCTGAAAACAGCTAAAACATCAGGCAATAAATTGTACATTCATTGGGTATGAACAATACATCCTTCAACATGGCAGAAACAGCCAGCGTATTGCAAAAGAATGGGAGAAAAATACTCCTGTTTACCTTCCTGGCTGCAGCAGTAGCAACTATCACCGTTTTCCTGATGCCGAAAGAGTATCGCTCTACTGCAAAGCTTATTTCTGCTAACCCGCAACTGGCAGATAAATCACGCTTATTCAATGAAAATATACAAGGGCTCTATTCCTACTTCGGTTCCGGCGACGACCTCGACCGTATTATGGGTATCGCTGTACTCGATACTTCATTGAAACAACTGGTGAAAGATTTTGATCTGGTGACCTACTATAAACTCAAAAACGAAACACCCGCTCTCCTGCAACGCAAAGCAGTTGTAAAATTACGAGATGATCTGCTGGTACAGAGAAATGAACAGGGACAACTGAATATCAGTTGCTGGACCAAAGACCCTGCACTATCTGCCAATATGGTGAATGCGCTAATTAAGATTGCCGAAAATAAACTGGAAAATATCTGGCAGTCGAATTACCATTCAACCAA
>CAZTCS010000110.1:2640-4238 GCA_964611995.1 uncultured Sediminibacterium sp. | reverse complement strand
AGCTGAGATAGCCTATAAGAAATTGTATGATAGCTTGGGTAGAGCGCCGGCATCACAGGCTTCACTCATCCAAAAACACATGGAAACCCTGCTGGAGGAACTAACCCAGTACCGCAAAACAGCCGCAACCATTCAATTGATGGGTGAAACAGCGCCGGCTTCCTTATATGTGCTGGAACCAGCAGTGCCTGCTGCCAAAGCAGAACGTCCGGATAAGCCTGCTATCATTATTGCAGCAGCTATCGCCGGGTTTCTGTTTTCACTCCTATTATCCTTGCTGGCAAACCGTAAACAAGTATAAGCATGCTTTCCGCTTTTGGGTCATACCAAACAAAAGAGCGTTGGGCATCGCTTATTTTTTTGGGAGCAATCCCTTTAGCCATTATTAACCACCAATGGCTTTGGATGATCATTCCATTTGCATGGATCATTGCACCTGTTATCTGGCAACAACTCATTCTGCCAGCCGAAAAAATATTCTGGCTTTTAATGGTGTTATTGCCTCTCTCAACAGAATTAAACATAACACCATCCATTGGTATCGATTTTCCGGATGAAGTTCTGATGGTCTTACTTACCGGACTCGCACTATTATACTGGTGGCATCAACCCAAACAATTTCCACAAACTGTTTGGCAACATCCCTTGTTTTTTTTATTGATGCTTCATCTATGCTGGATTATCGTCTCCACTATTTATGCGGTTGAGCCATTACCTGCCATTAAATTCCTGCTCGCCAAAATATGGTATATCGTTCCCTTTGTTATTTTACCTGTTGTACTGGTGAACAGTATCAAGCGACTCCAACAACTGGCAGCCTGTTTATTATGGGCAATGGGCTTTGTTGTTTTAGCCACCTTATTTAGACATGCCAGTACCGGTTGGCAATTCGAAAGTATCAATCGTCACCTGTTTCCCTTTTTTCGCAATCATGTGAATTATGCATCTATGTTGGTTTGTTTGTTGGCGGTGTTGGTTTGTGTTTACAGCCTCACTGCTAAAGCACATCCATACAAACGCTGGTTATTCTTTGCATTGGTGGTGGGCATACTTGCACTTGTACTTGCCTATTCAAGGGGCGCATGGCTCGCAGCGGTTGCGGGGATTCTGTCTGTTTGGATTATTCGCAAAAAACAAATGGCTGCATTGCTGGTACTCGCCATCATTGCTGTATTGGTTTCTACCACCTGGCTGGTTACCGATAAGCGTTATTTCAAATTTGCACCTGATCACGACCGAACTATTTTTCATACCGATTTTTCTCAACACCTTTCAGCTACTGTAACTTTAAAAGATGTGTCGAACGCAGAACGTTTTTATCGTTGGGTGGCAGGAGCCAGGATGCTGGCAGATAAACCAATAACCGGTTTTGGTCCCTCTTCTTTCTATCTTCATTATCGCCCCTATACTGTTCAACGTTTTGAAACATGGGTAAGTAATAACCCCGAACATTCTACGGTACACAATTATTTTTTACTCACCGCATTGGAACAGGGCATCATTGGCCTGGTTATTTTCTGTACCCTTTATTTTTTCATGCTGCTTCGCTTGCAACACATCTATCATCAACTACAAAGTTATTTCTACCGTGCAGTAAC
>CAZTCS010000110.1:2154-2630 GCA_964611995.1 uncultured Sediminibacterium sp. | reverse complement strand
AACCATGACAGTAGCTGTGATACTCGTCATGATCGGCACCATCAATTTCATCAGCGACATGATCGAAACCGACAAAATAGGCAGCCTCTTTTGGCTTAGCATGGGCATGGTTATGGTGTTGGAAGAGAAGCTACGCGAGGAAAAACAAAGCCTTGTGGGTCAATTGTGAATGGTCAATGGTGAATAGGGAGTTGTTGTTTGACTCCTTATGAAAATGGGACTGGTTGATGGTATTAGATCCTATTAATTGAACACTGATTATCATGATCCTTATGATTTATCATGATAGATATTGACAATCATGACAATCCGTGTTCCATCCCACCGTTGATCATTGGAAATTCTTTGTTCGACATTCGATATTCTTCATTCCTTTCCCCCTACCGCATCTCTCAACCCATTGCCCAATAAATTAAAGGCAAGCACCAATAACATAATCGCAATCCCGGGTGCCAGAGCGAGCATAGGATTATTGG
>CAZTCS010000110.1:0-2144 GCA_964611995.1 uncultured Sediminibacterium sp. | reverse complement strand
CCCCAACTGGGCTGTGGTGGCTGAACACCAACGCCTAAGAAACTTAGCCCTGCTTCTATAACAATGGCTGATGCAAAATTACTGGCAGCAATAACCAGCACAGGACCAAGAATATTGGGTAGGATATGTTTAATAATAGTTCGCAAATGAGAGTAACCTAAAACACGTGTTGCTTCTATATACTCCAACTCTCGAATGGCCAATACTTGTCCACGTACCAATCTCGCTACATTCACCCACATGGTTAGTCCTACAGCTATGAATACCTGCCAGAACCCTTTACCCAAAACAAGTGTAATAGCAAATACAAGTAATAGGGTGGGAATACTCCAGATTACATTCAGGAACCACATGATAATATCATCAGTTCTACCTCTGAAATAACCGGCTAATGCACCCATCATAATGCCAATGCTCAATGAAATCAACACAGCAATGATTCCGACTGCGAAACTTACCCTTGTGCCAATAATAAGTCGACTAAGAATATCTCTTCCAAATTTATCCGTGCCAAGATAAAATCGGGTGTTAATGATAGGCTCAGGTGCTACCTTACTTCGAAGTATAACCTGCTGCTCAGTTATATTATCGTCAACGATGCGCTCATAAAACAAACTATCTCCATTAACATGGTAATAAGGACTTACGGGAATATATTGCCATTGATCTGCTGTTCCATTAATCAGTTTTGTAAAAAAGCCATTTGATTGTATAGGTTGTTCACGACGAACACGCAATAATGAAACCTCAAACCCCGGTTTTTTACTACCAATCTCAGGGATCATTCTGTTCGCATTAGGAGAACTGTCGGGAACAATAAAATATCCGAACAAGGCAAGCAGCAAACTCAATAAAATGAGTATCAATCCAATAGCTGCTCCTTTGTTTCGAAGCAACCGCTTAAAGACAGACGACGTATGATGGGTAGTAGTCACAGTGGGAAATTAAGCAATTATAAAGATCGCCGATTAGAAAGCAATATTGACCGATAAGCGCAAAAGGCAGATAAACGTTTTATCGGAATTGGTATCATTTATGCAAGTATTTTATTATGTGGAATTTTATTAAATATTCAGCGTTGTTGGTTTGTTTGGCAATCGCAATACTTTATTCGTGGTGGCCTGACCGTAATGAAAGGAAAGCTTCATAAGCATTCTTTACTTTACTTTTCTGCCTTTCCATTGATAAGATCCAAATTTACCAAGCCAGCCAGCAATAACGGTGTATACCAGGTGTAAGGGCTGCATTAGCGGAAAATAAAGCAATGCTTCCCTTTGCTTATAAAATTTGGCCACAGGGCGCATAAACATTAATTCCACCAAAGTCTTCAGTAGCATCAGGGTTAACCAGTCTGCAATTTCTCCACTCACAAAAAGATTAATCGGTAATAAGATCAACAAAGTAAGGTTTACGGCATATACCAGTGCAAGAATCCGGAAAACATTTTTATCGTCGTACCGATCTGCTTTACTTGCCCATCGAATGCGTTGGTTGATAAAATCTTTCCAGCTATGCATAGGCTCGGTTTTAACAATAGCTTCCTGATGAAACAGGTAGCCCAGTTGTTTGGGATAACGTTGTTGAATTTTGTACATCAACAACATATCGTCTCCACTGGCTAATGAATCAATGCCTCTGAACTGTCCTACTTCATAAAACGCTGCTTTCTGATAAGCAAGATTGGCTCCATTGCACATGGTATGATAACCCGCCGAAACAGCGGCAGCAGTAATGCCCTGTAAGCTCATAAAATCAAGTAGCTGAAACAAAGACAATACACCTTTCTCATGTGTCAACGGCAGATACACTACAGTCGGCATCAGTTGTAACAATCCAGTCGCCCTTACTTTCACCAATGGCAATTTCAATGGCTTTCTTTTTATAGGCATTTAATGGATTGCCATCTAAATAATTTTCGAGATGAAGTAGTTTGAGGTTGGGATATTCTTTCTGAAGTGCTGTTACAATCGATACTGTTTGATCGGTAGAATTGTCGTTTACCACAATTAATTCTGTTAACGCCGATGGGTACCTTCCATCCAAAATACTCCTGATACATGTTTCAATGCCAGAAGCCTCATTTCTTGCCGGCACGATAACGGTGAAATGATGCTGTGCTGAGACTCCGGCACTTGCCTTAAAAG
>CAZTCS010000109.1:9588-12705 GCA_964611995.1 uncultured Sediminibacterium sp. | reverse complement strand
CAACTATGGTGTAACGCTTAATGTAAAATTTTAAAAACCACCACATGAAAAAGTTTCATTCATTATTAATCATATCACTTTCTATTACCCTGTTAACGGGGTGTAGTAAAAATTTCGAAGAAATAAATACTAACCCGTATGCACTAACCAGTATAGATCCTGCCCTGGTATTTACGAATGCACAACGCACTTCTTATACCGGATTCTGGGAGGGGGAACAAACAATTGTTCAGCAATTCGTTAATGCATATAATACTGGTGCGACAGCAGGTTTCAATTTCAATGAAGACAATAACAACTTTAATACACCACCATGGAATACTTTATATCCGGGTACTATTAAGCTGTTGGAGCATATTGTAAATGAATTGAAAACCACTACTACCCGTACCAACCTCTATAATATGGCCAGAATTTGGAAGGCATATGAATACATGGTATTAGTAGATACTTATGGCGATATTCCTTACAGCCAATCAGGAAAAGCCTATCTGGAAGCTGTATTTTATCCTAAATACGATAAAGATGAAGTGATCTATGATGCATTGTACAACGAATTCAAAAATGCAACCGCTGCACTTGATCCTTCAAAAGATCTCGTAAAAGAGGACCTGTTTTTTGGAACTTCCAGTTCTGCCGCGGTACAGGTAGCACAATGGAAAAAACTCGGCTACTCTTTATTGCTGCGATTAGGAATGCGTTACTCCAAATTAGATGCTACAAAGGCAAGGTCAATAGTCCAGGAAGCATATAATGGAGGAGTGATGCAGGCTAATGCAGATAATGTATTAATCAAATTTGATGCTGTTTACAATAACACCTTAAATGCTGGTCCAAGAGGAACGAATCCATATTTCTATTATCTCGCTCAGCCATTTGTTACACAGTTGAAAAATACAAGAGACCCAAGATTGAAATATGTTTCAGGAAAATATTCCAATCCTAATCAGGTTCTTGCACTTGTTCCAGATACAACAACCGACAACCAGTTTGGTTTCCCTGTTGGATACGACCAAACAAGCGTATTGAATGCTCCAGGCTATAGAGGAACAGCCGGTACCGGACAGAATTATTCTCAACTTAATTTTTCTGTTTTCGGTAGTGCTATTGCACCTGTATTTTTTGTAACCAACGCTCAAACTAAATTTTTACTTGCTGAAGCAGCATTCAGAGGATGGCTAACAGGATTAACAGGCGCATTAACGGCCCAACAGTATTATGAAGCAGGTGTACGTTCATCAATGGATGAGTATTCTTTATACCCAAATGTTCCTGTTCCGGCAATAACAATTGGATTACAAAATGCATACCTCACCGACCCTACAGTAGCTTATTCACCAGTTGATGCCCTCCAACAAATAAATACACAATATTGGATCGCATCTGTTGGTAATGGAGCAGAGGCTTTTGCAAATTTCAGAAGAAGTGGGTTTCCTTCACTCACGCCTAACGCTTACAACAATAACCTTCAAGGTGGTTTTGCAAGACGTTTTGCGTATCCTAATGAAGAATCTTCAAGAAATAATGCAAACTATTCTGAAGCAGTTGCTAGTATGGGAGGTAACGATAATCTAACCACAAGGGTGTTTTGGGATAAAAATTAAATTGAATTAAAACTAACAACTGGTAGCTCTTAATTAAAAGCCTGATAAAAGGCGTTATAGTCAACGCATTGCTAAAATGGAATAGAAAAAGCCGTTGCGTAAGCCTTTGTAACAAGCATCAGGCAAAAACAAATCAGTCTCCTTTGAGAGGTTTTACATAACCTTAGACCTTGTGTTTCTACATGAGGTCTTTTTAGACTTTTAAACTCACCGATAATTTCATGAAAAAGGTTGAAGAAGAGTTGGTTTAACTATTTTTATGCAGACGATATAAAACAGTTCAAATGGAAAAGAAACTACGCAGTCAGGATTGGTTTGGTAAAAAAAATAAAGATGGCATTATTTACCGAAGCTGGATGAAAAACCAGGGTATGCCAACAGATATGTTCGATGGCAGACCTGTAATCGGCATCTGTAATACCTTCAGTGAACTTACACCCTGTAATGCCCATTTTCGTGACCATGCCGAAGCGGTTAAAAAAGGAGTACTTGAAGCAGGAGGATTTCCGCTCGAGTTTCCCATCATGAGCCTGGGTGAAACTTTATTAAAACCAACAGCCATGCTTTTCCGAAACCTGGCTAGTATGGATGCGGAAGAATCTATTCGAGGTAATCCGATTGATGGAGTGGTACTACTTACCGGTTGCGATAAAACAACACCTTCTACCGTAATGGGCGCAGCCAGCGTTGGACTCCCCACTATCGTTGTTCCTGGTGGCCCCATGTTGAATGGGCGTTATAAAGGACAAACCATTGGCAGCGGAACACATGTTTGGAAATTTGATGAAGACATGAAGACCGGCAAAATGACCCAGGAAGAATGCGAATATGCAGAAAGTTGCATGAGCAGAAGTATCGGGCATTGCATGACCATGGGAACAGCTTCAACGATGGCCTGTATGGTGGAATCACTCGGACTAACACTTAGCGGTGCAGCAGCTATTCCAGCGGCTGATTCAAGGAAAAAAGTGATGGCACAACTGAGTGGCAGAAGGATCGTAGAAATGGTAAAGGAAAATTTAACCATCGATAAAATATTAACACGCGAAGCTTTTGAAAATGCCATTAAAGTAAATGCTGCAGTAGGTGGCTCATCTAACTTTATCATACACCTGATGGCTATTGCCGGAAGAATCGGTGTACCGCTTACGCTGGATGATTTTGATACATTGGGCAGCAAAATTCCATTACTTGTTAACCTCATGCCTTCAGGTAAATTTTTGATGGAAGATTTTTATTATGCTGGTGGACTACCAGTAGTATTAAACGAATTGAGCAAAGAATTGCATAAAAATGTGGTAACCGTTACAGGAAAAAATCACCACGATAATATTACCGGCAACACGGAATGTTATAATCCAGAAGTAATTGCCCCTTACAATGAACCTTTGATACCCGAGGCAGGATGTGTGGTGGTGAAGGGAAATCTTGCACAGAATGGTGCCGTGATGAAACCATCTGCTGCATCACCTCATTTAATGAAACACAAAGGAAGAGCCGTTGTTTTTGAGAG
>CAZTCS010000109.1:0-9578 GCA_964611995.1 uncultured Sediminibacterium sp. | reverse complement strand
TATAACGCAAGAGTAGATGACCCCAATCTTGATATTGATGAAAACTGTGTAATGGTTTTAAAATATGTTGGACCCGTTGGCTACCCGGGAATGCCTGAAGTTGGCAATATGGCACTTCCGAAAAAAATACTTGAGAAAGGCGTCCGCGATATGGTTAGGATAAGTGATGGCCGTATGAGTGGTACTGCTTATGGAACTGCCATCCTACATGTATCTCCTGAATCCGCCATTGGTGGCAATCTTGCCCTCGTACAAAATGGAGATATGATTGAGCTGGATGTGGAAAAAAGAAAATTACACCTGGATGTTTCAGACGAAGAATTGGCAATCAGAAGAAGCAAATGGGTTCCCCCTGCACCGGCAGCCACACGTGGATATGTGAGTCTATACATTAAACATGTAATGGGAGCCGATTCTGGAGCCGATCTGGATTTCTTACAGGGAAGCTCAGGATCAGTTGTAACTAGAGATTCACATTAAAAACTAAGCATGAAAATAAATTTCATTCCACTTTTAGCATCCACCATCTTATTATCTATCACGGCAATGGCCCAGTATAAAACGATAGGCACTATAGAAAAATCGAATGCTGCTTTAGATAAAGTAATAGATGCCGGAACTAAACCAGAAATTATTGCCGAAGGATTTGAATGGAGCGAAGGTCCGCTGTGGATCAACAAACATAATATGTTACTCTTCTCCGATGTACCGAAAAACACGATCTATAAATGGACCGAATCAAAAGGAATAGAAATTTACCTTACTCCTTCAGGTTTTAGTGGAACCGATTCAAAGAGTAAAGAACCGGGTAGTAATGGCCTTCTATTAAACAAACAGGGTGGTCTGGTATTGTGTCAACATGGAAACAGACAGATATCCTTAATGCAAGCGCCCATTAACCAACCCAAACCTCAATTTCAACCACTCGCCAAAACCTATCAGGGCAAGCGTTTCAGCAGTCCAAATGATGCCACTTTTAACCAATCTGGTGAATTGTTTTTCACTGATCCTCCGTATGGATTACCCATGCAAAACGATCAGGATCCTACAAAAGAAATTTCTTTCAATGGAGTATATAAAGTAAACAAATCAGGAGAAGTTGTTTTACTCACCGATAGTATTACCCGCCCAAATGGTATTGCATTCCTCCCTGGTGAAAAACAATTGATCGTTGCAAATTCAGATCCTGCTAAACCAAACTGGTATATCTATGATGTAGCAGGTGATCAACTTAAAAACGGAAGAATATTTTATCGTGCACAAATGCAAAAAGGTGATAGAGGTTTGCCAGATGGACTTAAAATAAACCAAAAAGGAATTGTGTTTGCTTCAGGTCCGGGTGGCATCTGGATATTTGATGAT
The DNA here is from genome assembly GCA_964611995.1 of uncultured Sediminibacterium sp. Classification (GTDB taxonomy): domain Bacteria; phylum Bacteroidota; class Bacteroidia; order Chitinophagales; family Chitinophagaceae; genus Sediminibacterium. Next base: position 8,216 of record CAZTCS010000109.1, on the reverse strand, counting down.
AAAGCTGTGTTGCTTGGTAAAATAAAACTCACCGAAGCTGCATCAAATGTGGCTTTATCTGCCGATGAAAAAACATTATTTGTTACCAATGATATGTATCTATTAAGGATCAAGTTAAAATAATAAACATGAAGGCCTATCATTTACAGCATGGCATTGCTTTAGAACAAGACAATCAATTATTTTTCGTAGCCGGGGAAAACTGGAACAGCTTTATCAATAATGATGATGCATTATCTCAGGCAGAAGCCTGGATAAAATCAGGGAAGGCAACTTCTACAGACAAACTGGATGTAGCTCGCTTAAAAGCGCCAATTGGCAACCAGCAGGAACTTTGGGCGTGCGGTGTAACTTATTTGAGAAGTAAAATTGGCAGACAGGAAGAAAGTAAAGACAGTGGTGGAGCAGATTTCTATGCGAAAGTATATGAAGCTGAAAGGCCAGAAGTTTTCTTCAAAGCTACCCCACATCGGGTAGTTGGTCATGGCGAAAAAGTAAGGATACGTAAAGACAGTACCTGGGATGTACCGGAACCAGAACTTACACTTGTGGTAACTTCTTCCGGAAAAATTATTGGGTATACAGTCGGAAACGATATGAGCAGCCGTAGTATAGAAGGAGAAAATCCATTGTACCTACCACAAGCCAAAACCTACGATGCCTGCGCAGCCGTTGGCCCCTGTGTTTACCTTACAGCAACTCCTTTATCTAAAGTAACCACCATTTCCCTGGCTATACATAGGGCAAAGGAACTTGCCTTCGAAGGATCTATCGCTTTATCACAAATGAAAAGAAGTCCGGAAGAACTTGTATCTTTTGTATTCAGGGAAGCTAGCTTTCCTTTTGGCTGTTTAATTATGACAGGCACTGGCATTGTACCTGATAGCAGCTTCACTTTAAAAAGTGGAGATGAAATAAGCATTACCATCGAATCAATTGGCACGTTGGTTAACATAGTTGCCTGATTGAAATGAAATACCAGCTATATGAAAAAAAAATGGTTCCTGATTGCAGCATACAGTTCTGTACTTTATGCGATTGTAAGTTTTACCGGTAAGGAAAAGGCGGATACAATTGGATTAAAAGATGCCTACAAAAATAAATTCCTTATTGGCGCAGCCGTTAACGATGCAATTGTATCAGGAAGCGATGCAGCTTCTCAAGCTATTGTGAAGAAGCATTTCAACAGCATAACGCTGGAAAATTCGATGAAAGCTGCACTGATTAATCCCCGACCAGGAGTATTCAATTTTGGTCCGGCAGACGCTTTTGTTGCCTTTGGCGAAGCAAATAAAATGTTCATCGTTGGTCATACCCTGGTTTGGCACAACCAGGTGCCAGCCTGGTTTTTCACTAATGAAAAAGGCCAGCCAAACACCAAAGCAGAACAGATTGAACGCTTACGCAGTCATATAGAGAAAGTAGCAGGAAGATATGCCGGAAGAGTACATGCCTGGGATGTAGTAAATGAAGTAATCGATAATGACGGCAGTTACCGACCCACCACCTGGGTTAATGCATTTGGTAATGGTGACACGCTTGTAAAGTATGCATTCAAATTTGCGAGTCAATATGCACCTAATACCGAATTGTATTATAATGATTTCAATGCATGGCGCCCCACCAAAAGAGATGGCATAGTTCGAATGGTTAAAATGTTACAGAAAGAAGGTATCAGGATTGATGGCGTCGGTATTCAGGGACACTGGGGTCTTAATTTCCCAAAAACGGAATACATTGAATCTGCAATCGATGCTTATGCTGCCACTGGTGTAAAAGTAATGATCACTGAGCTCGATGTAGATGTTTTACCATTGACCAAAGAAGGACAGATAATCGGACAGGGCATGAGCGATAAACAGTTTCAGTTAGAAGAGTTCAAAACATTTTTAGATCCTTACCAAAAAGGATTACCGGCTGATGTACAAAAAGCACTAACTAATCGCTATAAGGAACTATTTGGTATTTTTTATGGCAGACGCGATAAAATAGCCCGTGTAACCTGTTGGGGTATTCATGATGGAATGAGTTGGAAGAACGACTACCCTATTCCAAACAGAACCAATTATCCTTTATTATGGGATAGAAATAAACAACCAAAGCCTGCTCTGGAAGCCGTGATGGCTGTTCCATCATTGCAATAAATATTTCACCTATTTAAAGTATACTATGGAACTGCTTGTCATTTTTTTAGCCATCTGTTTGCAACTATTCCTTACTTATAAAAAAGTGAGCCCCTTTTTATCCTTATTAATCGTTGCCATTCTTTCTGGTATATGCCTGGGTATGCAGCCTGCAGATATTATTAAATCGGTGGAAAAAGGAGCTGCCAATACGTTAGGTGGACTGGCATTAATTATTTGTCTGGGTGCCATTTTAGGAAAGCTGCTTGAAACAGGCGGTGCTGCTGAAAAAATTTCTACGACCCTGATTAATGGATTTGGCGAAAAAAATATCCAGTGGGCCATTATGTTAACTGGTTTTTTTATTGGCATTCCACTTTATTACAATGCAGGTTTTGTGATACTGGTACCGCTGGTATTTTCCGTTGCAAATAAAGCAAAGCTGCCATTATTATATGTGGCCATACCAATGGCCGCTGCATTATCTACCACACACTGTTTCCTCCCACCCCATCCAAGTCCGGTATTTCTGGTAAATGCATTTCATGCAGATATGGGAAAAACACTGGTTTATGGAATGATCATTACGATTCCAGTTGTAATAGTTGCAGGACCCATGCTTGGCAGACTGCTGAAAAAAACAGAAGTGAATATCAAGTCATTCCTGTTCAGTACAACTACAGAAGAAAACAAAAAATTACCGGGAGCATTGCCCAGTTTTTTGATTGGGCTCCTACCTGTTATACTGATTACATTAGCTGTATTGGCTCAATATTTTTTAGCGGAAGGTCTTTTTAAAAAAGCAGTGCTTTTTATTGGCGACCCAACCATTGCATTGCTTATTGCTGTTTTTCTTGCTATCTGGTTTTTCGGAATCAAGGGAGGAAACAATATGGAAACCATTACCAAATGGCTTAATGAAGCAATTTCAGGTATTGCAGTTATACTGTTGATTATTACAGCAGGTGGTATATTCAAACAGGTATTACAAGACAGTGGTACCGATCAGTACATTGCTTCTTTCAGTAGTAAATGGGAAATGCCGCCACTTATTTTTGCCTGGATCATAACTGCCATGCTCAGAATTGCAATCGGATCTGCAACGGTTGCTGGTATTACAGCCGCAAGTGTGGTAACACCATTGGTAACTGCAGGAGCAGTTTCACCTGAACTAATGGTACTGGCCATCGGCACCGGCAGTGTTTTTGGCTCACATATCAATGACTCAGGATTTTGGATGTTCAAAGAATTCTTCAACCTCACCCTCAAACAAACCTTCCTATCCTGGTCCGTAATGGAAGCCATTATATCTGTGCTGGGGATTGTTGGGGTACTATTATTGGATCTAGTACTGTGAGAACAGAAGAACAGAAGAATATCCAATATCCAATTTCCAAGTAAAATATCATTCCATCATTGGAAATTGGATATTCTTCTGTTCCTCTGTTCTTCTGTTCCTCTGTTCTTCTGTTACCTAGTTTTTCCTCACCGCCCATTTCCACAGTTCTTTCCAGGTTACCTTTTTGCCGTACATAAGTATGCCTGTTCTATATATTTTGGCGGCGATCCAGGTTGTTCCAAAGAATCCGAGGATTAGGAATGCCATACTTAGGATTAATTGGAAAACGGTTACACCGTCCGGGATACCGTGTGCAACCCTTGCCATCATTACAATGGGTGAAGTAAGTGGGAATAAGCTGCCAAAAATTGCCAGGTTACCATTAGGATTATTAACGGCCTGCATCATGATCACGATGGAGAAGATGATAGGCATCATAATAGGTAACAATAAGCTCTGAGCATCTTGCATGTCTTCATTAGCGGCACTACCTACTGCTGCGAAAAGGGATGCATACATAAAATATCCACCAAGGAAATAAAACACAAAACAACCAATGATCAGTGGGAAGTTTATTTCACTTAATCCGGCCATGATACCACTTAGGGCACCCGATTGTTTTGCCGTATTTGCGGCTGCCATCATACCTGGTTGAACAGGCTGTGACTGCATTTGTTCAAATAACTGCGGGAATATTACGGGTATCAATAATTGAATACCAAAGATTAAAACACCCCAGATAATAAACTGTAACAAACCAACAGCACCAATACCAACAATCTTACCCATCATCAATTGAAAAGGCTTAACGCTGCTCACTATAACTTCTGCAATACGGCTAACTTTCTCTTCAACAACACCACGCATTACCATTGTTCCATAGATAAACAGGATAATATAAATCATGAACCCTGACACAAAACCAACTCCGTAGCTGAGTCCAACTTTGGTTTGATTTTCTGTTTTACCTGATGAACTGGCAAATGTGATTGATTCTTTTTGGTTCTGAATACTATCCAATTGAGCCTTGGAGATATTCATAGACATCAGTCTTTTTTCCTCAAGGGCTTTACTGATGCGGCTTTCAATTTTCTCACGGGTCATCAGACCAACTGTTTTGGCAGACCTGAACTGGAGCGAATCGTTCGTATTACCGGTAATAGCATAAGTAGCCGGTACATACAAATAAGCATCATACTCCTTTTTATCCAGTTTGGATTTGAGTATGCTGGTATCGTCTTTTACAAACTCGAAATTGATATCACCGCCCTTCTTGTTTTCAATAGCACCATTGAATACATTGGCATTATCTAATACAGCGATATTAAAATGATCGGCAGATTTAACCGAGAAGAAAATCATTGCTGCATAAAAAGCAAAGATGAGCACGGGAACCCCGATGGTCGTTAACAGGAATGTTTTTTTCTGTACCCTGGTTGAAAATTCCCTTCTTGCTACTAATAATATTTTATTCATGAGTTATAGCGTTAGTGGTTGATAAGTGATAAATAATCCAATGATTAATCTACCTGTTGAAATGATCTGGTACGTGCGCTACTGCCTTCTACCAAACGGATGAATATTTCATTTAATGACGGCAGTATTTCATTGAATGCTTCAATGCTGGCGCCCTGCTGTAAAAAATGCTTTAAAATATCATTGCTTGTATATCCTTCATTAATTTTCACCACAAATCCTTTGGCAGAATTTTCTAAAAGAGAGAATGCCTGGCTATCCGTATTTAACTGTTCTCCCTGTGCTTTAATGCTAAACTTATTCTCTTTGAAGCTTTGTTTGATAGCGGAAACAGTTCCGTCTAATACTTTTTTACCGAGGTTCATCAATACAATATGATCGCAGATTTCTTCCACCTGTTCCATACGGTGTGTACTGAAAATAATGGTAGAACCACGCTGGGCCAAACCAAAGATTTCATCTTTGATCAGGTTGGCATTCAATGGATCTAATCCGCTGAAGGGTTCATCGAGAATGATGAGTTTTGGTTCGTGAAGTACGGTGGTTACAAACTGTAATTTCTGGCTCATACCCTTACTCAGGTCTTCCACTTTTTTATTCCACCAGGTTTCCATTTCCAGTTTCTTGAACCAGAACTTTATTTTTTCCATGGCTTCTGCGCGACTCAATCCTTTTAACTGTGCCAGGTAAAGGGCCTGCTCACCAATTTTCATCTTTTTGTACAAGCCTCTTTCTTCCGGCATGTATCCAATAAGTTGCACATCGTTTAAGGCATCGAATTTTTTGCCATCCAGGATAATCTCACCCATATCCGGGTAAAATATGCCTGTGATCATACGCAAGAGAGTGGTTTTACCCGCTCCATTCGGACCAAGAAGGCCAAATATGCTCCCTTTTTCGATGGAGAAGCTGACATCATCGACCGCTTTCTGGGTAGCATAATATTTTCTTAATGCCTGCAGTTCAAGAATCTTACTCATATTCATGTTTGGTTATGGTAATGGATACAATTTCCGGGCTTGAAGGTAATAAAACCGCTTCACCCAGGCCATTTGTAGTTCAATATGTTCAAATATTACAGTTTGAGGTACTTAAAATCCTAATTTCGCTCCCATTCTACAAAAAATACTATGAAAAAAGCTGGAAAACTACTCATTATCCCCATTTTACTTTTTGTAACGATTATTAGTTCCGGATGGGGATTCCTGGTACACAGAACCATTCACCAATTGGCTGTTTATGAATTACCGGATCCGGTAAGGTCATTCTTTTACCAGAATATGGAAAACCTAGTTTCCAATGCCCCAAGACCCGACCAAAGAAGAAATACAGATAGTACTGAAGCCACTAAACATTTTATTGACTTTGAGATGTACGGTGCCGATGCGGCACATAAAATGCCCACAGACTGGGAAAAAGCCATTCAGGTTTATTCAAAAGACAGTTTGTTGAAGTACGGTTATGTACCATACCATATTATTTATATGCAGGCGAAACTTACCGCCGCTTTCAAAATGAAACAAAAAGACAGCATTCTATTCTATGCTGCTGATTTGGGTCATTATATAGGAGATGCACATGTGCCTTTACATACAACGGTTAATTACGACGGACAGCTCACTGGTCAGAAAGGGTTACATAGTTTATGGGAATCGATGATACCCGAAATTGAAATAGGAAATTATAACCTGTATACCTCACATCAGGCAACTTATCTGAAAGACCCTACAGCAGCCGTTTGGAAAGCTGCAAGAAGTGGGTTCGAAATGGTACCGGAAATGCTCGCTAAAGAAAAAGAGGTTTCTGCTCATTTTACGGAAGAGCAGAAATACAGGGTACAAATCAGGAGAGGCAAGGAATCGAAATCTTACACATCAGAATTCGCAAAAGCTTATGCAGCCGCTTTGAAAACAAGCATCAATGATCGGTTAATACAGTCTTCTCAACTGATTGCCGATTGCTGGTACACTGCCTGGGTAGATGCCGGTAAACCGGATCTTAATTCATTAGGTGGTAACTTGTCTACTGCTTTACAACAACAACTTGAAGCAGAACTCAACGCATTCAGGAAAAATGAGTTGATCCAGAAAAATTTGTTGATCGCCAAAAAAGCTGCTGGCGAATAATACAACCATACTATATTACACCATCCTAAAAAATGGGTGAAAAAACGGTTGTGGGAGCACAACCGTTTTTTATTTTTAACCTTTAAATACAAACTGCAATGAGTACACATTACGGAAGCCACGTACCCTACCCCCTGGCAGAAGAAGAATTACAAGAGTATCGGGAGATTTTCGGAAAAACCCCCTACTACCGTGAATCCATTACCTATTCCATTGGTGAAATACAGAACTACCTGGACAGAGCCAGGTTGTCCCTGATTGAACTTGGAATCGAAGATGTTGAACAACAGTGCGTAACCTTTTTACCTTGCCTCAGTAAGGATGACCAGAAACTAAATGTTTTATTAGTTCCATCCTATATGGCACTGAAAGCAAATGAAAATGGGATATTTAAACACATGTTCAAGAAAAGGTTTGGACAAATGCAGGGAACCCCTGGTTTACCAGATCCCGACAATCTTTTCAATGATGTTCCGGAAGAAGATTTACTGAATGCCTATAACACTGGTAGTACTGCACCATAATCTTATAAGATGCCTATACTAAGTAATTTCATCGTAGAGCTGCTGGCATTGCTGGCAGCTCTTTATAACCTGAAGCATATCAGGAACACACGCTATTTCTATTTCATCCCTTTTCTCGCCTTTACTTTATTGGGTGAATTTGGGGGGGCACATTTTGCAAAATACTATGCAGATTACGTTACAGGTAATACCCATATATACCTTTGGGTAGTCGTTTTCGGGTTTATATTCTTTGGCTACCAGTTTTATGAAATCTTCCAGTCAAAACTGTGGAAGTGGATCACAGCAGTAGGCACAACATTGCTCGTATTGGCAATGCTCACATGGTTCTGTTTTTTACCTGTATATATACAGTTATACTTCAATACTTATGTAATAGGAGGCTTCTTCCTTTGCTGTATTTCCTGTGCATATATGTACCAACAGTTTATCGTAAGCGACGATTACGAAACAAATCTTTTTCATGTACCCGATTTTTGGTTGGTAATGGGTATCCTGTTGTTTTATGTAGGCAACAGCATCAGTTTTGCCCTACACTATTTCCTGAAGGGTGAACCCATCATGATATGGGGGGTTAAAATCTATCACTTTTTCCCAAGGGTTTTAAGTGTATTTTTATACGGCTTTA
>CAZTCS010000108.1:0-13318 GCA_964611995.1 uncultured Sediminibacterium sp. | reverse complement strand
CACAGGCCATCAGTTATGAACTAGCAATGGGTTTATCACTGATAGCAGTATTGATGCTGTCGGGCTCTTTAAGTTTGAAAACCATTGTTGGAGAGCAGATGGCAGACGGTAATTTCTGGAATATTGTTTACCAGCCATTGGGCTTCCTCATTTTCTTTGTTTGTGCCCTGGCTGAATGTAACCGTACACCATTCGATTTACCGGAAGCAGAAAATGAATTGAACTTTGGTTATCACCAGGAATATTCATCCATGAAACTGGGCTTTTACCTTTTTGCAGAATATGTGAACATGATCATGAGTAGCGCAGTGATGGCTTGTCTTTATTTTGGAGGATATGATATCCCATTCCTGGATGAATCAACCCTCGCACCAAACCTGGCAGCAGTATTGGGTATAGGAGCTTTATTAACCAAGATTGTAATATTTATATTCATATTTATGTGGATTCGCTGGACAATCCCGCGTTTCCGTTATGATCAGTTGATGAACCTGGGTTGGAAAACAATGATACCGTTGGCCCTTGCCAATATGTTGATTACAGGGGCAGTGATTTTGTGGAGAGCTGGGGGGTGAGGTGAATGGTGGTGAATAGTGAGTAGTGAATAATGAGTATTCAGAAATAATATCACTCACTACTGACTACTCACTACTGACTAAATAAATATTTTTGCAAAAAATTAAACATCCCGAGGGATAGAAGATATGCAGGCATTAACAAACAGGGCACAGGAAGTAAGTCGGAAACCCATGAGTTTCATGGAGCGACTTTATCTCCCTGCAATTATGAAAGGAATGGCGATTACGTTCAGCCATATTTTCAAAAAGCAGCCAACCATCCGCTACCCGGAAGAAAAAAGACCATTCAGTCCTGTATTTAGAGGACTTCATGTATTGAATCGTGATGAAGAGGGTCGTGAACGTTGCACTGCTTGCGGACTCTGTGCAGTTGCTTGTCCGGCAGAAGCTATTACGATGGAAGCCGCTGAAAGACTTCCAGAAGAAACGAATTTATATCGGGAAGAAAAATATGCGGCTAAGTATGAAATCAATATGCTTCGTTGTATTTTCTGCGGACTATGTGAGGAAGCTTGTCCTAAAGACGCCATTTATTTAAGTGAAACATTTGCACCTGCTAATTATACCAGGAAAGGTTTTATATACGGGAAAGAGGAATTATTGATCCCTAACCCCAAAACCAATCCGGAGGAATATGCAAAAGCAAAAGGATTATAAAATGGATAACCTGTAACAGCCTGTTCTGTTGCTTATGATGAAAGCTAATTAAAACACCAATGAGTATAACTGAAATATTATTCTTTTTCCTTTCTGCCCTGGCTGTATTCAGTGCTATTATGGTGCTGGTAAGTAAGAACCCGGTGCATAGCGTACTTTGGCTGATTGCGGTGTTTTTTGCCATTTCAGGTCACTATATTTTGTTGAATGCACAATTTCTGGCCATTGTAAACCTGATTGTGTATGCCGGAGCCATTATGGTATTGTTCTTATTTGTGATCATGTTAATGAACCTGAATAAAGAAACTGAAAGGAATAAACATGTTTGGATGAAATTAGCCGGTGCAGTATCCGGGGGATGTTTCCTGATGGTATTAATCTCATTGGTGCGTCAGGCAACCGATTTTCAGGATAAAGCAGCACTGATGGGTACAGGAGATATTGGGTTGATTAAAAACCTGGGTAAAGCATTGTTTAGCGACTTTGTGGTTCCCTTTGAAATCAGCAGTGTATTGTTCCTGAGTGCGATGGTAGGTGCAGTGGTGATTGGAAAGAAAGAGTAAGATAAAGACAATAGTCCATGGTCCATAGTCCATGGAAAATATAATAGCAACCATGGACTATGAACCATGGACTATAAACTAAAGAATATGCCGATACAATATTATATCTATTTGAGCCTTACACTGTTTAGCATTGGTATCATTGGAGTGTTAACACGCCGCAATGCGATCATTGTTTTTATGTGTGTAGAATTGATGCTAAATGCGGTAAACCTTTTGCTGGTTGCATTCTCAAAAATGCACCACGGTATTGCATTAACCAGTGACCCTGCTACCACAGTGGGTATAGACGGACAATTATTTGTGTTCTTTATTATGGTTGTGGCGGCTGCAGAGGTAAGTGTGGGACTAGCAATTATCGTAATGATGTACAGAAATGTGCATTCTGTAGATATTAATTTTTTGAATCGATTGAAAAACTAATTCCTGAAAAGGAAGTATTGTTGATCCAATCCCAGTAATGGGATAAAAAGACTCCGCCTCAGGCGGAAAGAAGGCTATGAGTAAACTTGTTTATCTGGTTCCACTTTTCCCATTGATCGGATTCCTGATTAATGGACTAGGAAGAAAAGCAATGTCAAAATCAATGATCAGTATCGTTGGTTGTGGTGTAATGCTGGCATCCTTTGTGGTAAGCTTATTGGTATTTTTTGATGTAAAAGAACATGGTGCTACCATAGTAAACCTGTTCTCCTTTATCAAAACTTCCGCTTTTCAAATTCCTTTTGCCTTCCAGGTTGATCAGTTATCTTCCTTATTCCTCCTGATTATTACAGGCATTGGATTCCTGATTCATTTGTACTCTGCTGCCTATATGCACGAAGAAGAAGAGCAGCATTTCGGAAGGTATTTTGCCTACCTTAACCTGTTCGTATTTTCAATGTTACTGCTCGTATTGGGTGCTAACTATGTAATCATGTTTATCGGTTGGGAAGGTGTAGGCTTGTGCTCTTACCTGTTAATCGGATTCTGGTTCAAGAATGATCAATACAACTATGCGGCAAAGAAAGCTTTCGTGATGAACCGTATTGGTGATCTTGGTTTTCTGCTGGCCGTTTTCTGGTTGATTTTTAAATTAGGCACCGTTTCTTATGGCGAAGTATTCTCCAGTATCGATAAGCTATCAACCTTTGATATAACCGCTATTACTTTATTATTGTTTGTAGGTGCTATGGGTAAAAGTGCGCAATTGCCACTTTATACATGGTTGCCTGATGCAATGGCTGGTCCAACGCCGGTTTCGGCACTCATACATGCTGCAACCATGGTAACAGCAGGTATTTATATGATTGCCAGAAGCAATATCCTTTATACACTCGCACCTGTTTCACAAACAGTGGTTGCAATAGTAGGATTAGCAACAGCAATTTTTGCAGCAACCATTGCGCTCAAACAAAATGATATTAAAAAAGTACTCGCATACTCAACGGTTAGTCAGTTAGGCTATATGTTTCTTGGTTTGGGAGTAGGTGCCTATACAGGAGCCGTGTTCCATGTTATGACACATGCTTTCTTCAAAGCTTTATTATTCCTTGGCGCAGGTTCTGTAATTCATGCAATGCACCATGAACAGGATATCCGCAAAATGGGCGGATTGAAAAAATATATGCCCATAACACATATCACTTTCTTTTTGGCCTGTTTAGCAATTGCCGGCATACCTCCATTTTCAGGGTTCTTCTCTAAAGATGAAATCCTGATGGCGGCATATAACGCCAACCCACTCTATTATTATGTTGGAATGGCAGGTGCTTTAATGACTGCTTTCTATATGTTCCGTTTATATACTTTGACCTTCCTCGGATCTTTCCGCGGTACACATGAACAAGAACATCATTTGCATGAAAGTCCATCGGCGATGACAATTCCATTAATCGTCCTGGCTATTTTATCTGTATTAGGTGGATTTGTAGGCATACCAGAAGTATTTGCGTCAGATGCTCATTCACTGGAACATTTTCTGGCTCCCATATTTGCTGAGTCTAGTAAACATGCTCATGAACATCATTTAACGCATACGCAGGAATACATAATGATGGGTGTATCAACTGCTTTGATCGCTGGAATAATTTTCTTCGCGGTTGCTAAATTCAAGAAACCCGGAACATCAACCGAAAGCAATGGTATTGGTAAAATACTGGAGAATAAATGGTATGTAGATGAATTATATGATGCAGTTATTATAAAGCCATTACACTTATTGTCGGTTTCCCTGAAAAATATTGTAGAGAAAGCAGGTATCGATGGTTTTGTAAATGGCATTGGTAAACTGGTTGGATATGGTTCCAGACAACTGAGGTTATTGCAAAGTGGACAGGTAGCGAATTATCTCCTGATTATGGTGATGATTATGGTGCTATTTGTGTTGATATGGTTCAATGACCTGACCATCTTAAACTTTTTCAAAAAAATATTTTAACCGCTAAGCGCGATAAAGCATATTTATGATTCCAGTTTTTTTGATATTACTTCCCTTGCTTACAGGTGTAGCAGGATTCTTTATAAAAGAATCTAATGCAGCAAAAGGGTGGGCGCTGTTATCGGCGGCATTGACATTAATCGTGGCAATTGCCGGTATTTATTTTTATCCATCAACGCAACAATCGTTTGATGCTGCATGGTTGCCTGCATTAGGAAGCAGGTTTACCTTAACGATGGATGGAATGAGTAAAATGCTGGTATTATTAACGGCTATTTCCTTCCCCATTATTTTCCTTGCTACTTATAAAAACACCTACCAAAAAGCAGGATCATTTTATGCGCTGATGTTATTAACCCAGGCAGGTTTGATGGGTGTATTTCTGGCAAATGATGCATTGTTGTTTTATTTCTTCTGGGAGCTGGCTTTAATACCTGTTTATTTTCTTTGTTCGATCTGGGGTGGGGAGAAAAGAATTGCAGCAACCTTCAAATTCTTCATCTATACTTTTATAGGTTCATTAATGATGTTGGCAGGTATACTATACATGTATTTCCAAACAGCCGATCAATCATTTGCATGGCAATCATTTTACACAGTTCAATTAGCACCAGCTCAACAATCATTGATCTTCTGGTTGTTTTTTGTTGCCTTCGCCATTAAAATGCCGATTTTCCCCTTCCATACCTGGCAGCCCGATGCTTATGAACAATCGCCAACTGCCACAACCATGGTATTAAGTGGGATAATGGTTAAAATGGGCATATTTGCTGTCATCAAATGGCTCTTGCCATTTTTCCCAGCAGCAGCCGATAAATTTGCCCAAATCATTATCATCCTGTCTGTTACAGGAATGCTATATGCATCGTTCATTGCCATCAGACAAGACGATATAAAAAGATTGATTGCTTATTCTTCTATTGCACACATCGGATTAATGTGCGCTACTTTGTTCACCAACAGTAGGGTAGGAATGGAAGGTGTAATGATACAAATGTTTAACCACGGTATTAATGTAATTGGTCTGTGGATAGTAGCCGATGCTATTGAACAACAATTAGGTACACGTAAGTTTAGTGAATTAGGTGGATTAGCGCAAAAAGCACCAACCCTTGCCATTCTGCTGGTGGTAATGGCATTTGCGAATATTGCACTGCCACTTACCAATGCGTTTATTGGTGAATTCATGATGTTTAATGGATTGTTCAGTTACAATATCTGGATCACAGCAATTGCAGGTATTAGTATTATCCTTGCGGCTGTATATACTTTGAATATGGTGCAGAAAGTGTTTTATGGAAATACTACCGAGGTTACTATAAATGCAACAGATATCAGTGGAAATATAAAACTGGCACTGGTAGTATTGGTTGTTGTAATTATCGCATTAGGAATATACCCTCAACCAATGATAGATCTCACAAAAGATACTGTGGGAGCTACTATGGCGGGTAAATAGAATAGATATTTGATTATTAACAAGTAAAGATGACAACATCTTTACCCAAAATTCCCGCAGGGGATTTGGATATATGAACGCAATTATATTATCGGCATTATTGGGTGTTGTAATGATGTTTAGCGGCATTATTACAAATAATAAATCTGTATTAAAGTATATCGCTGCAATTGGACTTCTATTACTTATAGGAGCGAATTTGCTGGATACATATGCTTTGTTTAAAGTTCATATCAATACCCGAGGCTTGCTGAGCTTTGAAAAATTCGGACTCTATTTTAATACCCTGGCTTTTGGAGCAACGTTTATTTATGTATGCCTGAGTGGTAAGGATATTGAAAAAGCTGGTATCAATGTAGCTGAATATTTTGCCCTTATATTCTTTGTATTATGTGGGGTAAGTATACTGTCTGGCTTTAATGGATTATTGATGTTATTCCTCGGTATTGAAATTTTATCTATTCCCCTATATATTCTTACCGGATCAGATAAGCGCAACCTAAAGAGTAATGAAGCATCCCTGAAATATTTCCTGATGGGGTCATTTACCACAGGTATTATGCTCATGGGTATTGCACTCTATTATGGGGCTACTGGTTCATTCGCTTTAAATGCACCTCCGGTAATTCCAACCACTGGCGCCATTAATCCTTCTTTTCTTCAGATAGCTGGATTATTACTGCTGTTTGTAGCCATGTGTTTTAAAGTATCTGCTGCACCATTTCATTTCTGGACACCAGATGTTTACGATGGGGCACCAAGTGTGTTTACCTCTTTTATGGCTACGGTTGTAAAAGCGGCAGGATTTATTGCATTTATCCGTTTGTTCCAAAACCAGGCAGTTGCGCTTGGTCCATCATGGAAAATCATCCTTTCGTTTGTAATCATAGCAACTTTGCTCATCGGTAATATTACTGCGGTATTCCAACAAAGCGTAAAGCGTATGTTGGCCTATTCAAGTATTGCACAGGCAGGTTTTATGTTGTTTGCTTTATTTGCTGGAAACGACCTGGCTAAGGAAGGTATCCTGCTTTATGCAGTGGCTTATAGTCTTGCAACCATTGGCATTTTTGCGGTACTAATAAAAATGCCTGATTATACATTCGATGGGTTTAACGGTTTGGCTAAAAAGCAACCAATACTGGCATTTGCCACAACTATATTTTTACTTTCACTGGCTGGTATACCGCTAACTGCAGGTTTCTTCGCTAAATATTATATGCTGGCTGCAGTTGTTAAGAGTGGAGGTGCATTATGGCTGGTAATTATCGCTTTATTCTTTGCTGCAGTAAGTGTGTATTACTACTTTAAAGTAATACAGGCCATGTATTTCAAGGAAGGTGATACGGAAACCCCAGAAACAAGCCGTGCATTCAAAACCGGACTTATTTTATTGGCGGCATTGGTAATTCTTATCGGTATCTGGCCATCTTTGATCCTGAACTGGTTCTATTTCTAACCGCTCCTCATTTTTTGGTGCCTGAGGTCTATCCTGACAGCTTTTCTGCGTTATCTTTATAGGAAGAAATGCTATTATGAAGGGTATGACCATGTTTGATTCTTTATCGCTGGCCTGGCGAACAGTGCGCAGTAATAAATTGCGTACAGGAATTACTGTGGCTATTATTGCGTTCGGCATCATGGCATTAATTGGTATCATCACCGCTATTGAAGCGATGAACCAAAGTCTGGTAGAGAGCTTTTCTTCTATGGGAGCTAACGCCTTTAGCATTCGATTCAAAGATTCACGAGTAAGGTTTGGAAATAATTCAGATGTTAAGAAAACGACCAGGGGTAAGAAAGAAAAAAAATCGAACCTGGATAAACCCATACTCAAAGAAGAAGCAGAATACTTCAAAGATAATTTCAATTTCCCTGGTGCACAGGTGAGTATCTATAGAAGAGGGCCCGGAGGACAGGAGATAAATTACCGCGACAAGAAAACCAATCCTCAGATAGTAGTATGGGGGGGAGATGAAAATTACCTTGCTGTTACCGGTTATACCATACAGGTAGGGAGAAACCTGAATTCCCTCGACCAGCAAAGTGGTCGTAATGTTTGCCTTATAGGAAGCAATGTCGCAAAAACCTTGTTTGGAGCAAGTCCAGAGAAAAGTCTGGATAAAGTTATTCGTGTAGGGGGACTACCATACCGTGTTATAGGGTTACTAAAAAGCAAGGGCTCCAGTGCCATGTTGCGGCAAGATGATGTTGTGGTGACAACCTATAATAATATCAGGCATTTTCAAAACATCAACCGTTCCTACATGCTGGGAGTTATGGTGGGAAATGTAAGCGAACTGGAACCAGCTTCGGGCGTGGCAACTTCTGTTTTTCGATCGGTCCGAAAACTACAACCAATTGAAGAGGATAATTTTGTGATTGAGAAGAGCGACAAATTCGCTGAAATGTTTATTGGTTTCCTAAGTAGTATTACTGGTTCAGCGGGTGCAATTGGACTTATTACCCTGATCGGTGCAGCCATCGGCCTAATGAATATTATGCTGGTTGCCGTGAATGAAAGAACCAAGGAAGTTGGTTTGATTAAAGCAATTGGCGGAAAAAGCAAGAATGTTCGTCAACAGTTTTTATTTGAAAGCATGATTATTAGTCTGCTTGGCGCCCTCTTTGGCATCATCCTCGGAGTACTTGTTGGCAACTTATTTGGACTGGTTCTAAAAACAGGATTTGTTATACCATGGGCCTGGGTAATAGTAGGTGTGGTAATATGCTCTGTTGTAGGACTTGCCGCAGGCATCTACCCAGCTATGAAAGCTGCACGATTAAATCCAATCGTTGCACTGCGATACGAGTAATTAATCTTCTACCTTATACTTCTAGTTATTATTGATGATAACTAAAAAGGGTATGCATATACTTAACAAAATTATTTTTGCCTGGCTGCCTGTTTTAATTGGTCGTTGATGTAGTAGATAACATCTTCCTCAGTATTATGTTTCCTGAGCCATTCATAAGTTGGTCTGTTTTGCTGGATGAATGTATGGAGTTTTTCATCTTTAAAACCTGTTAGTGTCTGTACAAGTGCTGTGTTAAAGCGGTAGTTGATATAGGCTTCTTTTTCATTGGTCTCATAAAACTGCATGGCTTTACGCTTTTTCTTTTCATGTTTTGAGAACCGATCAATATTCAATGCAATGCCTGCGCCGGAATTGGCCTTCGAAACAGTGGGTATGGTATAGTTTACTATGTCCTGTAAAAATTCCTTTCTTCTCTCGATACTGTCAAGCTGGTATTGGCTTACGCCGCTTCTGGAAGTTACCGTTACATTTCCCAGGTCGCGGGCAAGTGGCGAAAGAAAAGCGGCGATGGTATCTGGTAAGAAAGGTGATTTACTATATTGAATAGTATCAAAAAAATAACCTACTGCAGCAAATGATAAGATATGATTTGCGGAAGCTTCTATCGCAAACCTGCCATCATTATTTGTCATAACCGTAGTATTGGTATTCAGGTTACGAACACTGGCAATTTTAATAGGCATATTGGTAACGCTATCTTTCAAATAACCGTAAACAAGCTTTCTTTTTTGTGCATGAAGGGCAAAAGAAATAACCACCGCCAGCATTACCAGTACAAACCTTTTCATGATCTTTTTTACAAAGGTACGATAAAGAGATTCACGAATGCTGTTGAGGCTTAGGGTTTATAGTGCATGGTCCATAGTCCATAGTCAATGGACCATGCACTATGGTCTATGGTCATTTTATAATAATCACTTTTTGCAAGTATGTTTTCTTATTGTGTAAAATCTTCAGCACATAATACCCGTCGTTTACATTTCCAACATTCATTTGTTTGGAGAATGTTCCGTTAAAGCCGGGGTATGACTGATTAAACACCCGCTGTCCTGCTGAATTTAATAATTCAATTGCCAGGTCTGCTTTCTCTTTCACTTCAAAACTCAGGTTGAATATTCCTTTGTTAGGGTTAGGTGATAAACTAAGCTTTATTTCTCTGGCAATCACTTCAGGCGGTAATGCAGTAATGGTTACTTGCAATGTATTGGAAGTTTTCTGACAACCAAATGCATCAACCACCACCACTTTATAAACACCTGATTCAATTGGTTTATATTTATTGGTAGTAGCGCCATTGATGCCTACATCATCTTTAAACCATTGCATGGTAGTGCCAGTAATACTACTTACCAAGGTGTCACCTACTTTGGTAATTGCAGGAGTTGGAGCATCAGCTACCACTAATTCAACCCGATCACTAGGGCAGCTGGTTCCTGTTCTGATCTTCATATCGTAGAAGAAATAATAGAAAGGATTAACATCAGCGCTTGTATTTGTGAGGTTTACGCTATTACCAGTAATCGACATTACATTAGCAATACTCATTGGATAGGTAGTTCCGGCAATATTATTGTTCCTGAAAATAGTTGCTCCGTTTTCATTGCACAGTACCAGTAAGATATGATCACCTGTTTCATTTACTGGCAGATTCAGGTAATAAACTGCACCTGTATCTGCAGTTGGATTTCCAGTTACTGCACCAGGTGCCGGATTAGGGTTGGTTGCCGTTACTGAAAGTGTGGTTCTCGATAAAGGCAGGTAAGTAAAGCTACCATCCGAATTAACTGTTCCCAGGTTGGCTACAATAATCTCCACTGTACCCGGATTTCCAATATATAAACGAGCGCTTTCTATTGTAAGCGGAACTGAGTTATTAAACCTTACAAAATTCCCTCTGAAATTATTATACCCTCCCTCTGCGTAAGCCATTTTAGTTGCTGGCCCTATGGAAGCTTTCACTTCATTGGAAACATAGAAAGTTTTATTGGTAGGAATACTGCTGGTAGTTACAGCAGCGCCACTCGCAATTGGAGAAGTAGCTGTTGAACTGTTATACCAGAAATAATTACTGTTTGCTACCGGATTATTTACTTTCAGTATTGCATTGGTATTACAGATGGTTCCTACAACAGAAGGGTTATCGGCTTTCTTACCAATGGTTAGGTTCGTAGTTAAAGTATTGTTGCTTGTGTTCTGATCACCCGTTACGTTAGCTGTAGCCAGAATGGTATAAGTGGTGTTTTGTGTAGTTACAAATGGTGTTTGTAAGGTAAAACTTACATTGCTTAAACCCGGTACTGCCGCTGGGTATATACCATTAAAAGTCGCTACAGTTGTAGATCCGTTTTTAACTTCTATTGAAACAGGAATATTCGTTTTAGGTACACTACCGTTATTGCGAATATTTACAGTAAGGTATTGTTTATTATCTGCACAGTCGGCAATAGAAGGGGTTAGGATTTCGCTGATGGTAAAATCAGTAGATGGATTTACCACTATCAACCTGAAATCTTCTGTTTCCCCACGGGTATAATTACCACAGGATGATATATCAGTGGCTGTTGCTGTTTCAACCAGTACAATTCTTGCGCGATAAGTGCTTCCGATGGTAAGTGTGCTGGGTGTGTTAAATGAACCTGCAAATACCTGTGTGTTTTTCAACACGCCACTGGTTGCCACTAATTCATTTGCGTCTGCAAAATCTCCATCGTTGTTGTAGTCGATGAAAATCTTCACCATTTTATCTGCATCTGTTGCGTCTGAACTATTTACACGAACACGGAAAGGAACGGATTGAGATGGTTCAATGCTGGCTGCTAATGCAGTATTGTTGGTGTAAGTAGTTGCTCCTGTTGGATTTGCATATCGAATGGTTTGAAGACTCACACTATCAATTCTTGCACCAGCATTATTTGTTGCTGCTGAACTACAATGAGCAGTTCCACCAACACCGCTTACAATGAGTGAATAAGCCTGCTGTCCTCTGGTTAATGTACCAACTGCTCCTTTATGTGTTACTGTAATGGTGTAAGTTTCTCCAGCTACAGTACTGTCAATATCAATTCTTTCAACATTATCCACTGTATTATCACCCTTTACTGCAGCATTTGCAGGAAATGCAGGATCAAGTGTCCATGGTCTGAAAGTTCTGCTTCCGCTGGTAATGCGGATATCAAGATCATTGATGAGTTTTTTCTCAGGATTATTCAGCACATTAATCTGGTCTACCGTACCTTTTACATCAGTCCAGCAAATAGTTGCTTTTAATGGTTCTTTACCTGTTGCTACCACAGTGGTGCTAAATGAATTGGTTGTGCCATTGAAAAGATTTTCGAACATCAGGTGTTCACTGGTTGCACTATTGTTCGATGCTACTGAAGCAGAAATTACCGCTGCGGCTTTCTGTACGTTCAATAAACCCCATCCATTTTGGTAATCAGGGCCAGGAGTTGTGCCAGCTTCATCAGTGGTATGTATGGCAAGGCCTTTAAGTGTTGCAGAACGAAGAAATGCACCACTTTTTAATTTTGAATAATGATCCTGCAAAAGAAACAATGAGCCTGATGTATTTGGTGTAGCCATAGAAGTTCCACTCAAGCTTGAATAGGCAGTTGTAGAGCTTGCATAAGATGATAATACGTTTACACCATCAGCTACTACATCTGGTTTAATCCTGCCATCATCTGTTGGTCCCCATCCGCTAAAAGAACTCATCACCACATCTTCTGGTCTGTTATAACCACCCGGAATTCCTCTTACTGCACCAACCGTAAGAATGTTTTTTGCATTCGCATCCCAAGGAATACTGCCATAACTATCATTGCTGCTGATATCTCCTGGTCTGTTCCCTGCGGCAGTCATTTGATTTTGCGCATTTAAGCGGAAATAAGGGTCTCCCACATTCGGACCTGTTTCCCCTCGGTTATTACCTGCTGCTTTAACAATCAGGTAAAACGGAGCGTTATATGCGATTGAATCAAGTAATTGAGCATCGGTGCTATAATAACCGAATTTATAATCCTCTGTTTCATTGGGCCTGCCCCAAAACTCCCACCTGTTCTGGTCTTCATTAAAGTTCCATCCTGAAACCACATTATAGGAATGGTTTGAAATCAGCAATCCTGCTGCCTCGGTAGCCTGTTCCGCATAACTGTTGGTAAAGTCATATGCAATCATACCCTGTGCACCATAAGACATTCCTTTTGCACTTGGATTAACACCAGATGCAATCATAGTACCTGCCACATGGGTAGCATGGTTATCATTGGTGGATGGATTATCTTTTTGGGTAATTCTTCCGGTTAATTCAACATGTGATGAAAGTACCCTTCCTCCGTCCCAAATACCAATCTTGTTTTTTAGAATCGCAGCGTTAGCAGAAAGATTTAATCCACTGGCACCGCCTTCCCAAAGCTGATTGGCCCTGGTAGTGGCTGCAGCGATGGTATTATTATCTGTAATAAAATATTTTGGAAAGTTGAATGCATCTACACCCACCAGTGTAGCCAGACGACCATTTTTTGAACGTATACTTAGCGGCCAATTTTTTTGTTTGGCTAATGACATGGCCTTGGTATACTCACGTCTTTCTTTTAAAGTAATACCCTGGGCTGCTTTCTCCAGTTCCTGAACATTAGTTGCTACCTGACCAGCCGCAAATGTTACGATGGTTAAGCATCCTATAAAAGTGGGTAAAAATCGTCTGAGCATAATATAGTTTAGTTTAACTTCATGATCACCGGCACAACCCCGGGAATATTATTAAAATTAGATACTTTCACCATTCAAAGTGAAGCATGAGAAAGATTCTTTTTAGCCTGTTT
>CAZTCS010000107.1:0-13330 GCA_964611995.1 uncultured Sediminibacterium sp. | reverse complement strand
GAGTTAAAGAAATTATTGCAGGATCATGCTGATATAGAAGTTATTGAGGAAGCTGCCAATGTAGATGATGGAATCGAAAAAATCGAAACCCTCAATCCTGATTTGATTTTCCTTGATATTCAAATGCCGGGCAAAACAGGTTTCGACCTGCTTGCTGAAGTAGAGAAAGCCCCTAAAGTAATTTTTACTACTGCTTATGATGAATATGCCATCAAAGCATTTGAAGTAAATGCACTTGATTATCTGTTGAAACCTATTGAACCCAAGCGTCTTTCAGACGCCATTCAAAAACTACAGGCTGAAATGTTCAAAGAATCAGCCGGTATTAATGGTGTTAACAGAGGACCACTTACCGAACTCGATCAGGTATTTGTAAAAGACGGTGAACGTTGCTGGTTTGTGAAACTTGGTGAAATCCGCTTGTTTGAAAGTGTTGGTAACTATGCTAAAGTATTCTTTGGCACAAACAAACCCCTTATCTTAAAATCCTTGAACGCACTGGAAGAAAGACTTGACGACAGAATGTTTTTCCGTGCCAACAGAAAACATATCATCAACCTACGCTGGATTGAAAAAATTGAACCCTACTTTAACGGCGGTCTCCTCGTAGACCTAAAAGGCGGCGAAAAAATAGAAGTAAGCCGAAGACAGACGGTTAAGTTTAAAGAAATGATGAGCTTGTAGTGTGAATGGTGAATGGTGAATTGTCAAATAATGATAATTCACCATTCACAATTGACCATAAAATTCACCATTCACCATTCACAATTGACACCCCCCCTTACCATGAAAAAATATTTCCTACTATTTGCCATCCTCACCACTGCCGCGGTATCTGCGCAGGACGTTGAAAAATTAATCAGCATGAGTGAGGTTGAACGTATTGAACGCACGCTTTCTTCTGATGAAATGGAAGGCAGACGCACATTTACCAAAGGAATAGATAAGGCTGCTGCTTTTATTGCAGATGAGTTTAAAAAAACCGGTCTGAAAACCTGGAACAACAGTGGCTCATATTTGCAACAGTTTGCAATGGTGCGCCCAAAATTCATCAGTGTTACTGCCAGCATAGGCGGTGTTAGTTTAGATAGCAGAGATGTGATTGTGGTAACCTGTCAACCTGAAATAAACATCACTGAAAAATCTGGCTATGAAAAAGTAAAAATTGGCGCAGGTGCCAATCTGATATCAGAAGCAAGGAAATTACTTGCTGCTAATAAAAATTATGTGGTGATTGTTGATACAAGTTTAGCGAAAGGATTCAGCACATTGACCAGGTTAAAATCTACCATCTTTAAAACAGACAAGAGTATAGTTTTTATTTTGGCTGCAACTGACCCTGCAAGTTTTAGTGTGAACTGTAAACATGAAATCACTGAAATGCCATTGGCAAATGTGGTTGGGGTGCTACCAGGAAAAAGCAAGAAAGACGAATATGTAATTTTCTCTGGGCATTATGATCACTTGGGTGTAGTGAGTAAAGACAGGAACGGTAATGTATTAACCGATTCAATTTTTAACGGTGCCAATGATGATGCGGCAGGAACTACTGCTATGATGGTTTTGGCGCAATATTTCAAGAAAGTAAATAACAATGAACGTACGTTGATTTTTGCTGCATTTACTGCAGAAGAAGTGGGTGGTTTTGGCGCCACTTATTTTTCCCGCCAATTTGATCCTGCAAAAGTGATGGCCATGTTCAATATTGAAATGATTGGATCAGAAAGTAAATGGGGAAAGAATTCAGCATTCATTACTGGATTTGAGAAAACAGATATGGGTAAAATTTTGCAGGCTAACCTGACTGGAACTGATTTTACTTTTTATCCTGATCCTTATACTGAGCAAAACTTGTTTTACCGTTCAGACAATGCAACTCTTGCCCGTTTAGGCGTTCCTGCGCATACAATTTCTACAACTAAAATAGATGTTGACCCATATTACCATAAAGCAACAGATGAATTCAGTACCATTGATGTAGACAATATGACCCGCATCATTCGTGCTATTGCACTTAGCTCTAGAGGTATTGTAAGCGGCAAAGAAACCCCTACCAGGGTTGATACATCGGATTTGAGATAAACGACATTAGACACAATAAAAAAGTAGCCCATTTCTGTGGCTACTTTTTTTATTGTCATTGCTGAATCAAACACTCGCCTGGTGAACCACTCTTTGCGGAAACGGAATTTCAATACCTTCCTCATCAAATACCTGTTTAATCCTTTTTCTTAGCTCTCCTGTAACATCCCATTTTTTATGTGCGGGGGTTTCACCTATGATTTTTATTTCAATGGCTGAATCACCAAACTGGTCTATCCGCAAAAACTGTGGTGCTTTCAATATCGAATCTTTCCATAAAGGATCTTCTGCCATTTCATTGCCTATGCGATTTACTACTTCAATTACATGGTCTATTTTACAGCTATAAGAAACTCCGATATTAATATTCACCCTGGAAAAATATTTCGAATGATTGGATACACGTTTCACTTCTCCATGTGGAATATGATGCACCGTTCCATCCAGATCTCTTAAAGTGGTAAGTCTTAGGCTGATATCTTCCACTAATCCACCGGTACCATCCAGGTTCACAATATCACCAATACGGTATTGATTTTCCAGGATGATAAAAAATCCTGCTATCAGATCCCTGATAAGGTATTGTCCACCAAAACCTAATGCCAGACCAATAATACCTGCACCTGCAAGTATCGGTGCAATAGGCACACCCAGTTCCTGTAAAATAATGAGTGCACCCATCGCCAGTATAACAATTCTAGCGGCCCAGCTAAAAATGCGGGTTAGTGTATCTTTTCTTTTTCGCTCGGCTTCACTGTTTATTTCAGCGTCTTTTACAATGCTCAGCATTACAAGTCTGCGAACTAATACTATCACATATCGGTGCAACAACCAGGCTATTAATCCTACAAAAACTATCCTTATACCATGAGATAAAAACCAGGGCCAAAAATTATTCAGCCATTCTGTGAAATGACGATTCATACAATAAATGATTTAAATAGATGCGCAAGCAGTCGAAATGACTACACATCAGATGAACAATAAACTCAGGGAAAGGGGAGCAGAAAACACTGCATTAAGAACTATAAAGGTACGAATTTTGTCGCAATGCACAAAGCCGTTACAGTACCAATCGCACACCACCCAGTTCTTCAACACGATAGCTGAATTTATCACCTGGAGAACTAATGAACATAAAGTTCTTGGGCACATTCCATTCCTTACTCAATTCATCAATCAATGCTGGTCCGAATATGCCTTGAATGGTGATATACTCCATTTTAATTTCTGGATAAGCCCTATCTAAAACTTCAAAATCCTGCATAAATTTTTCGGGAACAGGTTGGTGTTCTGCCAACACGGTTACAATGCGGATTTTTCTGGTTATTTCATTTTCCTGCAGGTAGATCATTACTTTATTTAGTGTTGCGATATCATCACCTTTTGAGAAGAAAACAAAATCCTGCTCATGTAATTTATTGAGAAACTTATTGATCACTATATGACTCAGCAATGAAAACTTTCTAAGTTTGGAAGTTACTGTTTTTAATATGCTTAGTACAAATTCCATAATATGGTTTCTGTTTAGCATCGCATAAATCAATAACAGTGAAGGAATAAAATATTGCAGGAATACTACAAGGTATTCAGGTCGTAGTTTTACATTTCCATATAACCCTATCGCAATACCTGTTAAGGCAATAATAACTACGGTAGGAGATGCATATTCCGGTCGGGGAAGTCGGGCTCTCCTGATTTTTAGGATGAGGTTACCCAAACCAAAGAAGAACATTACCAGTAAGAATGAAATAGTATACACGCCTGCTAAAGGCCCCAGTTCACCGCTTGTTACAAGTAATACGGAAACACATAAAAGAAAAAATACGATCAGTATTCGATAACTGCTTCCTCTACTGTTTTCCTTTAACAGGAATTGGGGAAGAATTCTGTCTAAGGTCATTCTTCGGATCAAACCATTTACACCTACAAAAGAGGTGAGCACGGCACCACTCAATACCAGCACCGCATTGATGGATATAATTGTAGCGAATAGTTGTCCGCCGGTTAAACTGGCTATATGACTTAACAAGGACTGCTGGTGTAGATCTACTTCTGCAACAGGCATAACTCCAATGGCCAGTAATGCAATGAGTGGATTTAATATCGACACTGCCAGCCACATATTTCTTAAAGTTTTTGGAAATACGCCTCTTTGCTGCTCTTCCACAAAATTTGCTGAACTTTCAAAACCAGATATTCCTAAAAGTGCAGCACTGAATCCAAAGAAAAGTGCTGTAGCCAAACTCCCCCCACGAACAGGGAGTGAAAAATTTTCAAACAGTATACTGGTCCCATGAGTAAATATAAAATAGCATGCACTAATCACAAGTAATGCCATACAAATCATATGAATGATAAAAATAACCAGTGCCACAATGGCGCTCTCTGAAATACCTGATATTGTAATGCATAAAAAGAAGAACAGCAATAATAATGTTGCCGTCATAATATTGATCTGTGGCAGGCTGTGGTGCAGGTAATGCATAGCTTCACTGGCAGATATTACTGCAGTAGCCATATAAGAAAGGATGGTAAGACATGCAGCAACCGAGGCATTACTTTTTGTAGTGGTGTTTAATAATACATTATATGCCCCTCCATTCAATGGTAATGCGCCTACAACTTCTCCATAAATTTTTCTGAATAAGAATAATATGCCTGCAACAAATAACAAAGCTATCCAGGCATATTGTCCTGCCATTGCAATCGTAATGGCTGAAACATATAAGCAGGATGAGGTAATATCATTGCCACAAATAGCCGTTGCCTTCCAGGTGTTTAACTTTTTGGTAGTAGACATGCAGGGGATTAATAAATGAAAACGAATTCCAATAAGTCATAAATGAACATCTTCAATTGTTCTGAGCTGGCGACTTCTTTCCGCAGCAAAAGCCATTAGATGACTCTCCACCGATACTTCAATAGATGAACTGAGTAGTTCTTTCTTTTGCTGGTAAACTGCCTGTACCCAATCTTTTACCAGTCTGTGATCACCACCACCATGCGCATCTGTTTTTAAGCTCCAGGATGTTTGCTTGCGGGTTTTGAAATCTGTCAGCACAAAACTTTCCATATCTCCAATGATATCACCGGCAGAACCCATTATTCTTGTGCGTCGACCCTCATAAGAAACATGTGCTTCCATAGAAAAGGCAGCAGTAACGCCATTTTCAAAAAGCATATTTACGGTAAGATGATCTGGCTGGTCATTATCCATTTGGTAAACACAGCGACCATAATCGGTTGTCTTTAGTTGTTCGAGAATATGTTCGCCCCAGTCTTCATTCTCTGCAGGAGGATCAAATACATATAACCTCTTCCTGTCCCGATAATAAATCTGTATGGCAGAATAGGGACAGCTACCTTCTACCTTACATCCATCTGTACAACGCTCCGTACTTCCTGAAGGTGCATTTCTGTTGGTGAACCAACTGAGGTTGCCAAAGCAGTGAACGTCGTGTACAGGATTATTTACGAGCCAGCGAATAATATCTGTATCATGCGAAGATTTTGCAAGAATAATAGGCGTAGCGTTTTTGCTGTTGCGCCATTTACCCCGAACATAGGAGTGACTCATGTGAATATGTTCAATTGGCTCCATGTGTTGTATGCTGATGATATTACCGATTAAGCCAGCATCAATCACTGCTTTTAATTCCCTGAAATATGGTGAATAGCGTAAAACATGACAAACACCTACTATTCTGCCGGTATCATTTGCTTTCTTCAAAATGGTACGGCATTCTTCTTCAGTTGGTGCAATAGGTTTCTCTAATAAAACATCGTAACCTGCATCAAGTGCTGCCAGACAAGGTACAGTATGTAATTGATCGGGAGTAGCTATGATAACTGCATCAGCAAATTTTGGTCGCTGAAAAATTTCATTCCATTCTCTGAAACACAATGATTCAGGAATCTCATGGTCTTCCGATGTTTTAAGTCTTCTTTCGGTTGAAAGATCGGCAACTGCCACTATTTTAAGTTCCTCAGGATTTTCAAGGGCATAATCTGCATAAATAGTTCCTCTATGTCCCGCACCAATTAAAATGGCTTTTACTGGCTCTTGTATAGGTATATGTAATGGGTTGTGAAATACATCATCTTCGAGTCCGAAAATGCCTGCAATTTCTTTCCATCCTAAAGTGGCCGTTTCTTTGAGTAAACTGAAAGGTCTTAATATTTTTCTGGAAGCAATGAATTGTCTTAATGACATCTATCTATCAAATTTTATTGTTTGGCAATTATAATTTTAATCATAGGCTTAATGCATCTATTCTATCAAAACAATGATAATATCCATCACATTGGTTAGTGTAGGACCGGTTTTGAGTAAGCCATCTGTTTGTTTAAAAAATGAATAGGCGTCAAAGTTTTCGTAGTACTGCAATGGATCCAGTCCTTTTTGAACCGACATAGCAATAATATGTACGTCTGCAATAGCTCCCGCGGCATCTGTTGGGCCGTCTGTACCATCTGTTCCCGCAGCTAGAAAACAGATAGAAGTAGTATCGGTATTACTTCTTGCTTTCATCTCCAGCAATGCGGCAAGTGCTAAATGCTGGTTTCGCCCGCCAGTTCCTGATCCTGTTACCAGAACAGTAGTTTCTCCACCTGCCAGGATACAAAGTGGTAGTGGACTTGAATAATTTTTGCAATAGCGCATCAGTGCTGTAGCAAACTCACCTGCATCACCTTTTAATGGTTTACCAAAGCGCTGAACATGGTAGTTTAATGCTTTGGCTTTAGCCTCAGCTGCCATTAAGGCTTTCTGGTTATTGCCAATTATGATACTATGATTAATCTTAAGTATTGGATTATTTTCTTTAACAGTTTCCGGTAATAGGCCCCTTAATCCATTTTCAAAATAAGCCAGCACTTCAGGTGAAATCTGTTTGGTTAGATCGTATTTTTCCAGCACCAGTAATGCATCTGCAAAACTGCTTTGATCGCCAGTTGTTGGTCCACTGGCAATCACTGATAAATCATCACCAGGTACATCAGATAAAATTAAACTATACCATTTGGCAGTTGGTGCATATTGTAAAAGTTGACCGCCTTTAATCCCAGATAAATGTTTGCGTACACTATTGTTTTCTTCAATGTCGCATCCGCAGGTTAATAATAATTCAAATGTTTGAAATACATCTTCCTGTTTAAGCATAGGGGGAATATCTGTCCAGAGTGTAGAAGCACCCCCGCTCAACAAACAAAAAACAATATCATCTTCTTGTACTTCCTTTAATAAATCAAGTGTTTGTTTAGCTGCAGCAATACTTCGCTGATCTGGCATCGGGTGACCAGCTTCTAAACAATCAATAAAATCAAGTGGTACCTTATGTTGGTCTTTGGTGGTAATTAATCCCTTGAAAATCCGGTCACCTAATATTTTTTCTAGCGCTCCCGCCATTGCAGCTGAGGCTTTTCCGGCACCAACTACAAATATTCTTTGCTTATCACTTAACTGAATGGAATGATCTTCAATTTTTAACAAGCCATCATTAAACTGCACATACTCCTTTATTAACCTGGAAGGATGTACAGCATCAAGTGCAGCTTGTAAGATAGATATGGTACTTTGTTTACCGGGCATAATGATATAATACAGGAATGATTAGCAATCATCTGCCCAGGTTGATGGTAAAGTTCGGAAACAATTAGGGTTTTAACGTGTAAAATCTGGTAAGGTTGCCCAAAAGTTTAACAAAAATCACGAAATTACTTTCCACACTGCAATTACTATACAGCAATGAATAGGAGAAAATTAATCATACTGGTCTTTTTCCAATTGGTTATAATCAGTTGTTATGCACAGCATAACTATTTAAAGGAAATACAAACATGGAAAAAAGAAAGGTTAACAGAATTGAAGTCTGAGAACGGATGGCTAAACCTGGCAGGCTTGTTTTGGCTGAAAGAAGGACGTCAAAGTTTTGGTGGGAGTGAGCATGATAGTATTCGTTTGCCCATTCCATCTTTTCCTGCAGAAGCTGGCTATTATGAGAAGCAGGGGAATCAGGTAAAGCAGGTATTGCAAAAAAATCTGGCGATTAAAGTAAACGGTTTGTTTAAGAAAGAGGCGGTTATTTACAGTGAAAGTTTTACAAAACAACCTGAGTTAGCATTTGCAAATTTCAGGTGGACATTTATCAGAAGAGAGGATAAAATCGGAATTCGATTTCGCAATCTCGAAGCGCCGGCAGTTAAAGCTTTAAAAGAAATTCCCTGTTTTGATATAGATACCCTGTTTCGTGTAAAAGCAAAACTAGCAAGACCTATGATTCCTCAATCTATTCCGATTGAAAATGTATTAGGACAAATAACAATGCAGTTTTCTCCGGGTAAATTATCTTTTACAATTGATGGAAAAAAATATGTGCTAGATGCGCTCGCGGAAGGGGATAAACTTTTTATTCTTTTTGGTGATGCTACCAGCGGGAAAACCAGTTATCCTGCCGGCCGTTTTCTTTATGCAGACTTTCCGGGTGAAGATGGTACTACCATACTTGATTTTAATAAATCGTTTAATCCTCCATGCGCATTTACGCCTTATGCAACCTGTCCATTACCACCCGCACAAAATATATTACCTATAGCAATTACAGCGGGGGAACAAAAGCCGGTTAACAACTAATCATTTTTTGATCAATTGTCTGATAGATACCAGGTGAGCAAAAAGTACAGCAGGTACTATAAAGCCGGGTAACAAAACATAAGGAAAATAAGTGAGTCCTATATTTGGCTGCTCAAAGCCAAAACGCTGAAATGGTGTTGGTACTGATAATATGCCATGGTATGCAATGTTGAAAAGCAATGCCAGACAGACTATATTCCAGGCTATTAAAACATTTTTAGACCATGTTTTTCTTTTGTATCCGAAATACACAACCAATGGTGCTGATAGGCCGGATATAATATCGAAATTAATGCCTTCAAAAGTCATAAGCCTGGGAACCAATCCTACATTAAATAAGAGTAGTAAGCATATCTCAACGGGAACCCTTACTGTGTGTAACCAGTTAAGCCATTCAGCATTTAGTGAGTCGATATAGCTTCTTCCTTTTGCACTTATAAAAAAGGCAGCAATACATAGCATGGGAGGGGCCAGCAAAGCCATCATTCTTGGGGGTAAGGTATGGGTTACTGTGTAAAATCCAGTGGATGCAATGATACTTTGTAATGTGAGCCAGATCAATAAAATGGTTACAGGAACACGAGCATTTTTAAAAGCTCTTCCCAGGAAATAGAGGGTAAGTATTACTGTAATACTAAAACCAATAGAGAGGTATATTGGAGAGGAGGGCATAACCAAATGTTTTATGCAAAGAAAATACGCATTTTCAAATTGTAACAGCACTTTATTTCTGTGGCAAAGCGTTATGGAGAAAGAAAATATGTGTTGGATGAATGGAAATAAACGGGGTTATGTTTCAATGACCAGGTCGTATTTAACAAGCAATCCACTTATGTTATTTAAGGAGAAAATGGCTTTTTTTAGTTTATTTTTCTCAGGATCAATAATAAACCCAAAAGCATCTCTGAAATCAGCTTTAGAGAGATCTGTCATTTCAAAACGGGCGTTGCTGAGATTTGATCCAGTAAAAACGGCATTGGTGAGAATAGTATTTGAGAAATCTACTTCTGTAAGATTACAGTTTTTGAAAACTGTTTCTGGCATTTTACGTTGGAAAAAATTGGAGTAGGTTAACTGACAGTTTTCGAAACCGATACTAAACATAATTGGGTGGCAATGTTCAAAATCAATTCCCATCATTTTACAATTGATGAACTTAATGTTACTGAATGAAGTATTAATTAGCTTAACGCGATCGAGGTTGCATTGTTGAAAAGTGCAATCGAGAAACCGAAAATCGGCTAGATCAGATCCACTAAAATTGCCATTCAAAAATTGGCATCCTTCATAAGTACCCGGTGATAATTGTACAGGTTCCGTGGAATGGTATGAGTAAACCTGATCTTCATAATAATTGCCCTGCATAGGGGTGCATTTTGGATGAAAAAAGAAAGGCAGCTAGAATGCCGCCTTTCTTTAAGATGATTATTTGGTGTCTGTAGGTGTTTCAGACTTATTATCAGTTGCCTCCTTCGCATCTGCCCCTTTTAGATAAGTAGGAAGGTTAAGTCCTGCCATGTTAAATAGGTCATTTAAAGGCGGCACTGTTTTCATCATATTCGATACAAAGTTCGCGGTTGATGAACTGTTGTTTTCATTGGTACCACTGCCAGAATCCCAAACGGTAATTTTATCGATTTTGATATTTTTAACTGCTTCAACCTGGGTTTTCACAAGCTCAGGTAATTTTTCAATTAACAGCAACTGGAATGCTTTTGTAGGGTCACCACCTGCAGCAGCAACTACTTCTTTATAACCCTCGGCCTGTTTGGTTAAGATTTCATACAAACCCTTTGCTTCTGCTTCCATTTTTGCATAGATCGCATCAGCTTCACCTTTTGCGTTTTCCCTGATTCTTTCAGCTTCTGCCTGCGCTTCAATAATGGCCCTTTGTTTGGCTATTTCAGCGGGAATAACAATATTGGCTATCTGAGTAGAACGTTCTCTTTCAGAACGAGCAAGCTCGGCTTTTTGTTCTGCAACATAAGCTTCTTCCAACGCTTTTGCCTGTTGTACCTTTTCTGCAGTTACAGCAACACGAAGCGATTCTGCTTCTTTCTCCCTACGTAATGCTTCAGAATTGGCAATAGCAATCTTAGCTTCATTCTCACCTTTAATTGCAATGGCATTGGCTTCAGATGTTTTGATACGGGTATCTCTTTGCGCCTCTGCTTTACCAATGGCTTCATCTTTAACAGCAGATGCAATACTGATTTCTTTGTCTTTTTGTGTTATTGCAATCTTAACATCTCTATCTCTGTGCGTTTCCGCAATCTGCGTATCTTTTTCTCTGTCGGCAAGGGCCTTACCTGTTTCACCAATTTTCTCCTGCTCGGCAACACTTACTTTTGCTTCGTTAATTGCTTTAGCTGCAGCTTCTTTACCCAGTGCTTCGATATAACCAGACTCATCCTTAATATCGGTTACGTTAACGTTGATCAGTTTGAGACCAATTTTCTTTAATTCGCTATCAACATTTTTAGAAATATTATCCAAAAATTTATCCCGATCAGAGTTGATTTCTTCGATAGTCATGGTGGCAATAACCAGACGTAACTGACCAAACAGAATGTCTTTGGCTAATTCCTGAATTTGTTCAGAAGTAAGTCCAAGCAATCTTTCAGCAGCAGTATTCATACTCTCTGCTTCTGTTGAAATAGCAATGGTAAAACGACAAGGGACATCAACACGAATATTCTGTCTGCTTAGTGCATTCGTGAGGTTTGCTTCAATAGACAGCGGTTTCAGGTCAAGGAATGCATATCCCTGAATAACGGGCCAAATAAAGGTACCGCCACCGTGTACGCATTTAGCGGAACTGCCACCTGTTTTACCATATACTACGAGAATTTTGTCTGATGGGCATCTTTTATACCTCGCAAGTAATGCGGAGATGGTTACAAACAAAACAATAACGCCAACGACTATTATTACGATCGGAGACATACTAAAGGGATTTAACGATTAAAATATTATTATTTTCCAGTCTTGTTACAACAACAGTTTTTCCGGATGCAATCATGTCTGTGTCAGTCATAGCATCCAATTCATGAACAGATCCTTTAACACTGATCAGTACTTTTCCTCTTCCGTTCATTTGACCAGGAATTGAAAGATATACTTCTCCATTTTTACCAATGGTATCTGTTATTTTGAAGGAATTGTCTTCCGATAATTTTTGCAATTGTCTGATGACATAAAAAAACAGCATCACAAATAACACACCTACTAATACGGAAAGCCCAATCAATAAACCTGTTGACTCGATTGTATTGTAGAATGAGATACCTGTCCAGCTTACACCCAATAAAAAATTAATGAGGTTTCTAAGTGTAAAGAGTTGAAAGGGCATTTCACCATCTTCCAGATTACTATCGAAATCAGCTTCCACGCCTTCTCCCGAATCTGCACCAGCAAAAGTCATGATGGTTTGAACGAGAAAAATAAGGCTGGCCGGAATGGCTATAAACCAGAAGGTTTTTAGCAGCATTGGCATATTGTCAAAAAATTCCATGCGCATTTATTTTAAATCAAACAATAGGATTTCAATAATTTTTAAATAAGTCGCAACAGTTGACGATTTCTTACAAATACATTACAATAATCGATGAAACAGTGCATTGTTATTTACACAAAAACAGGGGGAGTTTGAAAATACTACTTTTTAAGTAATTATATGAATCAAGGAGTTTTGGGAACATAGACCATAGTCCATAGTCCATGGTCTATGGTCTATGGACTATGTATACTTGGAGATTAAATACTAATAAAGCTACTGTGAACGGCTGCGCTCATTTCTTTAATAAGGGAGATGTCTTTTTCGATTGCGTTGCCAACTACAATAACATCTGCTCCGGATTTACAATTCAGGTAGGCTTTTTCAGGATCGGTAATACCACCTCCAATGATGAGGGGAACTTCGATATGGCGCGCCACTTTTTCTATCATGGCTTCTGTAATCGGGCGTTTTGCACCACTTCCTGCATCCATATAAATCAGCTTCATGCCAAGCATTTCACCGGCCATAGCTGTGCACATGGCAATTTCATTTTTATCGGCTGGAATAGGGGTTGCATTGGAGATATAGGAAACGGTTGTGGGTGCACCACCATCTATAACCATATAACCGGTAGGCATGATCTCCAGACCGCTTTTTTTCACAAATGGAGCGCTGATCACGTGTTGGCCAATCAGTAGTTCCGGATTACGGCCTGAGATCAGTGATAGGTATAAAAGGGCATCTGCATATTTGCTAACCTGAGAAGGGGAACCTGGGAACAATATTACTGGAATATCGCAGGCTGCTTTAATCTGCTGGATACATTCATCAAGATGGCTTGAAATAACCAGACTTCCACCCACAAAGAAATAATCCACTTTTGCTTCAACGGCCAGAGTGACCAATTGGTCAATATTGCCGCCATCAACCTTATCGGGGTCGATGAGCACAGTAAATGATTTCCTGCCGGAACGCTTTCTTTCTGCCAGTTGTTGATATAAATCCTGCTTCATTCAGTATCAGATAGATGCTCCTGCAAAAATGCAGAAAAGTTTTTGTTTAAGGTGCTAAACAGCTGATTGTTTCGCATTTATTTGAAAGATAATGTGTTGGGG
>CAZTCS010000106.1:0-13466 GCA_964611995.1 uncultured Sediminibacterium sp. | reverse complement strand
ACAGAATCCCTGTATGCATTCGGAGTTTGCTGCGCAGTTGCTTTAAAACTGGCCATCAAACCTACTATACAACAAAAAGAAATACGTAGCAATACTTTCATCAGTTCAACTTTATTGTTCTTGGCCAGAAGGAACGCCTTGGAAAACGATACCTTGGTGTTTCAAGCTACAAGGCGTATCATCTTTACAAAAATACAAAGGGTTTTCCCAAAATCGACAACAACTGGCTTTTCATATTGGTGAAAACAACATGAATTCTGACAAAGTAAGGCTGCGAGCGGTTAACTTTGCATCCTCATTGATTTTTTTAACAAAAACTTGCGTGATGACTGAAGCTGCAATACTGAATGCCCTGAGTAATGTACAGGAACCCGATTTAGGAAAGGATCTGGTAACATTGAATATGGTAAAAGATATTCAGATAAAAGATAATAATGTAAGTTTTACCATTGTGCTTACCACGCCTGCATGTCCAATGAAGGATATGATGCGCACAGCAAGTGAAAATGCGGTTAAATTATTGGTGAACAAGGAAGCAAATGTTACCGTAAACTTTACTTCAAATACATCAACCACCAGAAAAGATAACCAACAGGTATTATCTGGTGTTAAAAATATTATTGCAGTAGTGAGTGGTAAAGGTGGTGTTGGAAAAAGTACCGTTTCCGCAAACCTTGCACTGGCACTGGCAGAAGGTGGTGCTACTGTTGGACTAATGGACGCAGATATTTATGGTCCAAGTGTACCCATTATGTTTGGCGTAAGGGGAGAAAGACCAATGATGAAGGAAGTAAATGGAAAGGGTATGATTGTGCCACTTGAAAAGTTTGGCATTAAACTAATGAGTATCGGACTCCTGGTAGATGAAAAAAATGCAGTGGTATGGCGCGGTCCAATGGCAAGCAGTGCCATCAGACAATTTGTAACCGATGTAGCATGGGGTGATCTTGATTATCTGGTTATTGATATGCCTCCAGGTACCGGCGATATTCACCTTACCCTGATGCAAACAGTACCTGTTACTGGTGTTGTAATTGTTACTACCCCTCAGAATGTAGCATTAGCCGATGCGAAAAAAGGTATCGCTATGTTTGGACAAGCACAAATCAATGTACCGATTATTGGTCTTGTTGAAAATATGGCCTATTTCACTCCTGCAGAATTGCCCAATAACAAATATTATCTCTTCGGAAAAGATGGTGGTAAAAACCTTGCAGAAGAATATGACCTGCCATTTCTAGGTCAAATTCCACTGGTACAAGATATCCGAGAAGGTGGCGATGCAGGCATTCCAGCAATGGCCGGTACTGATGAATTGAGTAAAGCTGCCTTACGTGGTTTTGCTTCAAATGCAGTAAGGAATATTGCCATCCGCAATGCAAGCATTCCACAAACAAAACCGGTACAGGTGGTGTAATTATCTTCAGGATGAAATTGGTATAAACGGTGGTGTTGTAACGTGATACTTTAATAGTTTTGATTATTCAAAATCAAGACCAGCATGTATCATTTGCCCACTTACCAGGAAAAAGACCAACAAAAAATCATTGCATTTATTCAGCAATATCCCTTTGCTACCTTAATAGGTGTTTCTGCAGAGCAGCAACCTGTTGCTACGCAAATACCTATATTGATCAAAGAAAGAGACGGGCAACTATTCCTGACTGGTCATATGATGAAACAAACAGATCATCACAAGGCTTTTCTGGAGAATAGTCAAGCATTGGTATTGTTTAACGGTCCGCATACTTATGTAAGTGCCAGTTGGTATGATAACAAACAGCAGGCATCTACCTGGAACTATATGACCGTTCATGCAAGAGGTGTTATGCGTTATTTGCCAGATGAGGCCTTGCCCGAAATGCTGGATGAGCTCACTTCTAATTTTGAAAATAACCCCGACTCTCCATCACTCTACAAGGAATTACCAACTGATTATCTTCAAAGACTGATGAAAGCAATTGTTGCTTTTGAGATCAAAGTGGAAAGAACCGATGCCATTTTTAAGCTTAGCCAAAACAGGGATGAAAAAAGTTTCGAACAAATCATCCAAAAGCTGGAAACCGGCGACCACGATGCACAACGCATTGCGGAAGAGATGAGGGGGATAGAGAGGAAGGTCGATAGACCATAGTCCATAGTCCATGGTCGATGGTTTATTGTTCACGATCTATTTCTATAGTCTATGGACTATGGACTATGGTCCATGGTCCAGGTTCCCCTCCACCAAGGGGGAAATACTTATTTTTCGGTACGCTTGCGGACAAGCTTTTTTCTACTTTAGGTATCTAAATACCTAGCCATGAGAAAAATAACTTTTACCCTGTTTGCGCTATTCATTATCTCTTATGTGAATGCCCAAATGGTTGGTATTGTAGGAGAAGGTAGAAATGCCAGGGAAATGGTGATGAGGCCTGGCGCAACTAATATGTCTCCCCAGAAAAACATCATTGAAAATGCCGCTTCTTCAGGTGATTTTTCAACCTTATTAATGTTATTACAATCAGCAGGATTGGTCGAAACATTATCTTCCCCCGGACCTTACACATTATTTGCTCCGGCTAATAAATCTTTCTCCAAAATTTCACCCGCTAATTTGGCTTCTTTGTCTGACAATGAGCATAAATCTCAACTAACAAAAATATTGGGTCTACATGCAGTAGCTGGAAGATTTGATCAAAATAGTTTACAGAAGATGATCAAGGATAACGACGGAACAGCAACGCTTACAACACTTGCAGGATTGCCACTTACCGTTACTAAGAAAGGTAAAAAGTTGGTTATATCAGATGGTAAAAATTTAAAAGCAACCATTCAAACCGCAGATGTTGAACAATCGAATGGGATCATTCATGTAATTGATAATGTATTGATGGAACAATAACTTTTATTCTAGCTGCAGGCTTCAGGCTGCAAGCTGCAAGCCATGATTGGTGCTTATTTTGGGTTATCAGCTAGTAATAGAAAAAATTTAACTGTTACGAGTTAACTTATTCACCATTCACCATTGACCATTCACGAAACACAATCTGCTATTAATAGAACACAGATTTTCATGATTTTCAAGATTTATCATGATAGATCTTGAAAATCATGAAAATCCGTGTTCCATCATACGCACAACTATAGCTCGCGGTCAAATTTCCCCGGACAACAATGGCCACAAGCCTTGATTGGTACTTATTTTGGGTTAATTTATTCACCATTCACCATTGACTATTCACGAAACACTATCTGTGTCCCATCATACCAGACATCTATGGCTTGCAGCTTGCAGCTTGAAGCTGTTTTTCTGTTTGTAAGTCGGCCAATTTACCGCAACTTTGCCGCTACTAGGTATGAAAAAAATTATTATCACATTAGATGGCTTTTCTTCCTGCGGTAAAAGCACTTTGGCAAGACAGCTTGCGAAAGAACTGAATTATGTTTTTATCGACAGTGGAGCCATGTACAGGGCCATCACCTTATATTTTATCAGGGAGCATATTGATTGTAATAATACCGATCAGGTTAAACAGGCATTGTCTGAAATCAATCTTTCTTTTGAATACAATCCACGTACCGGACAGAGTGATATGTACCTGAATGATGAAGATGTAGAGTTGCTGATTCGTGAAATGGTGGTGAGTGAAAGGGTAAGCGAAGTGGCCGCATTAAAGGAAGTTCGTGAATTTGGTGTTGCACAGCAACAACTGATGGGTACCAAAAAAGGAATCGTGATGGATGGACGGGATATCGGTACTACCGTTTTCCCCGATGCAGAACTCAAAATATTTGTAACTGCAGATCCGGCGGTAAGGGTAGAGAGAAGGTTTAAAGAACTCTACGAGAAAAACCCCGAGATAACCATTGAAGAAGTAAAACGTAACCTGGAAATGAGGGATTATGTAGATAGTAACAGGGAGTTTAGTCCACTCAGACAAGCCGAAGACGCAGTGGTGCTGGATAATAGCGATCTTACCCGTGAGGAGCAGTTGGCGATAGCTTTGAAGTGGGCTAGGGAGAAGATAGGTTCCTAGTGTACGGTCCATAGTCCATAGTCCATAGTCCATAGACCATGGACTATGGACTATGGACCCCAAGACGGGAAATCCGAAAAAATTACCTATATTGCAAAAAAAAGGGTCCCTCCGTGGAAACGGAACGACCTCTACGATTGCTTGCCATACGAAAACTCTTTTGGGATTTTATTCCCAGTATTTTAAACGCCTAGTGCGTTGATTGCGATTGTTTGTTGTCTCTCTTCGATTGCCTTGCCGTATGAAATACGATTGCTTATCTGATGTAAAAGTAGCTCAGAAAATAAATGTAAAAAAGACAAGTTTAACCTTGTTTTTTTACGTTAAAAATGGTTTTTCTTGTCTGGAATGCCCAATTTTATTGGGTTTCTGGTTAAAATTGATATGATGCCCAACCGTTCGCAGGATCCTTTGTTTCAGCTTATAAAGTCGCTCCAGAAATCGGAAAAACGACATTTCAAACTATATATCAAACGAAATTCGGCCAAAGACGACCTTAAGATTATCCAGCTTTTCGATGCACTGGAAAAAATGGTTGAATTCGATGAAAAAATACTCCTCAAAAAACTGGCAGGCATAGAAAAGCCCCAGTTGGCGAATCTGAAGACCCATTTATACAAACAACTGCTCTCCAGTTTAAGGTTGCTGAAAAGTACCGAGAGCATCGATATGCAGTTGCATGAACAGCTCGATTATGCACGAATCCTGTATAACAAAGGTCTATACCACCAAAGCCTTAAAATACTCGACCGGGCAAAAGATATGGCCCATCAGTATCACCAGGATAGTTTTTTGATCCAGATAATTTCCCTCGAAAAGAAAATAGAAACACTGCATATTACCCGAAGTATGCAGGATAGGGCAGAACAACTCACCCTTGAAGCTAATCAGGTTAATGACAAACGCAGGGTAATTACCCAATTGTCGAACCTGGCGCTGCAATTGTATAGTTGGTACGTTAAGAATGGACATGCCCGAAATGAAGCAGAAGAAAAAGGGATCAAAGATTTTTTTAAATCGCAGTTGCCTCCAGATGTATGGCAGATGGATGGTTTTTATGAAAAACTATACCTCTACCAAAGCTATTGCTGGTACGCATTTATCAGGCAGGACTTCTTAATGTAT
The DNA here is from genome assembly GCA_964611995.1 of uncultured Sediminibacterium sp. Lineage (GTDB taxonomy): Bacteria > Bacteroidota > Bacteroidia > Chitinophagales > Chitinophagaceae > Sediminibacterium. The sequence goes on along the minus strand of CAZTCS010000106.1, from coordinate 8,322 downwards.
TATCGCTACAGCGAACAATGGTTAAACCTTTTTGAAAAGGAACCTGCTATGATTGAAGTTGAAACAGGGCATTACATCAAGGGGCTCCATAATTTACTGAATGCACATTTTGATCTCCGGAATTTCAAGAAGTTCAGGGAAACACTGGCTAAGTTTGAATCATTTGCCGATACTGATTTACCCAACAGGCACGATATTTTCAGGGTACATAGTTTCATCTATATCACCAGCGCAAAATTAAACCAGCATTTAATGGAAGGTAGTTTTGCTGCCGGATTAAAACTGGTTCCACAAATTGAATCGCAGATTGCTGAGAATATACTCTTTATAGATCAGCATAGGATATTGGTATTTAATTATAAAATTGCCACACTGTATTTTGGCAGCGGCGATTATGATACCTGTATCGATTACCTGCGACGCATCATCAACGACCATGTAGACCTGCGCAACGATTTACAATGTTATGCGCGACTATTACACCTGATTGCACATTATGAGTTAGGAAACGCTGAGTTGATTGAAACATCCCTGATAAAATCAGTGTATCGTTTTATGGCTAAAATGGAAAACCTGACAGTGGTAGAGGAAGAAATGTTCCGGTTCCTGCGTAATTCATTCCAGATGCCGGCGAAAGAAGTAAAGACTGCTTTAAAGGATTTCTTAAAGAAAATCAAACACTATGAGAAGAGTCGCTTTGAAACAAGGGCTTTTGCTTACCTGGATGTAATATCATGGGTGGAGAGTAAAGTATATGGTAAATCGATGAGTACGATTATACATGATAAATACCTGGCGAGTAAAAGGAAATAATAGGTTGGGATTATGCTTAATTCTATGCGTAGGATGGAACACAGATTATCATGATTGTCAAGATTTATCATGATAGATCTTGACAATCATGATAATCTGCGTTCCATTGAACTTCGTTAACAACGATCTTTCATATTTATTAGGATGGTTTAGGTATTAGGAGTGAGGTGTTAGGAAGAAAAGGCTTGTAGCTTAAAAAGGGAAGCACTAATTATTGTAGGAAGAAGGCTCTCTCAACTATGGACCATGGTCTATGGTCCATGGACTAACCTCTCTAAGCTAAAAAAAGTGCCCAGGACTGGATTCGAACCAGCACACCCGTGAAGGCGCTGCGACCTGAACACAGTGCGTCTACCAATTTCGCCACCTGGGCAGTGGAAAATTTATCCGCCATAGGCTGATAAATCTGATTCAGGGCTGCAAATATAATAGCGGCACCGCTATCTGCCAAAGTAAATTTTAGAGGGAGGATTGTAGGGTTCTGAGCCATTGGCGTACTGGAAATTTGGCTGCGAGCTATACCTGTCGCGTTTGATGGAACACAGATTTATCATGATTTTCAAGATCTATCATGATAAATCTGTGTTCTATTAATAGCGGATAGTGCATTAGCGGGAATCAACTATTTCATTAACCAGCTCATTTTAAATTATACCCCCTTCATTTACTCCATCAATAGCAAAAAACCTATAACAAGCACCAATCAAGGCTTGCAGCTTGCGGCTTGCAGCTTGTAGCCAATTTTCCCCACACAGTACTGGCTAGCAGCTAGAGGCTCGCAGCTCGCAGCTAACTTCAAACCACCATCAAACTACATCCCCTGATATCACTATTATCCAGCCTTCCCCATACTTCAAATGAACCATCCGGATATACCATGCCTAAATCTTCCGTGGCAATGAATGCACAACTGTACACATTGGCAAGGTCAATAATTTGTATCACCCCTCTTCCCTGGCCGCTAGAACTTAACGGGTCTTCCTCATCGCGGACAAATACTTTCATCCAGGGTGGACAAACAAACAATCCATTTCCTTTTGAATAGGCCTGGCTCAATAGCTCCGTCATACCATATTCCGAGTGTACCATCGCAATGCCCAGTTGTTGCTGCAGGGTTTCATGCACTTCGGCCCTGGTCATTTCCTGTCTTCTTCCTTTCATCCCCCCCGTTTCCATCACCACCGTATGTTTTAATTGCTGCGGAAAATGTTCCGCAAAATCAAGCAGGGCAAATGTTACACCCAGTAACAGGGTCTTTTGTCCCTTTTGCTCCAATAACTGTAAAGTTTCATTCAGCTCTGCATGATTATAGAGGTAAAAACCACTCTGTGCATGTTCACTCAAAGCAATTAATTCATCCGCCATCATTACCAACGAAGAATGTTGCCGTTCGAGGTAGGCTGGTAATAATGCCAATATGCACCATTCTTTTACCGGACCATAAAACAATTCAAAAGCCGTGAGGAAGCTTTTCCGGTAAATGCCCAGGTCAGGCACCCAATGTCTGCTATTAATGGTTTGGGTGGTACCACTGCTTTCAAAATAATGGGTCGCAGGAACACCGGTAAGGATGGTTTCCTGCTTAAAAAACGATACAGGCAACGCCGGAATGGCCGCTGGTGTCTGAATAACAGCCGGCGATTTCCCGATCATATCGCACCATTTCCGATAAACAGGATTTTGACGGTACTGATATTGGTACAATTCCATACAGGTTGCGTCGAACTGATCTGCTGAAACAGAGAAAATATTGTTAACATCAAAAGGCAACCCACCCATGTATTGTAATGTTTTAACTAAATTTGATAAGAAAGCAGAACGAATGAAGGCAAAATTATTGATATTCAGCGCAATTTTACTTGGTATTACCGCTTGCAAAAAAGACAGTTTTACTACTCGCCCCCAATTACAGTTTAAAAGTGTAAACGGAAAAACATTCGGCAGTGGTTCAGCCATCATTTTCTCTTTAGAATTTACCGATAAGGAAGGTGACCTGCAAGACAGTATCTGGGTACAAAAAGTTACCCGGGTGAATGGCTGCAATAATTTCAGCGACCGCGCCAAAATACCCAACTTTACCGCTACCAGTAACCTGAAAGGGGTATTCGAAATTGGCTATAGCAACGGTTTTGTACCTGGCAGCAATTATACCGTTATTCCTTCCTGCTCAAAAATCGACACCTGTTATTTCCGTTTCTGGACCAGAGATAACGCCAAAAATGTGAGCGACACTGTTGTTTCTCCGGATATCATCATCGTGAAATAGACCGTTGGCTAAATAGGGCCGACTGTCCAAAATGAGTTGTTATTGAAAGCAACGGAGCGTTTTTTTCAGCATTTCTTTTTTGGCAACTATTTCTATGGCTGCTGCGTGGTGGCACTTGCCATTGAAGCAAACCTGCAACAAGGTTTTCCACTAAATAATCCCTTATTCTATATTTTACTCTTCTCCGCCACTGTTCTCTATTATACACATGCTTATCTCCAGGAAAACCCTACTGTAAGTAATCTTCGCAGTGAATGGTACCATACAAACAAAAAGAAAGTACAATTCTCTCAAATCATTCTTACCATCACCTGTCTGGCCATTGCCAGCTACCAACTCATTAAATGGCAATCGCAACTACCAAAAATTAATCCCTGGGAATGGTTGCTGCTCGCGAGCTTCCCCTTACTGGCCATCTGGTACTATGGCGATCACCTGCCCTTTATCAAAAGCTCAAGCCTGCGCTCCAAAGGATGGATCAAACCCTTTGTAATAGGTTTTATATGGGCAGGCGTTGTAACCATTTACCCCGCTTTTTTTGCGGCACTGGAAAAGAACCAATCTTATGAGCCCGCCTTCTTTTCCTTCCTCCTATTTATAAAAAATGGCATGTATATAACGATGTTATGTATTCTGTTCGATATCAAAGACTATGCAACCGACCATAACCTGCAGCTTAAAACCTTTGTGGTGCGGTATGGACTAAGGAAAACACTTTTTTATATCATCATGCCGCTCACTATTATCGGACTGGCAACCTTATTAACCTATGGTATTTCAAGCGGATTTCCACCGCTGCGGATTGCGGTTAATACCATTCCTTTTTTAATGTTGATAATTGTAACCTATCATATGCACCGTCGTAAAAGCATTCTCTATTATCTTGCAATCATCGACGGGATGATGCTGATAAAAGCGATCTGCGGTATCGCAGGTAGCTTTATAGGTAACTAAACACCCCATTTTTCTAAACAAATTAAATCAGCTAGTATGGCCAAGGCAAAGAGCACAACCAAAGCGAAATCGAAATCAATCCTTACCGACAAGTCGCTCAGTTTCTTAAAAAACTATATCAATACCCCTTCACCCGTAGGTTTTGAAAGCGGTGGACAGAAAGTGTGGATGGAATATATTAAGCCATATACCGACAGTTTTTTTTCTGATCCTTATGGTACTGCTGTTGGGGTAATAAATCCTACCGCCCCTTTCAAAGTAGTGATCGAAGCACATGCGGATGAAATCAGTTGGTTTGTAAACTATATCAACGAACAAGGACTTATCTACCTGAAAAGAAATGGTGGTGTAGATCACCAGATTGCACCTGCTATGCGTGTCTGGATTCATGGTAAGAAAGGCCCGGTTAAAGCTGTATTCGGATGGCCCGCCATCCATACCCGCCTAAGTAATCCGGAAGCAAAAGAACCACAGCCAAAAGTTGATAATCTTTGTCTTGATTGCGGCGCAAGAAGTCGTAAAGAAGTAGAAGCACTGGGTATACATATCGGTGCTGTAGTAACTTACCAGGAAGGATTTGATGAACTGGCCAATGATTTTTATATCGGTCGTGCATTCGATAACCGTATCGGTGGTTTTATGATTGCAGAAGTAGCCAGACTGATCAAAGAAAATAAAAAGCAATTACCCTTTGCCCTCTATGTGGTGAATGCGGTACAGGAAGAAATTGGTTTGAGGGGCGCTGAAATGATTGCACGCCGAATTAAACCAGACGTGGCCATCATAACCGATGTTACCCACGACACCAGCACGCCTATGATCAGCAAAATTATTGAAGGAGATATCCAGTGCGGAAAAGGACCATCTCTTGCCTATGCCCCGGCTATTCACAATAAACTCCTGAAACTGGTGGAAGATGTTGCGGAGAAAAATAAAATCCCCGTACAATTCAGAACCTTAAGCAGAAGCACCGGCACCGACACCGACAGCTTTGCCTATGCCAATGATGGATGTCCGTCTGTACTCATCTCCATACCCCTGAGATACATGCACACAACCGTAGAAATGTTACATAAATCAGATATCGAAGAAACCATAAAACTGATGTACCATAGTTTACTGGCGCTGACACCAAAAACAAATCTAAGTTATTTGTAATCTTTGATCTTTGATTTTTTGATCTTTGATTTTAAAGAGCAGTATACATAAATCAAAAAATCAAAGATCAAAAAATCAAAGATTCTATTATGTTTGCGAATATGTGGAGTGGTCAAAGAAATATCCGTGTCGCTGTACTTGATCTGTATGAGGGTCATGCTAATCAGGGTATGCGTTGTATCAGTGAAATTGTGCACCAATGGTGTGAGGCGCATGAAATGGAATTGTATTATGAAACCTTTGATGTTCGTCAACAGTTAGCGGTACCTGATTTATCTTTTGATATTTATATCTCCAGTGGAGGTCCTGGCTCACCGCTCGAAACAGAAGGCAGTGAATGGGAAGCTGCTTATTTTAATTGGCTCAATGAGATAGAATCTTGGAACCTTGTTGCAAGAGAAGCGGATAAAAAACATGTATTCTTTATTTGCCACAGTTTTCAACTGGTGTGCAGACATTATAAGATCGGCAATGTATGCAAGCGAAAATCTACCGCCTTTGGCGTTTTCCCTGTACACATGCTCGATGCCGGCACTACTGAACCCGTTTTTGAAGGATTGAAAGATCCTTTTTATACGGTTGACAGTCGCGATTACCAGGTAATTGAGCCAGATATCCACAAGCTTCACCAGATGGGTGCATCGATATTGGCCATTGAGAAAAACAGACCCCATGTGCCTTACGAAAGAGCCGTAATGGCCATACGTTTCAACGATCATTTTATTGGCACTCAGTTTCACCCAGAAGCAGATGCCTCGGGCATGCACATGTACCTGATGCGCGACGATAAAAAACAAACCGTCATAGAAAACCATGGCGAAGCCAAATGGCAAAGCATGGTAGACCAGCTCCAGGACCCCGGCAAAATTCGCTACACCTACCAAACCGTATTACCCAACTTTCTGCTCCTTGCGACGCAGGAAGCAGTAGTCCATAGTCCATAGACCATGGACCATGGACTATGGTCTATGGTCCGCGCCTGCGCCTCCTCACAATTACCTTCGCCGTATCAAAAGGTTTTTATATTTTCAAAGACCTAACAATACATAATTATGGTACCAGCTATCAGACGGGCGTTTAATGAACAATTTAGTAATGAAAAATACCAGGCTTATTTAAACGATTTGAATAGTCTGTTTCCGGGGGCTATTGAATTCAGGGTGGCCGAGACACCGGTTTTTATTGACAAGGTATTCAAGGAGAAAATATTGGGTGCTTGTGAAAGTATTGTGGATGTTATTACCCAGTTTAATTTCAACACACTCACTTCTCATGCTATTCCCGATAATGTGCGTGTGCCTAATGAAAATGCACATACCCATTTTATCGCTTTTGATTTTGGTATTTGTGAAAATGAAAAAGGTGAATATGAGCCACAGCTCATAGAAATGCAGGGCTTTCCCACATTATTTGGTTACCAGGTTTGGCAGGATGAAGTTACTCGCAGACATTTCTCCATTCCTGAAGGATACAGCACTTACCTGAATGGCTTTACGCGTGATAGTTATACAAAACTATTAAGAGAAATACTACTCGGCACCCATGCTGCAGAAAATGTAATCTTGTTAGAGTTATTACCCCATCAACAAAAAACAAAAATCGATTTTTATTGTACCAGTATGTATACCGGTATTCCGGTGGTTTGTTTGACAGAATTAGAACAGGAAGGCAAACAATTATTTTACAAGGATGCATCCGGAAATAAAATACCCGTAAAACGAATCTATAACCGCATCATCTTCGATGACCTACAGCAACAATCCGCAGCGATACAGGAAAAAGGGAAATTATTGTTTGATGAATTGGATGTAGAATGGGTTCCTCACCCGAATTGGTTTTATCGTATCAGCAAATACACATTGCCATTTATTGATCATCCTTATGTTCCTAAAACATGGTTCCTTAGTGAATTAACGGAAATACCAACTGATCTTGATCAGTATGTTTTAAAACCATTGTTTTCATTCGCAGGACAAGGCGTTATCATTGATGTAACCAAAGCTGACATCGAAAAAGTAAAAGATCCCGAAAACTGGATACTACAGCGTAAAGTAAAATATGCAGACATCATAAAAACCCCCGACGAGCCCGCCAAAGCGGAGATTCGTATTTTTTATTTCTGGAAAGAAGGTGAAGCCAGACCCGTTGCCACCAATAACCTTGCAAGATTAAGTAAAGGAAAAATGATTGGTGTGCGATATAATAAAGACAAAGAATGGGTTGGTGGAAGTTTGGTTTATTTTGCCCCTTCGTCGCAATTCACGATCGTAGATCGTGATGCTCCTCAGGGTGACGGTCAAGGTGGGTGAGCAGCGGCCCTTCGTCGCGGTTTTCGATCTGCGATCGAAACGCTCCTCAGGGTGACGATCAATGTGGGGAACAGCGTGTTGAGGTGATTGGCAAAGCCAATCACCTCAACAATATATTACTATTTGTATGCGTCACCCTGACGAGCATTCCGATCTTCGATCGGAAATTGCGAGGAAGGGCTTATGCTAACGTTTCCCATTTCGGATTCTTCTTATTTATTAATGCATTTTTCTTGCTTCGTCTCCATCCTTTAATTTCTTTTTCTCTTTTGATTGCATCAACAATTGAGGTATACGTTTCATAATATATCAGTTCATGAATATTATGCTTAGCAGTAAAACTAGTAGGATGAATTTTCTGTTTATGTTGCCATATTCGTTGTGATAGGTTAGAGGTAACACCTACATACAACATGGTTTTAGAAGCATTGGTTAAAATATAAACATAACCGGTTTTGTACATGACAATAGTTTATGGCAAAACTATTGCTATTGACTACGAACGACGCGGTCCCTTCGTCGCGATTTTCGATCTGCGATCGAAACGCTTCCTTCATTACATTCAGGATACCCCCCCCTTCGTCGCAATGTACGATCGTAGATCGTACTGCTCCTCAGGGTGACGCGTTAAGGTGGGTGAGCAGCGTGTTGAGTGCCCTTCGTCGCGATTTTCGATCTGCGATCGAAACGCTCCTCAGGGTGACGCGTCAAGGTGATGGAGCAGCGTGTTGAGATGATTGGCAAAGCCAATCATCTCAACTGTTTATTTACTATTTGTATGCGTCACCCTGACGAGCATTCCGATCTTCGATCGGAAATTGC
>CAZTCS010000105.1:0-13748 GCA_964611995.1 uncultured Sediminibacterium sp. | reverse complement strand
AGTTAATAGCACCAAAATCACAATGGCCCCTTTCTTCGTTCCATTTTAAATCAGGGTCAGGTATGGTTAGGTTGAGTATTTTAATTTGTTCGGCACAGATGTCTACAAACTTTTGGCGTAACTCATCATTGGTAAATCTTTTGATTTTCCATTTCATGCTTTGAATGGTGTTTGGACTCTCATCATCTTTTGGTCCAAACATCATGATGCTCGGCCACCACCAGCGGTTAATAGAATTCTGGGCCATTTTGCGTTGCGCTTCGTTGCCTCTGCTCAGGGTCAGTAATATTTCAAAGCCCTGACGTTGGTGAAAACTTTCTTCTTTGCAAACACGCACCATTGCGCGTGCATAAGGTCCATAACTGGTTCTGCAAAGAGGAACCTGATTCATAATAGCAGCTCCATCAACCAACCACCCAATGGCACCCATATCTGCCCAACTTAATGTAGGATAGTTAAAGATGGAAGAATACTTTGCTTTACCCGTATGTAACTGGTCATACATTTCGTCGCGACTAATACCAAGGGTTTCTGCTGCGGAGTATAAATACAAACCATGACCTGCTTCATCCTGAACCTTCGCCAATAAGATGGCTTTTCTTCTAAGGTTTGGCGCACGGGTAATCCAGTTACCTTCCGGTAACATACCAATGATTTCACTGTGTGCATGTTGACTGATCTGCCTGATCAATGTTTGGCGATATTTTTCCGGCATCCAGTCTTTCGGCTCAATTCGGATCTCTTTATCGATCTTCTCCTGAAACATTTGCAACATGTCTTTTTCCATACCCATTATTTGAATCGTAAAAATACGAAAAGAATAGACTCCTGCTAACAAATGTTAGTATTCAAATTAATATTTTTTTGATCTTTTGTTAGTTTTCTGGCAGATTTTGTCGCTAACTGATTGATCCTGACCCATGCTTGCTTACCTTTCCTCCATGAAAAAACTAGTTTTTTTAGGTGGAATTTTATTGCTGACAATAGGCGTATTTGCTCAAACTGCGACTCCTTTTAGAAAGGAAATAGATGCTTTTTTAAAGGCGGACAGCACAGCTATGCCTGCAAAAAAGCAAATTTTATTTGTCGGAAGTTCATCCTTTACTTTTTGGAAAGATGTGAAAGATTATTTTCCATCATACCCCATTCTTAATCGCGGATTCGGCGGGTCTTCACTTAAAGACCTTATTCGTTACGCAAACGATATCATCATACCTTATTCACCTAAGCAAGTGGTAATTTATTGCGGTGAAAATGATATTGCAGATGCCTGGGGAAAAGTTACAGCAGATACTGTTCTTGCTCGTTTCAAAATATTGATGTCGATCATACGCAAACAACTAGGGAAGAAAATTCCCGTGGTTTTTGTTTCAATAAAACCTAGTCCAAGCAGGTGGAAAATGGAAACAGAATTTGTAAGGGCTAACCAGTTGATTAAAGCTTATTTACGTCGCGACAGAAAAGCGACATTCCTTGATGTGCATAGTGCCATGTTATTGGCAGATGGTTCGGTAAATCCGGAACTGTTCATCAAAGACAACCTACACATGAATGCAAAGGGTTATGCTATCTGGCAAAAAATTATTGAACCTATCTTAATAAAATAATTCTTCCTTTCCCTTTCCCTGCTCCGGATTTAAATCCGGAGCAGGAAAAGAGGTTTATTTTGCATCGAAATCAACTACAATCTTTTCGCTTTTTGGGTGCGACTGACAGGTGAGAATGAAACCCTGTTCAATTTCTTCGGGTTCGAGGCCATAATTCACTTCCATATCAACTTCACCTTCTATAAGTTTAGCCCTACAAGTGCAGCAAACACCACCTTTACAGGCATAGGGCAGATCTGCGCCTTTTCTTAAAGCGGCATCTAATATGGCTGGACCATTTTTTTCCAGGTCAAAATCAAAACTGATTCCATCCAGCTTAACGGTGATCTTACTTTTTGGCTGGTCGCTGGTATTATTTTGCTGAACCGTTTTGTTTTTCAGTTCTTGTCCGGGAGAGGTAAATAATTCGAAATGAATTTTTTGTTTATCAACCTGTTTGTTTTCTAATTCCTTTTTTACACTAAATATCATTTCTTCAGGCCCACATAAAAAGAAATCATCCGTATTGTTGATGTCTATTATTTTTTCAAACAGGGTATTGCATTTGGAAGCATCGATTCTACCGGTGTTTAAATCGGTATCTGTTTGTTCCCTGGATAAAATATGTATCAACCTGAAGCGATCCATATACTTATTCTTCAGCGCCTCAAGGGTTTCCCTGAAAATGATGGAATGCCTGTTTTGGTTACCATATATCAGGGTAAACTGACTGCCAGGTTCCGTTAGTAAAGTGGTTTTGATGATAGATAAGAAGGGAGTGATTCCGCTACCAGCAGCGAAACCAACATATTGTTTTTTGTTGCCTGGATTAAGGGGAACAAAAAATTTCCCCATTGGCGGCATTACATCAATAAAGTCACCTTTTTGCAAGTGTTCATTGGCATAAGTAGAAAAAACACCATTAGGTACTTTTTTTACGGCAACACGAAGTTCATTTTCTAGCGGACTGCTGCAAATAGAATAAGAACGCCTCACTTCTTCACCCTCGATGGTTGTGCGGAGGGTGATATACTGTCCTTGTGTAAATTGAAATTGCTCTTTCAGGTGAAGCGGAATTTCAAAAGCTATAGAAACACAATCACTGGTTTCCTTACGTATATCTTTTATACTAAGTTGTTCAAAATGTATCGACATGCACTAGCTGCTTATTGCGTTAATCCACCAACTAAAATGGTGACCATATTTTCTTCCAGTTCTTCGGCACTGATTTTTTGGGTTGATCTGTGCCAGCTCTCTATGCCACTGATAGCATGTAACATAATCAGTACGGCAGTTGGAGCATCTATTTTTTTCACTTCATTATTACGAATACCAGCTTCTATGATGGCGGCAAAACGTTTACGGTAAATGCGGCGCTGGTTTTGAAAATTTGATAAATAGGGATCTGCAAGGTGTTTCCACTCACGATCGCTTACATACACTTCCTCATAATGATGTATCATTTCATTGATGTGAAAGCGCAGTAATTTTTCAATTTTTTCAATGGCAGGAATTTTCTCAGCTTCGACCTCATCAATCTTTTGCAAAAAACGATTGGCTACACTGAAACATAATTCATGTAGTAATTCGGTTTTTGATTTGATATGGTTATAGAGACTTGCAGCTTCAACCCCAACGGCTTCTGCCAGGTCGCGCATGCTGGCGGCTTTAAATCCCTTTTCCCTGAAAAGAGAAGCCGCCTTGGTTACAATCACGTCTTTGCGTGAAATGTTCTTGTCTGTCTTTATTCTTGCCATGTTACGAAGATAAACCACTAACACGTGTTAGCCAAAAAATGATTTAAGTTATTATTATTTGTTAGTTTTTCGACTAATTGACAGATATTCTTCTCCTAGTCATTAAATAGGGTATTGGATACTAGTAAATACCCGTCAAATGCCCTAGTTTCGCACCCCGGTAACAAAAAATTATTTATGTCTTTAGTAGTTGTCGGTTCCATGGCTTTTGATGCCATCGAAACACCTTTCGGTAAAAGTGATAAAATCATTGGCGGTGCAGGAACATATATAGCCTGGTGCGCTTCGAACTTTACCCCAGTTAAGCAAATCTCAGTAGTTGGTGGCGATTTCCCTCAGGAAGAGCTTGATCTGCTCACAGCCCGCGGAGTTGACTTATCAGGTGTTCAGATTAAGAAGGATGAAAAAACCTTTTTCTGGAGCGGTCGCTACCATATGGACATGAATTCGCGTGATACACTGGAGACTCAGTTAAACGTACTGGAGAACTTTGAGCCCGTAGTTCCGGACAGTTTCCAGGATTGCGAGTTCCTGATGCTGGGTAACCTTGTACCTGCCGTGCAGAGAAGTGTTATTGAGCAGCTTAAGAAGCGCCCTAAGCTCATTGTAATGGATACCATGAATTTCTGGATGGAAATTATGATGGATGAGCTGAAGAAAACCCTTTCTATGGTAGATCTGCTGATGGTAAATGATAGCGAAGCCCGTCAGTTGAGTGGAGAATATTCATTGGTAAAAGCAGCCGCAGCCATTATGAAAATGGGGCCCAAATACCTCATCATCAAAAAGGGAGAACACGGCGCATTACTTTTCCATGAGAATAAAGTATTCTTTGCACCAGCTTTACCATTAGAAGAAGTATTTGACCCAACTGGTGCTGGCGACACATTTGCTGGAGGTTTTATTGGACATATTGCCCGTACCAAAGACATATCTTTTGAAAATATGAAGACTGCCATCATTGTTGGTAGTGCCATGGCTTCTTATTGCGTAGAAAAATTTGGTACCCAGCGCCTGAGAGAAATAAGCAAAGCCGATATCAGCACCCGAATCGATGAATTCGTTCAGTTGGTGAATTTTGATATTGATTTGGTAGGATAGGATATGGTCCATAGACCATAGACAATAGTCGATAGTAGAAGGTTAAAATGGAGCTATGGTCTATGAACCATCGACCATGGACTCAAAATTATTTTGGCAGCAAAACAAAACGCATCTATTTTCGCACCGTAATGATGACAATGAAACATACAAAACGTATTAAGAAACCTCTCTGACCGGGAAGTGCCTAATCGTTTGTGTATGATCAAGAATATACTCAGAGGCCTTCCCGAAACGGAGGGCCTTTTTGTTAACAACCATAACTGAACAAACAATCTAAACAAAAACAAACAAAAACCATGAAAGTAGCAGTAGTAGGTGCCACGGGTCTGGTAGGTACCAAAATGTTGGAAGTGCTCGCAGAGCGTAATTTTCCTGTTACGGAACTTGTTCCGGTAGCTTCAGAAAGATCAGTAGGTAAGGAAGTAAGCTTTAAAGGAAAACAATACAAAATAGTGAGCATGACAGACGGCATTGCAGCCAAACCTGCTGTTGCTATTTTCTCTGCAGGAGGAAGCACTTCTCTTGAATGGGCACCGAAATTTGCAGAAGCTGGTATTCGTGTAATCGATAATTCTTCCGCATGGAGAATGGACCCAACCAAAAAACTGGTTGTTCCTGAAGTAAATGCTGAAGTGCTTACCGAAGATGATTTTATCATCGCTAACCCTAACTGCTCCACTATTCAAATGGTAGTTGCATTACAACCATTGCACAAGCGTTATGGTATTAAACGTGTGGTGGTTAGCACTTACCAAAGTGTAACAGGTACTGGTAAAAAAGCAGTAGACCAGTTATTCAATGAAAGAAAAGGGGTGGAAGGAGAAATGGCCTATAAATACCAGATCGACCTAAATGTAATTCCACAGATCGATGTATTCCTGGATAATGGTTACACCAAAGAAGAAATGAAAATGGTGAATGAAACCAAAAAAATTATGCAGGATGATAGCATCCGTGTTACTGCCACTACTGTTAGAATACCTGTAGTAGGTGGACATAGCGAAAGCGTAAACATTGAATTTGCAAATGATTTTGACCTGGATGAAGTCAGAACCTTACTGGCATCAGCCCCGGGCGTTATCGTACAGGATGATATAGCCAATCAGCAATACCCAATGCCATTGTGGGCACACGAGAAAGATGAAGTGTTTGTAGGACGCCTGAGAAGAGATGAAACACAACCCAATACACTGAACATGTGGATCGTAAGTGATAATCTTCGTAAAGGTGCAGCTACGAATGCTGTGCAGATTGCTGAATATTTATCTTCGAAAGGATTGTTATAATTTTTATTGCCACAGATTCACAGACAAGTAAATAAATCTGTGAATCTGTGGCTAAAATTTATTCCTCAATAGCCCTGTTCAAAAACATTATTAAAGGCTGCAAATTTTCAAATGCAGTAATAATGTCTTTGGCTAATGTATTAGAAGTAAGTTGTGCATCTGTAAAAGGGGTAGTTGCCACCCAACTCTTAAGTTTGATGTACTCAATTGCAGGGTTATCTTTTTCATATCCCTTTGGTTCTCTGGTCAACACCATTCCGGCCTCTCTTTGTAAAGCACCGTATTGAGAAAGGAATTTTTTCTGGTGAATAATTTTGTTGAACTCATCCCAGTTATAATCAATTTCCTGTCTCACTTTTTTAATTACTTCTGCTTCTGGCATCCATAATCCTCCAGCCGCAAAGCTTTTACCGCCTGGTTCAAGGTGAAAATAATATCCGGAAAACAGTGATTTTTTCCCATCGCGACTTAAATACATTCCCATATTGGTTTTATATGGGTCCTTGTTTTTGCTGAAACGAACGTCTCGGTTAATCCGGAAAACACATTCTTTGGCGGTCAGCGGAGCAATGAAAGGATCTTTTTTACCTAGTCCCTTTATTACTTCAGTCACCAATGCTGCATAATCTGCCTTGGCTGCTTCAAAGGGCTTTCTGTTTTCATCAAACCATGCTTTATGGTTGTTTTTCTTTAGATTCTTCAGAAAAGAAAGGGTGCTGTTCTGTAACATATTTTTATTGTGTTGCAATCAATTCCAGAAATTCTGCTTCTGTAATGATTTTGATGGTATTTATCTTTTTTGCTTTTTCCAGTTTGCTGCCGGCGTCTTCTCCAACAACCAGGTAGTTTAACTTATTACTAACCCCACTAACAATTTGTCCGCCATGTTGTTCTGCCAGCGCCTCTGCTTCACTTCTTTTCATTTGACTTAGGGTTCCTGTGAACAGGAAAGTTTGCCCCAGTAAATTTCCTGCACCAGGTTTTTCTTTCTTTTTGTTTTTTAGTTCAAGTCCTAGCGACTCCAACTGCTCCAGCATGTGTATGTTTTGCTCATTGCTGAAAAACTGGTGAATGCTTTTGGCAACTTTTGTTCCTACATCTTCCAGTTGCTGTAGATCTTCTTCTGTTTTTGTTTTAAAATCGAGCAGGTGTTCAACAGCGTTGGCAAGTGTTTTTGCGGTTGTTTCTCCAACAAAACGTATACCCAATCCATATGCCAACCTGTGTAAAGGTTGTTGTTTCGAAGCTTCAATAGCTGCTTTTAAGTTATCAAGGCTTTTCTTTCCAAAGCCTTCCAACTGGCCAATCTTTTCAAAATCAAGTGTATAAATACCCGGAATATCTTTCAGTAAACCAAGTTCATAAAACTTGCGCACATTGGCTTCTCCAAAGCTTTTGATATCCATGGCGTCTTTGCTTACAAAATGGATCATCTTTTCTACAACCTGTGCCTCACATTCAATATTAATACAACGCCATACTGCTTCTGTTTCTTCTTTGAATAATTCGCTGTTACAAACAGGGCATTGTTTCGGGAACTGAATATTTTGTTCTGATCCATCCCTTAATTCAGCTTGTGATTTAACGATCTGGGGAATTACATCACCTGCCCGCTCAATCAATACCGTATCCCCGATTTTCAGGTCTTTTTCTTTGATATAATCTTCATTGTGTATTGAAATACTACTTACCGTAACACCTCCAAGATATACCGGATCGAGCTTGGCTACAGGCGTAACGGCCCCTGTTCTTCCAACCTGAAATTCAACACCGCGCAATTTCGTGGTAGCTTGTCTGGCTTTGAATTTATACGCAATGGCCCATCGAGGGTGGTGGGAAGTCATACCCATCTGCTCCTGCAAATGGAGGTCGTTTACTTTTACAACCATGCCGTCTATTTCATAAGGAAGATCATCTCTTCCTGCTTCAAATGACTGGCAATATTCAATTACACCGGCAATACCTTTCACTACTCTTTTTTCTTTCTCCGGCGAACGAAAACCCAATTGCCATAACAACGAAAGATTACCACTGTGTGTATCTAAAAATGTTTCAGATTTCCCGACTTCCGGACTTCCCGACTTTTTTGTATAAAAGCTAATATGGTATAAAAAAGCATCCAGTCCTCTTTCGGCTACATCTTTAGGGTCTTTCATCCTTAGACTACCCGATGCTGCGTTCCTTGGGTTGGCTAGTGGAGGAAGGTTTCTATTAGCTTGTAACTGATTGTATTGGGCAAATGCATCTTTGCTCATGATTACTTCACCCCTTATTTCAATCTGTTGAATACCAACTGATGAAAAGGAAGCAGATAAAGGGATTGAACGTATTTGTTTGATATTCCTGGTTATTTCTTCCCCTTCAACTCCATCGCCACGGGTTGCGGCCCGAACCAGTTGGTCATTTTCATAAATGAGTGAAATACTTGCACCATCGAATTTTGGTTCTATGCAGTATTCAATTTCTTCCAATCCGGTAAGTTCCCTGGCTTTTCTGTCGAAATCTGTCAGGTCTTCTGCATTGTAACTATTATCAAGGCTCAGCATTGGAACCAGGTGACTAACCGTTGCAAATTGGTTATTAAGGCTATTGCCAACCCGCTGAGTAGGTGAATCGGGGGTAATAAGCGCAGGGTTTGCTTCTTCTGCCTTTACAAGGCTTTTATATAGTTTATCATATTCCTGATCGGCAATCAGTGGGTCATTGAGTACATAATACCTGTATTCATGAAACTGAAGTACCTGTTTTAATAAACTAATATCAAAGGCATTTTCCTGTTGTATATTTTTTAACAAGTCTTGCGTTTGCAGTTGTAATTGTCTAATAGAATCAGGAGAATACATGGATTAAATTTTCGGGATAAAGTTAATTGGTAAATGGGTTCCCCGAGTTTGATTTATGAACCTATACAGGCTATTTGTAAACTTTGTATCTTGCCGCACCCTTATTTCGCCGAAAACCGATGTACCCCCAATGAAGAAATCAAGCACAGTAATGGCTTCAGATACCCATATCGTAAAAGATCCTGCTAAGCTGGTAGAAACCTATCCCAAAGTGCCGCTTACGGTGGATTGTGTGATTTTTGGTTTTGAGGAAAATAAGCTGAAAGTATTACTTATTAAAAGTGACTTGGAAATCTATAAAGGACAGTATTCTTTATTGGGTGATATTGTACAGGATAATGAAGAACTGGATGAAGCAGCTTACCGTGTGCTGAAGCAAAGAACAGGGATGAGCGATGTATTTCTTGAGCAGGTAAAAGTTTTCGGAAGCCCGGGAAGACACCCAGGCGGAAGGGTAGTTACTATTGCATATTGTTCTTTACTGAATATCAACCATCATGAGTTAATCATTCATGATAATGATTTAGACTGGTATAGTTTAGATGCCATAAAAGAAATGGCCTTCGACCATAAACGTATTGTGGATGAATGTCATACCTGGTTGCAAAAAAGAATCCAGGAGCACCCACTCGGTTTCAACCTCTTACCAGAGAAATTTTCCTTACGTGAATTACAAAACTTATATGAAGCCATTTTAGGTGTTAGTCTTGATAGAAGAAATTTCAGGAAGAAATTCGCTTCAATGGATCTTTTAATAGACATCAATGAGATGGAACAGGACGTTCCCCATCGTCCAGGTAAACTTTATAAGTTCAATTTCGAAAAATATGCCAGGAGCAAACGCAAATGGGTCGGTATTGATTTTTAATTAATGTGATGGTTTCTGTGATAACTTATCTCCGATTTATTTAAACAAAAATGTTTTTTGTCGTTTTCTTACGACAATTTCAAACTTCCATCAACTACCTGAAACAGCAGTATTCTCTATATGTCAGGGAATTCATGCTATCTACTTTTACCTCGGTAATAATTCAATACCTGAATTGTTATTCCCCCCCGTTTTTACTTTTTAATTCCAATATCTATTTGCAATGTAACCAAACCATTGTGTGGGGTTCGTTGTGCCATGAAATTGGAAGACTATGCAAAAGTTACCACATCATTTTTTACTGATTACCTGCATGTTTGTAGCGCCTCTTTTTTTCTGTAAGAAGCAGGTAGATTATGCTTCAGTAGTTGTACACGATCATCTCCCTTCATTGTCTTTGAATGTTTCAAGTTCTAATATCGCGCTTTATCAGGCCAATGCTAATCAAAATGCCATTCGGTTTGATTGGGGTTACCAAGGCGCCAATGTAACAGATGCAGTATACTATGTGTTGCAGTTTTCATTAAAACAAGATCAATTTGATTTTCCTGTTGAGTTACCTGTAGGTAATAGTGTTTCTATTGCCTTGGCAGTGGAACAATTAAATGAACTAATGCTACGTATGATTGAACCTGGAGATGCGGAGGATATTGCAGTTCGGGTAAAATATATGCGTCAGGTTAGCTTCAATCAAAAGGTGGTCAATAATGAGGAGATATTTTATTCTGATCAGATATTACTTAAATTATCTACATACCGACCAATCATAACTTATAATTCTCCCAATTTTCTTACACTGCCTGGGAACTATCAATCTTGGGATCCTCTATTGGCACCGAAGATAGTTTCGCAGCCAGGAATGCAGGAATTTGAAGGATATGTTTATATGCCTATTGAGTACCCTCAGTTTTTGTTTGTGAGTGGTAACCTTTGGTCAGATTTTGTATTTGGACATATTGGACCAAATATGTTTGGTGTGAAGGGAACTTCGTTATCCATTTTCGGAGGCAAAGGTACCTATTTGATTCGGGCGAGCAGAAACACCAACAGATGGTCTTATGCCAAAATTTATTCCTGGGGATTAAATGGTTCTGCTGTTCCATCAAATGGGGAACAGGATCCAGAACTTACTCAGGACCCTACCAATAAATGTATGTGGACCTTGAATATCAATCTTGCAGAAGGTGATTTGTTTTTCCGGGCCAATAATAATAATGATATAAAAATGGGGAATCTTTGGCCGGGAACAGATCATATTCCAGACTATAATGGCGATCCCATACATATCGATAAACCTGGTAATTATACGATTGAATTAGACCTCTCATTTCCGGGTAATTATATGTTTCATGTCCATCGGAACTTTAAATAACTTCATTCCTGTTGGTATCAGCTTTATCTGGCGTGGTTTTTCAATCATTTCAACTACTTTTACCACCCAACAGAACAGCTATGCTATATTCAATGACAGGTTATGGACGATCAGAGCAAACCATAGGTGATAAAACCTATTTGGTAGAAGTTCGTTCACTGAATGGAAAACAATTCGATTTGCGTTTAAATGTGCCCGCACTTTTAAAACCATTCGAATTTGATATCCGCAACTTATTGAATGAAGGTCTTCAACGTGGAAGTGTTGAATGTATCATCACCATTAAACAAAATGGCGCAAATAAGCCGGTTTCTATTAACAAAGACCTGGCAAAAGCTTATTACCAACCAGTAGCAGAACTTGCAGATGAATTGCAGTTACAAAAAGGAGATATCCTTAGTACGATCCTGAAATTACCAGATGTAATTACTCCTTCCACAGAAATGTTGAGCGATGAGGAATGGAAAGGATTTGAACAGGTGCTAAAACAAGCAATAGCCGCATTAAATGCACACCGAAAAGATGAAGGCATTTCTTTGGAAGCAGATTTATTATTACGCCTGAATAATATCGAATCACATCAAAAAACCATTACTGAACTCGAGCCCCTGCGCAGAACGAAAATAAAAGAAGGTATTGTAAAAGTACTGGAAGATAATGTGGGCAAAGAGAATTACGATCCAAACAGAATGGAGCAGGAACTGATCTATTATATCGAGAAAATTGATATCAGTGAAGAGCAGGTTCGTTTAAAAAATCATTGCGATTATTTCCGTTCTATACTGGCAGACAAGGAAGCTGGAAAGGGTAAAAAACTTTCATTTATTTTACAAGAGTTTGGCCGCGAAATCAATACCATGGGCTCAAAAGCTTATGACTCTCAAATTCAGCAAACGGTAATTTTGATGAAAGATGAGCTTGAAAAAGCTAAAGAACAAATATTGAATGTGCTGTAATAAAATGCTAACCGGTATTATTCATCCATAATTATAGATCAGTGAAACGGGCTTTTTATATATTTTTCTTTTTTACTTGTTTTCTTTTTGCATGTGGTACCAATGGTGTTTTTGAAAAATCACAACGTTTCCCGGATCAGGAATGGCCCACAAGTATTGAGCCTTCAGTATCATTTGAAGTAGTTGATACCAATGCCTTCTACAATATTTATGTGGTAATCAGACATACGGATGCTTATCGCTATAATAATATTTGGGTAAACATAGAGACTAAGTCGCCCGGAGATACTCCACGCACTCAACTATTGGATATCAGTTTAGCCGACAATACCAAAGGATGGCTTGGAACCGGTATGGATGATATTTTCGACAGAAGGGCACGCGTAACCCAACAGCCTATACAACTGAAAAAGGGAATTTATACCTTCAAGCTTAAACAAGCTATGCGCGAAGATCCGCTGGCTTATATATTGAGTGCCGGTGTAAGGGTAGAAAAAGTAAAACAATGACTTTAAAAAGCAGTAAACGACTTACTGTAGTAACAGTAGTATACTGGATATTGTTGTCGTACATCATCGCGGCACTGATCTGGTGGTTTATTGCACTCGAAAAGCAAAACCGCGAAATAACCAATGTACGTTTATTGGAACTGGTAAAAGATGATCCCCAATACTTCGAAAAGGCAAGCCAGATTGAAGCCGCTAAAAAACGTAAAACAGCGCAGTATATAGGAGAGGGTAGTACTTTTCTGGCCCTCATTTTTGTCGGCGCTTTATTTGTATTCAGGGCCACAAGAAGACAACTGCTTTTATCTCAACAACAGCAGAATTTTATGATGGCTGTTACACATGAATTAAAAACACCAATTGCTGTAACAAGATTGAACCTCGAAACACTCCAGAAAAGGAAATTGGATGAAGAAAAGCAGCAAAAACTAATCACCAACACACTACAGGAAGCGAACCGGCTAAATATGCTTTGTAATAATATTTTACTGGCAGCACAGTTGGAAGCAGGTGCATATACCGCGGCAAAAGATGAAATTAATTTCTCAGACCTTGTGGAAGGTTGTATCGACGATTTTAGGAACCGCTTTCCACAAAGAGAAGTAACTGAGCAAATAGCGCCATCCTTGTATTTAAATGGGGAGCCACTGTTATTACAAATGCTGGTAAATAATTTATTGGAGAATGCAATGAAATATTCTCCAAAAGAAAGCATGATAAAAGTGAGCCTATCAGCCAATGGCAGTGAATTACAAATGATTGTGTCTGATGAAGGAATTGGGATAGCCACAGAAGAGAAAGCTAAGATTTTTGATAAATTCTACCGGGTCGGCAATGAAAATACCCGCACTACCAAAGGCACTGGTTTAGGACTATTTCTTTGTAGTAGAATCGTAAAAAGTCATAATGGATACATTTCTGTGACAGATAATCAGCCCAAGGGTAGTAATTTTGTGGTCACATTACAACAGGCATGACAAATTCCAAGGCGAATATTTTATTGGTTGAAGACGAGGAGAACCTGCACGAGGCATTGAAATTGAACCTCGAAATGGAAGGGTATGAGGTAAGTTCGGCTTTTAATGGTACGGAAGCCCTCAAAAAAGTGTCGAATGAGTATTTCGATTTGATCGTTTTGGATATCATGCTGCCGGAAGTAGATGGCATTGCCGTTACTGAAAGTATAAGGGTAAACAATAATGAAGTGCCCATTTTGATCTTAAGTGCAAAAAACAGTGGATCGGATCGTGTGTTAGGACTAAAAAAAGGAGCTGATGATTATCTCACCAAACCATTTAACCTGGAAGAGCTCCTGTTACGCGTAGAAAAGCTGATTGAAAAAAATAAGAAGATGCAGGAGAAAGAAACAGTGGGAGATAATTACGAATTCGGCGACAATAAAATAGATTTTAAGGCACAGGACGCCATCAGTTGGAATGGCCAGCATATTGAACTCAGTAAGAAAGAAGC
>CAZTCS010000104.1:0-13826 GCA_964611995.1 uncultured Sediminibacterium sp. | reverse complement strand
CTACAGTATCTGTTTTCATAAAACTAATTTGAGGTGCTTGCGCCCGCAGTACCGAAGCGTGGGAGTTCGACTCTCCTCTTACGCACTAAAACCAGATATACATTTTATATCTGGTTTTTTATGTGCGTTAATTTCAGCAATACCTTCTTTCATACACTAATTTGAGGTAGTAGTCACCAAGGTACCGTGGAGATAGCAGCTCCTTTCTCTTTTCCCACACTGAAATCACCTGCCGTATTTTGCTATCTACTCAACGGCTAAGGCCTGCGCCATTTAAGATGCTTTGGGTTATATATCCATACACAAGAGAGTAAGTAGTATTAAACAATTATTTAGAATTTCCTGTAGTTTTGCAAAAGACAAGTTCAAGTTACCATTTAATTAGAATTTATCTTCTGCAAGAATGTATTGTAGTCAAGCTGGGTATATTTTTCCAGAATTACAATTGACTCATCAATGGCTTTTGTAAGTACCGGTGATGAAACAGTTTTAAGGTTATCAAGACAACTGATTGTAGCTGATGCTGGATCAGAAAGAAGCATTGACTGTTTATCCTGGTTAATATAATCATTCCAAATAACCGGATGACTGAGTAATGTTTGCTCTAACTCTTTTTGATTTGAATAATAAAGGAATAACAAATGTTGACTGTCTTCAGAGGTGCCGATTTTGCTTAAAAAATGCTGTGTAAAATCAAACAAGCTATATCCGACTCCATTGCCGGTTAAAGCATTTACAGAATTTACGGCACATGCTTCTACCGAAGAAATAAGAAAATTCCATACATCAGTAGCAACAACACCAAATACATTAACTATTCCACTTACAATCTCAGCAAAATCGTACCCAACCTGCTTCATTAGATCCGCAACATCCTGCCATGAGCTTATTCCAAATAGGTCTTTTAACACTTGTACTACATCGCCTGTTATAGTAATTAACCCATTTTTTACCCAGTTTAACCATTTGAGCGGTTCCTTTAAAATTTCGTCAATGAGTAAATGTTCAATAGCGTCTGGTAAATTTTCGAAGAATGATGCAGAAACAGTTAAAGTTGCATTTACCAGATTAAAGGAATCTCCAAGGATTTCTATGGTTAATGAGGCATTTGCCCCTAAACTAAGGTTGTTTGCATTATCTGTTACCGCAATCGCAAGTGTGGCCGACACCCCTGTATTGATAGGTATGCTTCCAGCAGCACCAAGATTAAGGTTACCAATTTCAAAGGCGGCAGTACCACCTACCGAGAAATCATCCAGACTAGTAAATGTTCCTTTTACATCAAGATCAATTACAAAATAATGGTCATTCAGGTCAAAACTCATTCCTTCTTTCCGCACATTTACATAAACACTAACATTGTCGATATCCAAAAAACTAATTTCACCGCTGAGCAAAAAGTGTGGTTCTTTTAAATCCTGATTTGTTTGTGTATTATCAGTAAAAGTGCTCAATGAAAGTGTTGGATTACCTGAGCCACCCGCACCTGTAAGCTTAAATAAATCTACCCCATCGACCGCCCATTTTATGGCATTGATTTCTTCATTTATTTTAATACCACTTGCAGGTAAGATTTCTGTATTCGACGTAAGTTGAAGGAAGAAAATATTTACAGTTCCAATTGCTTTGAATCCTTCAGGGAAATTAATACTACCGATGGCCGTATTTTGGGGTGCGAGATATAGTTGTGCTTCAAGCTCAACATCAATTACAGTCCCATTCAATTTTAACTGGTAATGTGTAATACCATTTGTTTGATCCATTGTAGTCAAACTCCAAATACTACCTATGGTATTAACTACCAGCAGACTCTGTTGAATATTTGTTGAAACTACTACACCATGAGGTGCAAAAGCTTCACTTATTTTATTCAGATCAAGGGCATCAAGGGCACTGGCATAAGTTTTATCAATGCTGAAAGCTGTGAGTCCAGCAACACCTATTTCTTTCAAAATATCAGCTAACCAACCAGGCAATTCCTCGGCTGTATTCTGAGAAAAAGTGTCGACAATATCATATAGGTTGATATCACTTATTGCTCCCGCCAGTAAAGATTTAGCAGGGTCAGCAGAATCAAAAAAGACTGCGATGGAACTATCAAATCCTTTATTGGTATCTATCTGACCTGTGAAACCAAAGCTAGGTATCCCTTCAAGATCAACACCCACTTCAACAGCTAGTTGACTGAATGTGACACTTAAAGAGTCTGTTATATTAAATGAAGGCATTGTACCCTGAACCGTTCCTGATATAAATGCACCATTTGGCACGATCAGCAATTCAAGCGTAAATAGCACAGGTTGGGATCCAAATTTGGTTGCCAATGTTCCAAGTAAAAACAACCCAGGTTCTCCATTACTAAGCAATGCACCTAACTGGGCATCAATGGTGCATCCATTTAGCACACCTGAATGACCTGTAAAATTCAGATCAATATAAAATTTGGCATTTTTTTCAGGTTGGTCTCCGATAAATAATATCATGGCCAGTTGGCCTGAGAGACCGAATAGTTTTGAAACCGTACCCTGTCCTCCTGCAGACCCAAACACCACATTGGCATAGGCATAAAATCCTTTGTTATTACCTGATTGAGTTGGTATTTTTAGTTTTTTAGCGGTGATATTGGGGTTTTGGAATTTGTCAAGATCAGGAAATGTTATAGTAGTAGGATCAACAGAAGTCACCAAAAGCATCAGTTCGGACAACTGGAACATGTCTTCAAGGGGTTTAAGTATTGAAAGTCCGTTTAAGGCATTCAATGGTGCTGAACCCAATTCAAATCCAAACGCAAGACCTGTTTTACCTGCATCCCGAACAGCCTGAAACAGAAATACCCCATAATCATTTACTTGTGTAGCAAAGAAAAAAGTATCCTGTGAAGCCAATTTTTCAATCAGGATAGTTGAATTGAGGAGTTCAATATCAAAACCATTAGGAAAAGTAATGGTCTGATCACAAAGTTCACTGATAATATCAGTTACATTTATTTTGGGGAAACTGCCTCGTACCATAAAATCTCCCGGAGTGGTATAAGATACGCTGATTACATTATTGGCAAATTCTAAAGAGCCAGAAAAACTTGCCTGTGTTTGTTGGTCTTTGTTAACCTCTACCCTTACATCAAAAATGGTTAATGGCTTAGGTACATTAAGCGTCCATACTGGATCTACTGCGAGGTCCATAAAAAAATTAAATGAATCATCGGCCAGGTTTGATCCGAAAGACATATCATTGATGGTAAGATCCGGCGGGGCAGGCAGTGATGGAAGATAGGTTTGAAAAAGTTCTTTTAATGGTATGGTTGCCCCTCTCTGCAGATAAGCTGTTAGCATTACTTCCGGAGCCTGTAACATTATAGAAAATGGAGTGCCGGCAATGGTTAATGTAGCTTCAAGTGCCATCGCTAAACTTCTGCTGGCTGAAAAAGGTGTAAGAATAAAAAAATCTGCTGCAATACCAGATACTTCAAAGACACTTACAGGATTCCAGGTTATTCCCGGCAAACCCACTTTAACCGAAATGGAACTGATAGAAGTTGAACTTAAACTGGCATTAATTGTGATGCTTACCTGTTCCAATGTTAACTTATCCAGACTTGCTATTTTATCCTGAATTGCTTTTGGCAATGTTTCCATTAATCCGTTTCCGTTGGCGATATCTACCAGTTCGAGTAAACTTTTAAATGTTACCCCTTCAAAATTACCTACAATGGTAGTGGTTGTTTTTTGTTGATTAATGTATGCATCAACAGTAACATTTGCTTGTAAACTAGGAATAGAAAGTACCCCTTCCAGCGCGGCAACCGGTTGATAGGTTTTATTCGCTGAGAGCCATTTATCTGTTATGGGCGTATAGATGTTTAGTTTGGTCTGGTTAATTTTAAGTTTATCCGAAAGATTCACCTCTATTCCCAGACTTGCTGTTAAGTTGATACCAGGAATGGGGGCTTGCATATTCCAGGGAAATTTTCCATAAGGCACCGCCTCAGCGGGTTCATCATTATACGGAATATGAATTTGCCCTTCAAGCAAAACATAATCAGTACCACCTAATATCGAATCAAAAATTCCAAGTACTCCGGTTGGATTGAGATTTGCAGAGAAATTTAAACCTTGTTGCAGTAACTGGTTGGTAACAGGATCGGTTCCGGCATTTGTACACAAAATAAAGCTGGTATTTGTAAGTATAAAGCTGTCGAGATATCCACTATCAGCACCGGAAAAATAAAATGGAGGAAGTGATCCGAAACTTTGGCTGAATTTCCAGTTAGTCGGAGATATCGTATCCCCTATCAGGGTTAACTTTATAACAGCGACGGGATTACCACTACCGTCGATACTGAAGGTAGCAGTTACCGGTAGCTGATTTACTTTTAAGAATAAACTGGTACCAGTTACAGTGATAACTGTATCCGACATTGTTTTTGTTGCACCGTTGATAATAAGTGGTTCGCTTTGATTGTATTCGCGAAGCAAACCATCAAAATGGCAGTCTGGCAAAGTGTTCGGCGACAGCGTAAGGTTACCGGTTGTTATTTGCAATAAATCATTTAATGCGGATAAGGTCATGGGACGGCGTTTTACTTTGACTGTTTAGAAATTGAGAACAATTGGTAAGTGATCGGAACCTGCACCTCCTGGCACTACAGTTCTCAGGTTAAAGCCAGCGTAATTATTCGTTAAAATATAGTCATACATTTTTGGCATCCCACTAATAAATGTGGCTGTATCTGGTTGGTAAGCATGGTTATTAACAAAAGGTGGTAAGTCTGCCGGTTCAATATTTTGGTCCCCAATGACAAGCCAGTTAGCCCCCGCATGGTGTGCATTTAAGGCATACGTAAGAAAGGTTGCAGCCCTTTTAGCCTCAAACTGATTGGCTGGTGCATGAAACACATAGATGTGGTAATTATTATTGAATCCAACATACGCAAGGGCACGATCTACTAAGTCGCTAAAATCATTGCCACCTGCAAATTGACCCGCATAACCAGGGCCAGCTGGGGGGTTAACCCTTGTAAGTCCTATATTTCCTCCACCACTATCTACTGCCCCATAACACAACTGAAAAGGATTCTGCCGCCTGTAAGTAATATTTTGAGCCTGAGGTGTGCCAGATGCTGTAGTTAATTCACACAATAATATTAGGTCTGGAGCTACTGAATAAAAAACATTCCCGATAATTGTTCTTCTGTTATCGTCTGTTGTCGCACCTAACCGCTGGACATTCCAAAATAGAATTCTCATAGCTATTTAAATTGAATGAGTTAAAGCACTCCTTGTAACATCAGATTATTAAGTTGATTGGTGATCATTTTCCCAATCTCATCCCGGGTAGCTTCACTTGATGCTTCTGATTGCATCTGGGTAAGAATCTGAGATTTTGCCCCATCTGAATTAAGTGCCTCTTCTGCTAATTTTTCGTAAGTTTTTTTATCTCCTTTTCCTGTTGAATTAATGACTACAGAAATACTTAACGCTTCGGTAGGAATATTTACATCAATATCAGTTACTGTTACCAGAAAAGAATTATCTGGTTGAACGGTAATCACTGCGTTACAGGTCATTTTAAGCTGATTGGTTTGTGTTGGACCAGTAACAGGAGAAAGTGTAGCGGTAAATGTTCCATCCCCATCTGTGCTAAACTTAGGGTAAGTGGGTTCACAGGTTTGTGCTCCCCTCGCAGGCACGCAACAGCTTTGGTTTAATGTAAAGTTTCCGGCTATTGTGATACTTGTTGGCAGGCTGGTTCCCATAATGGTACAGAAGTCAAGCACAACCGATATTTTAGGAGCATCACTATCAGGATCTACTACAGTAGGTTTTTCAGGCAACACATTAATTAAGCCATTTATCTGGATTGAACTTAATGTTATCTGAGGCATTGATGCATAGATACCCTGAGCCGGATAATATTTATCTGGCGTTGCCTGTAAACATATCTGATTAGCTCCGGTAACAATACTGTCGCCCGACAGTCCACTCATATTCCAATCATCGTTTATTACATAGGGATTAATGCTCGGATTATTCAACTGCTGCACTAACACAGGAAGGTAATAATGACTTGAAGGATCGATCATTTTTTGTTGAAGCATATCCAGTAATGCTTCAAGTATGCTCATATTAGCATTCATATTGCTGAAGGTTAAGGTAGGTTTAAGAAGATTGTTTTTTCCCATTAATCACATAAAATGCAATTGATTCTAATGCTGACTTGTATGGGGAATCAGGAAATATGGAAAGTTGCAGGATGGCATCCAGCATAATTTCTCTTGCTTTATTATAGGTTTTCACAAAACTTTCGGAACTAATTACTGCTTTCACCGCCTGTTGTTTTGCCTCGTCACCAGATACTTTATTGGTGAGGTAATTATAAAGTGCATTATTGGGTTTTAATTCCTTTAACGCATTTATTATCGGCAAAGACAATTTTTTTTGCTCCAGGTCTATATGCTGTTGCTTCCCGGAATTGGCAGAAGGTTTTAAAAAATCATCGATATCATCCATTATCTGAAAAGCCTGGCCAAATGATCGTCCAAACCTACTCAAAGCCGCCAAGTGGGCCGTTTTTGCCCCTACCAATGCGGCACCAGCTTCGCAGGAAATACCGAATAATGCGGCGGTTTTACGATCAATGACATTCATATAACTGCATTCCATTTCAATCAGATCAGTATAAGCTTTGGCAGGGTCGATGTTTAATTCATCAATTTCTCCGATACATATTTCATATCCGGCCTTCAATATCTTTTCGATAATGGCAATGTCTTCCTGTACAACCACGCTTTTCAAGAGCCCGCGCATCGCCTGTAAAAATTGCAAATCGCCTATTAGAACAGCCATATTTGCTCCCCTTGCCGCTTTTATAGATGGGTATCCCCGACGCATAGGTGCACTGTCAATAATATCATCATGAATAAGTGATGCAACATGAAGCATTTCAAGTGATACAGCTGAAAGAATAACTTTTTCGTCGAGCATTGCCTTATCTCTCTTCCCAATATTTGCACATAACAATAGCATAATAGGACGCAAACGCTTTCCTTTTTTATACATATTCTTCTCCAAATCGGTTAAATATCCTTCCTGGTCTGTAATGGCATGATCAAGCAAGTCATCATATCTTTTAAGTTCATCCTGCAATAATTTCTCTACTTGTACATTCATAATGAAAATTTAGCTAGCGTTCTTACATAACATTAATATTGGTTTTTCCAGGCTCTACAGAAGAATATTACCCCCGGGCATATTCCTACATCAGGAAACACTTATCCCACCCTGAATGGCAAGAAATCCTCCAGCGTTCCCCATGCTCATATTAGCTCCACTTATATTTAAACTAACACCTCCATAGTTAACAGGGATCTGTGGCAATTGAAATGACCCAAAAGAGATTGCACCGACAATTTGTGAACTGACCGTTCCTGTTACCGTTGAAGCTATTGCCGTAGCTATCAGGTCAACAAATTGGCTTATTATAGGTGGCACCCAACCACTAACACTAACAATTGAAGCAAATGAACTGCAAGAAGACCCTGACACTGAAATACTGTTATTATTAATAGAAGTGCTGCAGGTTACCGTTGGATTCGGAGATGCACTTACGTTAAAGTCAATTCCGGGATGACTACAACCTATTGTAATGCTCGCCCCGGCAGATCCGGATAAAGCCAAATTAATAATCAGATTGGTACCGGAAATGGAAACCTGAGGATTTTGAATTGTTACAGTAGCATGATAATCGGCATGTGTAATTCCAAGATCAATAGATCCGGATGGGCCGAAAGTTTTTCCTGCAACAGAATTATTCACTTCCTGCTGCAAAGTATTATTACTTAACACTGCATAAAAATCATTTGTTGGAAAAACAAATCCATCTATATCAGGTATAGCAGGGTTGGAAGAAATATTTGCAAATACAATAACCTGACTATTCTGAATTGCAGCCCGGGAACCTCCCATACTAATATTGGGAAGGGATAGAGGAGGAAGTTGTACCCCACTCAATGCGCCTCCCAATACTTCCATCATTTTGGGAATGATAAATTTATTCACTATATTCTGATTAACCGTTCCCTGAACGGTTATTGAAATCGACAGCAAGTTCAAACTAGTTGTAGCACCATTAGTTGTAACACTACATCTGGCATATAATGGAACCGTAACAGGGTCGGTTCCGAAAGTCATTTGAAACTCTTGAATGGTTAACGAAAACCCATTGTTCGAATCAGCAATAAATTGTGCCACATTGGTTTTACCCTCTTCTGTTACAGCAGGCAACAATGAAGGATATTTCTCGAGGTTACAACTCGAAACCAAACGCTGGGCCGCACTTAGTGAAGTAGGAGCTAAATTAATGACCGGAGGCGTATTTGCCTGCCAGATAACAGTTAAACCTGATGCATCTATTGTTCCTTTAAAAATGCTATCTTTTCCTTTATTGTAAAATGCTGAAGTAATTTCATTCATTGCATTTTGACTAATGCCTATTGCGAGATCAAAGTTTGCCATAACGTTTTAAGTTTTTGTTGGTTAATTATCCGAATACCTTATCTAAAGCCTGGTTTATCCTGTCTGTCATATAAGTGAGCATTTGTGTAGAATTGAATGCATCATTTGCTTTCGATTGTGCTAGCTGGTGGATATATGAAGCAGAAGCATAATGCTCCAATACTTTTGTAACCAAAGCAGATCCCGAATCTGAAGGATGAAGCGAATACTGCAATGGAGGAATTACTGTTGTAACACTACTAACAGTTACACTAATACCGCTTCCACCAGCAGAAATGGTTCCGTTAAAAGTTACCGTAGGCACCGGTATAATCAAGTCATAAGAACCTTTAACAGGAGTACTATCATTAAAATTATTCCCCCGATTAATCTTGTTTGCTTTCTTAAGTTCCAAAAATTCTTTTTCCATTTCGTCAACCCTTTTCATTGCTTCTTTATAAAGCGGATAATCATCTTCAGCTAATTCATATAAGCTCATTCCGGGTTTATGATTACTTGCCATTACACTGGTTGTAATGGGAGCATTATTTTGCACATCGTTCATTACCGAATTTACAGTCATACCATTGGCGTTGGTTTTGGTCACAGGTTTTGTATTCTCACCAAAAACAAATGTTGCGGCTTTTGCCTGTTTCAGTTTATCGATCTGACTTTGTACGGATGGAGGTATTGACTGCCCCTGGTATTGCTGTTGCAGACCAGATATCTTATGATCAATGGATTTGATCATAAGTCCCTGGCCTATATAAGAATGTAAATTATAAGCATCATAACCCACTACCTGATCATTGTTGTCTGGATTTTGAGCTGCTGTAGTTGTTTGTCCGGAAAGTATCTTACTATTTACTGTTACCGGCGTTTTTCCGTCTGGCCCCATTCCGTTTGTTTGATAATAGGCCCAGTTATAATTAAACATGGTACTTGTATCGTTGGCAATATCATTGTACACATCGTTGTTATCATAATAGGTACTCACCAAAAATTGGCCATGCTCACCCTGGTTCAATAACTTGGTACGGTAATCCTTTGCCTGTTGTATACCGGGCGGATCAGCAGGATCATCCGACAAAGACATTTCCGAGCCACTGGTTAATTTGCCGAGTGCCCATACTGAATCAACGGCACATGCACTCAAACCAGTTGCTAGTACATCAAAATTGCCTGAGGATGAAAGGGCCGACACACCTACCGTTGCGGCAAATGTTAAGCCATCAGGCGTAACTGAAATACCAGTATTTGCCATTGTATTCAGTCCCTGAATGATATTATCGGAAAATTCAATGGAGATACTTCCAAGTACAGGCTCACTAAAAAGAGTGAATGGACCATATTTGGCGATATCAAGGTTACCTAATGGATCTACTGTAATACCATTTGCTTTTATTCCGTTGATGATAACATCTGGCAGGTAATAATCAGGATATTTTTGTTTGTTCCAAAGCATATTCCATGCATTCGTTACAATTTGTTGGTTGGGATTGTTATTCATTGATATAATATTTAATTAAGTATTTTATTTGAAAGGATCGATTATCTGGATATGTTTTCTAAGCAGCAATTAACATGTACTGTTAAACAAATTCAATCCATACAAAAAATAGCAGTACTTGTTTTTCACCTTCGTTTTTTGGAACCTCACCCACAAGAGCCCCCTTTTGCGGGCAAGGTTCCTAGTGTTTTAGCACTTAAAAACATGAGGTGAAATTATCGTATGGATTAACCCTCTACAAGCGTAAAAGAGTGTGTTTTTGAAAACAGGTATTTATACCTGTTTTCCTTTTTGGCATAGGTATAAATACCTGTTTTGAAAAAAAGCAGCACCACCAAAATGATATTCATTATAGATTTACTAAAAAACTCTAGCTTCTTAATTAAACTAAACCAATGATCATGAAACAAATTACCCCGTACTTATTAACTGCGCTGGTATTATTATTAGTAGCATGCAATTCAAACCAGCAAGAACCAATCAGCAAGAAAAGGCACAGTCCATTTCGTTTCTATCCAACAGATTCTATACAAATAGACACTGACTCGTTAAAAATTGTCGGAGAAATGATTCCCCTCGACACTGCCCAAAAGTGGATTGCAAACTATCAGGATTTCATGTCGACGCTCTACAGAAAAAATAGTTCCGGAGAGATGGTTCCACTTGGCGAATCTGAAATCCTTAATGGATTTACCTATAGAACAGAAGATATACTATCAGTATTAGGCATACCAAAAAATAAACTCCCTATTAATGTTCCCCATATACGTGGATATTTCGGCATGACAAACACGAATGGATCTTTTACGTATAAGCTATTGCTTCTAGCTGCAGTTAACGCATCATTAGATCCTAAACAAGGGGCAACTAGCGCAGGAAAAGACGCATTCTTTACAGCAAAGAGGAATAATAGTTTAAAATTAAATGACGAGAACGAAGGCTTTGTTTTAGACCTAAACTATCCATGTCCTACGCTTTGTCCGGACTCTGGTAACAATATCAGAAATTACTAAACATTACTTGTTTCACTTACCCCCGCATCCCAATAATTTATTATCTTGTAAAAGATGTAATAAAGCGCAATGCTCATATAGCTGAAACATGAATACAATAGAAATCATCATTATAACATCACATGTTCCTATTATAACTAGTGCTGTGTATGCTGCAATACTGTATAAAAAATTAGACAAAAAATTACAATTGTTTTCACTATTCCTTTTTTTATCGGCATTCATACAGATTACTGCACTCATATTAGCACTCAACAGAACCAACAATTTACCGCTGTTACATATTTATGTAGCAGCGGGTTTTTTACTACTGGCATTATTTTATAAAAGTGTCCTCAAAAATTTCATTCATCAAGGTGTAATATGGACCATCACTATTACATTTCTCCTATACACTATATTGAATTCAATTTTTGTTGAATCTTTTTTTACATTTAATTCTACAGCACTAGCAGTCGAATCAATACTTATTGTAATCTTATCGTTGTCGACCTATATGGTTCTAATGAACGATATAGTAAAAGAACAGCAAGCTTCGGTCATCCGCAGCATTAACTGGATCAATTCAGGGTTATTTATTTATTATAGTTCCAGCCTGATAATATTCTACCTTACCCGCAGTTTTCCAAAATCAATAAACAGTTATACCTGGATACTACATTCCATTTTTTCTATAATAATGTATTTATGTTTCATAATTGGCTTATCCAAACGTTCGCGGAAATAAATCCCGGGGCTGAGCTTCTACCCTTAATTGGCATTGTGTTTATTATTGCATTAGGCGTAGTACTTCTGAACCAGCATTTTCAAAAAAACCTATACAGACAACAACTTGAGAAAGAAGAAATTAGAAACCAGCAACAAATAGAATTGTTAAGATCCAGTATTATGGTACAAGAGAAAGAACGCAAGCGAATTGCACAGGATATTCATGATGAACTAGGCGCACTACTCTCTATCTCCAGAATGCATCTTGTTCATCTGGAAGAAAAAGCACCTGAACCAGAAAATTTAGGCAAATCACTTGTTAACATTCGTACACTCATTGAAAAATCACTCTCGTCCATGCGTAAAATCAGTCATGAACTGATGCCACCCCAATTAGAGACCTTCGGACTTGTTAAAACCTTAGAAGCTGTTGCAGATCATGCCAATAATACAGATAGCATCCATATACAAATAGAGGTAATAACACCATTACCTCCTTTAAACTGGCCAGTAGAATTGGGGCTTTACAGAATTTGTATGGAACTCATCAATAATACAATAAAACACGCTCAAGCAGACACTATTACTATTCAGCTTCAAAACAATTCCTCCCAAATAGAATGCACCTATACCGATAATGGAATTGGGTTATCAATAGATCAAAAAGAAGCTGGCCTGGGTTATAAAGGCATGCAGGGAAGGGCCAATTCTTTAGGCGGCAGTATACTTTTTGACAAACCCGAAAAGGGATTTATGGCTAAAATAATCATACCCATTAATGAGTAACTATAGCTTATTTTTACCAGCATAAAGACTAAAATTCACCTATTCTTCCCCAGTTCAGCTTACTCGATTATGAATCAACTAATAACAGTGGGTATTGTAGAAGACCAAGTACTTTTTCGTGAAGGTGTACGTGCTATAATTTCTGACTGGCCAGATACAAAAGTTATTTTTGAGTCACCAGATGGCTATTCTGTTATGGATCGGTTGTCGAAATCAGCTATTGTACCTGATGTTATGTTGGTCGACCTTTCTTTACCACCAAATGGAGACAACCCATTTAGCGGGCTTGATCTTACCAGAGTTTTACTAAAATATCATCCATCTATTAAAATTATTATCCTTTCTGTACATAACGACGAAAATTATATCGCCCAATTGATTGAGGAAGGGGCTCACGGGTATTTACTAAAAGACTGTAATCCAAGTGAAGTGCATGAAGCAATAATATCTGCTCATACGAAAGGTTCATATATCAATCAGCGAACATTATTGGCTATACAACATAATCTTGGAAACAAAAAAAAGATAAAAAAGCCTTCCCTTGTCATTACAAAAAGGGAGGAAGAAATTTTACAACTGATTTGCCAGCAATTTACTGCTGAAGAAATAGCCGAAAAGCTTTTTATCAGCGTTAAAACAGTGAATGGTCATCGAAATAATTTATTGCAGAAAACCGGATCCCGAAATGTAACCGGTCTGGTACTATATGCTTTAAAAAATAATATCTTCAAATTATCATAATACCAATTGGCATTTATTTAACCCCTACAAAGTCATTTACTCACAAAAAAAACCAGCATTTCTAAGGGTTAAATCATAGCACTCCCTCACTCTCCTACACTAAATATTCAGTTTATACAGATAATATATTTACCATTAATCCTGTAATTTTGAATATACCCAGGTTTAAAGTTATAAATTAACAAACCTGTAATTTTTAAATGAATACACCTTATAAAGCCTTGTTATCTAAAGGTTAGCAAGTACTATAAGTGAACCCGGGTATATACTTTTAATCTCATTTTACTCAGACAATAACCATGGCCGATTTCATCATACATTGCCCCAATTGTAACCACCAGTTTGAACCAGGTGACTCTATCCGCGAAGAAGTGCAAAAAGAGCTGCGTGGACAAATGGTTGATTGGCAGAAGAAGAAAGACGAAGAATTCAGACAAAAAGAACAGGCTTTTCAGCAACAGCTTCAACTGAAAGAAGATGAAGCGAACAAAAAATTATACGCCGAAAAAAAGAAACTGGAAGAAGAACTTAAAGATAGTTTACGCAAAAACATCCAGGCAGATTTTGAGAACCAAC